>JASLBL010000271.1 GCA_030146615.1 Actinomycetes bacterium
GCCCGGCGTCGGCCCGTACACGGCCAGGGCGGTCGCCTGCTTCGCCCTGGAGCAGCCGGTCGCCCCGGTCGACACCAACGTCGCCCGGGTCCTGGTCAGGTCCCTGGCCGGCACCGACCCCGCCCAGCTCACCTCGGCCGCCCGCCAGCGCCTGGCCGACCAGGCCCTGCCCGAGGGCTCCGGCACCGCCTGGACCTGGTCGTCGGCCTTGATGGACGTGGGCGCCCTCCACTGCCGGCCCCGGCCGCGCTGTGACGGCTGCCCGCTGGATCTGACCTGCCGGTGGCGGGCCCTGGGGCCGGCGGCGCCGCCCCCGCGGCCGAAGGCCCAGGCGCCGTTCGCCACCTCCGACCGGCGCTGGCGGGGCGCGGTCGTGCGGGCCCTGGCCGCCGCCCCAGACGGCCTTGAGCGGTCCGCCCTGGCCGACCAGGTCCAGGCGGCCGCCGCCGCCGGCCGCCCCGCCGGGTGGTTCGACACCCTCCTGGCCCGCCTCGAGTCCGAGGGCATGGTCGCCACCGGCACCGACGGCCGTCTGCGCCTGCCCGCGTAACCTGTCCAGGGACGGAAGGAGCGCAGATGGCTGAGAGCAAAGCCCACTGGGACCGGGTCGGGGAGGAGTTCCGCGCCCTCGGACGCCAGGTCAAGCAGCACTACGACGAGCAGCCCCAGAAGGAGCAGCCGGAGGCGGGCCAGGCCGCGCCCTCGGCCGACCGCCGCAAGGTCGACGAGACCCTCCAGAAGCTGACCGACTCGCTCGAGCAGGCGTTCAGCGCCCTCGGCGACACCATCCGGGACCCGCAGTTCGGCGAGCAGACCAAGAAGGCGGCGAGCTCGCTGAGCGACGCCCTGAATGCCACCTTCGCCGAGGCCAGCGAGCGCTTCAAGAAGAGGTAGGCGCCGGCGCCGGAAGCAGGGCGGCGGCCAGGCTGGTGGCAAGCCACCGCTCGTACTCGTCCAAGGCGGCGGCTGGGCCGGGCCGGTCAGTCCAGCTCCACCGTGCCGCCGGTGCGCCAGTAGACCTTGACCGAGTGCGACCCCGACGGCGCCGGCTCGTCGGCGCGGTCGAGGAAGCCTTCGTCGACCAGGAAGCGCCGGAGCATGGCGTAGTCGGGGTGGTAGCGCCCGAGCATCTCGTTGACCTCCGGCTCGGGGTAGCGGCGGCCCGGCTCGAACAGCCCGGCCAGGTGGTTGAGGACGACCAGGCGCTTGCCGTGGGCGGCCGGCATGGCCAGCAGCCGGCCGTTGTGCACGAACCGCCGCAGCACGTCGGCCTCGGGCGACCCGGCGGCCGGGCCCGGCGGCTCACCGCCCGGCCGCCGGGCCGCCGCCTTCAGGGCCTCGGTGCGGACACGGTAGCCCTTGCCGGCCTCGCCCTCCAGCAGCCCGCCGGCGACCAGCCGGCTCAGCGCCCTGGCCGCCTCCTTGGGCTCCAGACCGGCCCGCTCGGCCACTTCCGGCAGCGTGTCCGCGCCGAGAGTGACCGCGGCCAGGGCCTTGAGCCGGTCCCGCTCGGCCAGCAGCGCCAGCAGCTCTCTAGCTCCAGGTGACTCCTCCATGTCCCCATTGTGGACGACATTCGATTGTCGCCGTTGCGTGCTAGCCTTTGGCCTGGTGAGGGCGCGTGTTGCGTCCTGCCGGCGGGCATCGGGCGCGCCGGTCCGGGCCCAGGCCCGGCGCGACGGTGGGGGCGACTTCGAACGTGGCCAGGACAGTCCGGACCGCCTATGCCTGCACCGAGTGCGGGGCCGCCAGCCCGCGCTGGGTCGGCCGCTGCCCGGCCTGCGGCGCCTGGAACAGCCTGGTCGAGGAGGTGCTGGAGCGGTCGGCCCCGGCCAGGGCGTCCGGGCCGGTGACCGCCCCGGTGCCGATCACCGAGGTCGCCGCTCAGGCCGGCGCCCACCGCCCCACCGGCGTCGAGGAGCTCGACCGGGTCCTCGGCGGCGGCCTGGTCCCCGGGTCGGTGGTGCTGCTGGCCGGCGAGCCCGGCATCGGCAAGTCGACCCTGCTGCTGGGCGTGCTTGCCGGCCTCGCCGCCGACGGGCCGGTGCTGTACGTCTGCGCCGAGGAGTCGCGCGAGCAGGTCCGCCTGCGGGCCGAGCGCCTCGGGGCCCTCCACCCGGGGCTGCTGCTGGCCGCCGAGACCGACCTCGGCGCCGTCCGCACCCTGGTCGAGCAGGTCGAGCCGGCCGTGGTGGTGGTCGACTCGGTCCAGACCGTCGCCGACCCGGAGCTGGCCGGCGCCCCCGGCGGGGTCGGCCAGGTCCGTGAGGTCGCCGCCCAGCTGGTGCGCCTGGCCAAGGAGCGGTCGATCGCCACCTTCCTGGTCGGCCAGGTGACCAAGGAGGGCGCCGTCGCCGGCCCCAAGACCCTGGAGCACCTGGTCGACGTGGTCCTCAACTTCGAGGGCGACCAGCACCACGCCCTGCGCCTGGTCCGCTGCACCAAGAACCGCTTCGGCCCCGCCTACGAGGTCGGCTGCTTCGAGATGACCGAGGCCGGCCTGGAGCCGCTGGCCGACCCGTCGCGGCTGTTCCTGTCGGCCCGCTCGGCCGGGGTGCCGGGGGTGGCCTGCACGGTCAGCCTGGAGGGCCGGCGGCCGCTCGTCACCGAGGTCCAGGCGCTGGTCGTGCCCACCGGGGTGGCCGTGCCCCGGCGCACCGCCCAGGGCCTGGACGCGGGGCGGCTGGCCATCCTGGTCGCGGTGCTCGACCGCCGGGCCCGCATCGGCCTGGCCGGCAACGACGTGTTCGCCGCCACCGCCGGCGGGGTCAGGATCACCGAGCCCGCGGCCGACCTGGCCGTCTGCCTGGCCCTGGCCTCGGCCGCCCGCGACCGGCAGGTGCCGTCCGACCTGATCACCATCGGCGAGGTCGGTCTGGGCGGCGAGGTCCGCCCGGTCCCGCAGCTGCCCCGCCGCCTGGCCGAGGCGGCCCGGCTCGGCTTCCGCCGCGCCCTGGTCCCGGCCACCGGCCTCCCCAAGGGGATCAGGGGCGCCGGCATCGAGCTGGACCCGGTCGGCTCGGTCGCCGAGTCCCTGTCGGTCCTGGCCTCGACCCCGGCCCCGGAGAAGCTGGGGGTGGTCCGGTGAGCCGGAGGGGTTCGGGGAACCCCGAGGGGGTTCCCCGATGAGCCTGGACGACCGCCTGCTCGAGGTGCTGCGCCAGGTCGCCCCCGGGACGGCCCTGCGGCCCGGGCTGGAGCGCATCCTGAGAGCCAACACCGGGGCCCTGGTCGTGCTCGGCTCGCCGCCCCAGGTGGAGGCGCTGTTCACCGGCGGGTTCCAGATCGACGTGCCGTTCACCGCCCAGCGCCTCTCCGAGCTGGCCAAGATGGACGGCGCCCTGGTCCTGGACGAGACCGCCACCCGTATCCTCTGGGCCAACGTCCACCTGATGCCCGACCCGGCCATCCCCACGGTCGAGACCGGCACCCGCCACCGCACCGCCGAGCGGGTGGCCAGGCAGGCCGGGGTCCCGGTGATCTCGGTCTCCCACTCGATGCGGACCATCACCCTGTACGTCGAGGACTGGCGCCACGTGCTCGAGGACGTCGGCTCGGTGCTGTCGCGGGCCAACCAGGCGGTCGCCGCCCTCGATCACTACCGGGCCCGCTTCGACGAGGCCGGCGCCACCCTCGACGCCCGCGAGCTGCACGGCCAGGCGACCCTGCTGGACGTCCTGACCCTGTTCGGGCGGGCCGAGATGGTGCGGAGGGTGGCCCGCGAGCTCGAGCAGTACGTGGCCGAGCTGGGCAGCGACGGCCGCCTGCTCCGGCTCCAGCTGGAGGAGCTGAGCGCCGGCGTCGACGAGGAGGAGCGCCTGGCCGTCCGCGACCACCTCCGGGCCCGTCCCGGCTGGGAGGTGGCCGGCGTCCTGGCCGAGCTGGGCCGCCTGACCCCCGAGGAGCTGTCGGACATGGCCGCCGTGGCCAAGGCGATCGACCTCACTGGCGACCCCGAGACGCTGGACGCGGCCCAGGTCCCGCGCGGCTACCGTCTGCTGGCCAGGGTTCCGCAGCTGCCACCGTCGGTGGTCGACCGGGTGGTGGAGCGGTTCGGCTCGCTGAAGGTCATCATGGCCGTCGGCCCCGAGGACCTCGAGGAGGTCGAGGGCGTCGGCGCCAGCCGGGCCCGGCTGCTGCGTGAGGGGCTCCGGCGCCTCGCCGATGGTGCCCGGCCTGAGGCCGACGAGTGACCCCGGGTACGTCAATCAGGCCATCTACCTGCGACTTCGTTTGTACGCAACCCCGCAGAAATGCTATCCTGATTTGTGTTCCGTTCGAGGGAAGGGGTTTTCGCGTATGTTCAAGGTCGGCGACAGCGTCATCTACCCACAGCATGGGGCCGCGGTCATCGAGGGCCTCCAGGATCGTGAGGTAGGCGGCGAGACCAGGGAGTACCTGGTCCTCAAGCTGACGTATGGCGACCTGACCCTCATGGTGCCCCGCGACAACTGCCAGGAGGTCGGGATCCGGGAGGTCTGCAGCTCCGACGACGTCGATGGCGTCTTCGAGATCCTGCGCACCGGTGAGTCCTCGACCCAGGGCAACTGGAGCCGCCGCTTCAAGGGCAACATCGAGCGCCTCCAGTCCGGCGACATCTTCCAGGTCGCCGAGGTCGTCCGCGACCTCACCGTCCGCGACCGGGAAAAGGGCCTGTCGGCCGGCGAGAAGCGGATGCTCCAGCGCTCCCGCCAGATCCTCGTCTCCGAGCTGGTGCTCGCCTGCCACTGCGACGAGGGCAAGGCCATCCTGCTGGTCGACGAGGCGCTCGAGTCGTAGCCAGACCCGACCCGTTCACCACGCCCACCGCCAACCCGGCGGTGGGCGTGGTCGTGCCCGCGGCCGGTGCCGGCCGCCGCCTCGGCGGCGGCGCCAAGGCGCTGGTCCGCCTGGCCGGCCGGGCCCTGCTGGCCCACGCCGTCGAGGCCATGGAGGCCAACCAGTGCACCACCGCGGTGGTGGTGGTCAGCCACCCCGACGCCATGGAGGCCACCGCCAAGCTGCTCGCCGACGAGGGCCTGGCCAAGGTGACGGCGCTGGTCGCCGGCGGGCCGACCCGCCAGGCGAGCGTGGCCGCCGGCCTCAGGGCGCTGCCGCCGGGCCCTGGCTACGTGGTCGTCCACGACGCCGCCCGCCCGCTGGTCGCCCCGGGCGCGGTCGACCGTATGCTGGAGCTGCTGCTGGAGGCGGGCCTCGCCGGGGTGGTCCCCGGGGTGCCGGTGATCGACACCATCCGCCGGGTCGACGACGCCCAGCGCTCCACCGGCATCGTCGACCGCGAGCAGCTGCGGTCCATGCAGACCCCGCAGCTGTTCGTCCGCGAGGTGCTGGAGCGGGCCTACCGGCTTGCCCGCCGCGACGGGGTCGAGGCGACCGACGAGGCCGCCCTGGTCGAGCTGGCCGGCCACCAGGTCCAGGTCGTCCCCGGCGATCCCGAGAACCTGAAGGTGACCACCCCGCTCGACCTGGCCGTCGCCGAGACCCTGCTGGCCCGCCGCCATGGGAGGGGTCCGGGGAACCCAGGATGGGTGCCCCGGTGAGTCGGGGTGGTGGCTCGTGACCCAGCCGCCGCTGCGGGTCGGGCAGGGGGTGGACGCGCACCCGCTGGTGGCCGGGCGGCCGCTGGTCCTGGGCGGGGTGACCGTCGAATTCGAGCTCGGCCTGGACGGCCACTCCGACGCCGACGTGGTCGCCCACGCGGCCTGCGACGCCGTGCTCGGCGCGGCCGGCCTGCCCGACCTCGGCCACCACTTCCCGTCGGCCGACCCCCGCTGGGCGGGCGCCTCCAGCATCGACCTGTGCGCCCGGGTGGCCGAGCTGGTCGCGGCCAGCGGCTGGGCCCCGGTCAACCTGGACGTGGCCGTGCTCTGCGACCGGCCCCGTCTCGGCCACCTCACGGCGACCATGGCCGCCAACCTGGCCGCCGCCCTGCGCCTGGAGCCGACCCGGGTCCGGGTCACGGCCAAGGCCACCGACGGCCTCGGCTTCACCGGCCGGGGCGAGGGGATCGCCGCCAGCGCGGTCTGCCTCGCCGCTGAGCAGCCGGTTCGCGGGTAGGATTACGAGCTCAGCCGCCGATCCGACCCGGAGCCGAACCACCGATGGCCCTCCTGCTCCACAACACCCTCACCCGCCGCAAGGAGCCGTTCGTGCCCCGCGACGAGGGCCGGGTCGGGATCTACCTCTGCGGCCCCACCGTGTACGCCGAGCCCCACGTCGGCAACCTCCGCCCGGTGGTGGTGTTCGACGTCCTGCGCCGGCACCTGGACGCCTCCGGCTTCGAGGTCCTCTATATCCGCAACTACACCGACGTCGACGACAAGATCATCAACGCCGCCGGCCACGACCCGCTGCGTGCCTACGCTGTCGCCGAGCACTGGACCCGGGTCTACGACCAGATCACCGACGCCCTGGGCGTGCGGCCGCCCGACATCGCCCCAAGGGCCAGCGGCCACATCCCGGAGATGCTGGCCCTGATCGCCCGTCTGGTCGACGCCGGCCTCGCCTACCAGGTCGGCGGGGACGTCTACTTCGCCGTCGGCAAGTGGCCCGAGTACGGGCGGCTGTCCGGCCGCGACCTCGCCGAGCTCCAGGCCGGCGCCCGAGTCGAGGTCAACCTGGACAAGCGCGACCCGCTCGACTTCGCTCTCTGGAAGGGAGCTAAGCCCGGCGAGCCCACCTGGGACTCCCCCTGGGGACCCGGCCGCCCCGGCTGGCACATCGAGTGCTCGGCCATGGCCGGCAAGTACCTGGGCCGCGCCTTCGACATCCACGGCGGCGGCGAGGACCTGATCTTCCCCCACCACGAGAACGAGATCGCCCAGTCCGAGGGGGCCACCGGCGAGCCGTTCGCCCGCTACTGGCTCCACAACGCCTTCCTCGAGCTCAAGGGCGTGAAGATGGCCAAGTCTGTGGGCAACGTCGTCAGCCCTCGCGAGCTCCTGACCCGCCACCGCGGGGTCGTCCTGCGCTACGCCCTCCTGGGCGCCCACTACCGCAGCCCCCTCGAGTTCTCCGAGGAGGTCCTGGCCGACGCCGCCGCCAGCTACGACCGCCTGGCCACCTTCGCCACCAACGCCGCCCGAGCCCTCGGGGA
>JASLBL010000292.1 GCA_030146615.1 Actinomycetes bacterium
ACGTTCGCTCACGATTCGCGGACCTGCGGGCGCGTGAAGACGGTGTCACCGCGGTCGAGTACGCGCTCATGGTTGCGATCATCGCCTTGCTCATGGTGGCTGGGTTCTTCCTCCTGTTCGAGAACGTGTCGACCGCGTTCACCGACACGGCTAGCTGTGTCGATACGCCGGGCGCCGCGCCCTGCCCGACCAACTCGTAGCCAGGTTTGTCATGCCGGCGGGGCAGGCCCGAAGAGCCCCCCGCCGGCATGGCTTCCAACTGTTCGAGAGAAGCACTGACCTGTAGGGGAACCTAAGGGGGCCGGTCCCGTGCTGACGAATTTCCCTGCGATGATCGCGTATACGCGTGCCCGTCTCGGCGGGCTGCGCACGCGCGAGGAGGGGGTGACCGCCGTCGAGTACGCGCTCATGGTCGCCATCATCGCGGTGCTTCTGGTTGGAGCGTTCTACGCCTTGTTTAACACCGTCAAAGAGACCTACGGCGACGTGGGCAGCTGCGTGTCCAGCGGTCCGCTCCCTGCGAACTGCTCGCCCCCGGCGGAACCGGCCGGGCCTTGACGTGATGCCGGGCAAGGGACAGGACGGTGCCGCCGCAGTCGAGTTCGCGCTGCTCCTGCCCTTGCTCGTCGTCCTGCTGTTCGGCGTCATCCAGTTCGGGACCGCCTTCAACACCCGCATCCAGGCCACCAACGCCGCCCGCGAGGGGGCCAGGATGGCGGTTGTCGGCATCGACAACTGGGGCGACATCGGCGGCGGCATCGCCTTCTGGCAGGCCGTCCAGCAGGACGCCGGCCTCGGCGACATCGACAACTGCTCCCTGACCACCGCCGACGTGGTCGGCGGCACCCTGACCGTCACCTTCGACTACCCACTCGACCTGGTCATCCCGTTCATGCCCAACCCGCCGTCATGGCAGACGGGGACGGCGACGGCGACCATGCGGATCGAGCAGCTCTCCGCCCCCGGGGGTCCGGGCGGCTGCTAGCAGCGAGGCGCACGTATGCAGAGCAGAGTGCTGGCCATCCTGATCGCGGTTGTGCTCGCCCTGGTGGCGACGGCCGCCCTGGTCGTCTACGTCAACGGGGCCGACCGCCGGGCCGTCGCTGGCCAGGACCCGGTGCAGGTCCTGGTGGCCAAGGAGACCATCCGGGCCGGCACGAGCGGCGAAGATGCCGAGACCGCCAAGCAGATCGGTTTGCAGATCATTCCTCGCAAGAGCGCCGTCCCCGGTGCCTTCCGGAATGTGCGGCAACTGGAGGGGAAGTTCGCCGCGGTTGACATCGTCGCGGGTGAGCAGCTCCTGCCGACCCGCTGGGTCGAGACCGAGGAGATCTCCGGCCGAGGGCTGCTGCCGATCCCGGAGAAGCACCAGGCCCTGTCGATCGGGCTGGACCTGACCAGGCAGGTGGCCGGCTTCGTGACCCCGGGTGACAACGTCGGCATGGTGCTCACGCTGCCGGTCGGTGACGGCGGGACCAGGACCCGCTTCCTGCTCCAGAACGTCCGCGTGCTCGCGGTGGGGGCGACCGCCCTTACCACCAGGACCGCTCAGGGCGGCGGCGGCCGCGTCAACCAGGGGAAGGGAAGCCAGGCCCTCACCGCGATCACCCTGGCGATCAAGCAGGACCACGTCGAGCGCGTCGTGCACGCGGCCGAGGACGGTGACATCTACCTGACTCTGATGCCGCGGAACGCGGATGCGGCGCCCCGGAATGGGCGGGGCATCACCGACGACAACGTCATTCCTGAGGTCCTGGAGTAGCGATGGCCGTCCTCATCGTCGAACCACATGACGGCTACGCCACCTGGCTGGCCAACGCCCTCTCGGGCCTGACCGACCGGGTGGTGCGGGCGGCCGACCCCGACGAGGGGATGGCGGCAGTGGCCGCCGAGGGCCGGGACGTGCTCGCCGCCATCTTCGGGCCGAGCCTCAGCGACCGGGACGCGCTCGCCCTGGCCGGCGCCCTCCAGCAGGGCACGCCTGACGTCTCGGTGCTGCTGATCCGGCGCCAGGAGTCGGGGGAGCTGATCCGCCAGGCGCTCCGGGTCGGGGTCAAGGACGTCCTGTCCTCGGCCAGCGACGAGAACGCCGTGCGAGGCGCCGCGGCCAGAGCGATCGAGATCGCCAGGACCCTGCGGGGCCGCCTCGGCGGCGGCGCCCCCACCGACCCGGGCGGGGGACGGCACCCAGGCCGGGTCGTCACCGTCTTCAGCTCCAAGGGCGGCTGCGGCAAGACGTTCCTCTCGACCAACCTGGCCGTCGCCCTCAGCCGCAGCGGCGCCGAGGTCGCCCTGGTCGACCTCGACCTCCACTTCGGCGACGTCGCGATCATGCTGCACCTGTTCCCTTCGCACACTATCTACGACGCCGCCCAGGGCTCCGGCCTGGACGCCCTGACGCTGAAGTCGTTCCTGACCCACCATGACGCCGGGATCTGGACGCTGGTCGCGCCGACCGAGCCGACCGTGGCCGACACCATCAACCCGGGCGCCATCGCGAACATCCTCAAGCTGCTCCGCAGCGCCTTCGACTACGTGGTGATCGACACGCCGCCGGCGTTCTCCGAGCCGGTGCTGGGCGCCTTCGACGAGTCGGACTGGCTGGTCATGCTGGCCACCCTCGACGTGCCGAGCATCAAGAACCTCAAGCTGACCCTCCAGACCATGGAGCTGCTGCACTTCCCCAAGAACCGCATGCGGGTGGTGATCAACCGGTCCGACTCCAAGGTCGGCCTGCGCCTGCCCGACGTGGAGAAGCTGCTCAGCGCGCCGGTCGACGCGACCATCCCTTCCTCCCGGTCGGTCCCGCTGTCGGTGAACAAGGGCAGCCCGATCATGCTGGAGGAGCCGAAGGGGCCGGTGGCCGAGTCCATCCGGCGGATCGCCGCCCTGGTCGCCGAGAGCGAGCCGGGAAGCCGGACCAAGCAGAAGCAGCGCCGGTCGCTGTTCGCCAGATCCTAGGAGCCGCCAATGTCCTCGCTCCACGAGCGGCTCGCCAGGGCCAGGACCGCCGGGGTGCTGTCCCAGTCCGCGCCCCGCGAGCCCGACCAGCGCCAGCTGCACCGGTCCAGGCCCGACCCCCTGGCCGAGCTGCGCCAGAAGGTCCACCGGGCACTGGTCGAGGCGCTCGGCCCCCGGCTGTACGACTCCGAGCTGTCGTCCGACCAGCTCCACACCAAGGTCCGCGAGATGCTCCAGCGGGCCCTGGAGGAGGAGGAGACGCCCCTCACCACCGAGGAGCGCCGGCGGCTGGTCTCCGAGATCGCCGACGACGTGCTCGGCTTCGGGCCGATCGAGCCGTTCCTGCGGGACCCGAGCGTCACTGAGATCATGGTCAACGCGCCCGACGTGATCTACGTGGAGCGGGAGGGCCGGATCTTCCCGGCCGAGGGCCGCTTCGTCGACGAGACCCACCTGCGCCGGGTGATCGACAAGATGGTCGGCCTGGTCGGCCGGCGGATCGACGAGAGCTCCCCGTACGTCGACGCCCGGCTGCCAGACGGCTCCCGGATCAACGCCGTCGTCTCGCCCCTGTGCGTCAACGGCGGTCCCTACCTGACCGTGCGGAAGTTCGCGCCCGACCCCTACCAGGCCGACGACCTGATCACCTTCGGCACCCTGTCCGCCAAGGCGGCCAAGTTCCTGGCCAAGGCGGTCTCGGGCCGGCTGAACGTCCTGGTCTCCGGCGGCGCCGGCGCCGGCAAGACGACCACCCTCAACGTGCTCTCGTCCTGGCTGCCGGCCGACGAGCGCATCGTCACCATCGAGGATGCGGCCGAGCTCCAGCTGCGCCAGCCCCACTGGCTGCGGCTGGAGTACCGCCCGCCCAACATCGAGGGCCGGGGCGAGGTCACCATCCGCGACCTGGTCCGCAACGCCCTGCGGATGCGGCCCGACCGGATCGTGGTCGGCGAGGTCAGGGGCGGCGAGGCCCTCGACATGCTCCAGGCCATGAACACCGGCCACGACGGCTCGCTGACCACCGTCCACGCCAACTCGCCTCGCGACGTGCTCTCGCGGCTGGAGACGATGGTCCTGATGGCCGGGGTCGACATCCCGATGCGAGCCATCCGCGAGCAGATCTCCTCGGCCATCAACCTGATCGTCCACCAGGCACGGCTAAAGGACGGCAGTCGCCGGCTCACCCACATCACCGAGATCGTCGGCATGGAGGGCGACGTCATCACCCTCCAGGACATCTACACCTTCGACTACCGGGCCGGCATCGACGAGAACGGCCGCTTCCGCGGCATCATCCAGCCCACCGGCCTCCGCCCCCGGTTCCTGGACCGCCTCAGCGACCACGGCATCCACTTCGACGCCGACCTGTTCATCTCCGACAACGGCACGGTCCCCCTGGCGATGCGTCGATGAGTCGCCGACCCACCCGGGCCGGGATCCTGCTGCTCGCCGGGCTGCTGCTGGCGTTGCTCGCGCTCCCGGGGGTCGCGACCGCCCAGAGCCAGGAAGAACCGCTCCAGGTCGAGTTTCGGGAGACGACGCCGGGCGAGGGGAAGATCGGGATCACCGTCGCCATGTCGGGACCGGCATGGGGAAGCGGCCAGCGGCTCGGCCAGGACGCCTTCTCGGCC
>JASLBL010000310.1 GCA_030146615.1 Actinomycetes bacterium
TCGACGCCGACATCTCCGGCCGCGACTTCCCCAAGGGCAAGCCCGACCCGACCATCTTCCTGACCGCCGCCGAGGAGCTCGGCGTCAACCCGGGCGTCTGCCTGGTCACCGAAGACGCCTCTAGTGGGATCCAGGCGGCCAAGGCGGCCGGGATGGCCGCGCTCGGGGTGGCTCGCCTGGACGACCGGGACCTGCTGGTGGAGGCGGGCGCCGACCTGGTCGTGACCACGCTGGACGACGTGTCCCTGCGGGCCCTGGCCGAGGGTCGGCTGGAGGAGCGGCGGGCGGCCGCCGAGCTCCGGCGGCGGCTCACGCAGCGGCCACCGAGCGTCTGGACGCTGGCCTACGACGGCTTCGACCCCGCCCGCCAAGGGCTGCGCGAGGCGCTGTGCGCGGTCGGCAACGGCTACTTCGTGACCCGCGGCGCCCTGCCCGAGGCCATCGCCGATGAGGTCAACTACCCGGGCACCTACGTGGCCGGCCTCTACAACCGGGCTACGACCGAGATTGCGGGGCGCACGGTCGAGAACGAGGACCTGGTGAATGTCCCCAACTGGCTGCCGCTGAAGTTCCGGGTCGCCGGCGGGGCGTGGTTCGACGTCCAGCAGGCCGACGTGCTCGGTCACCGCCTGGAGCTCGACATGCGCCACGGGACGCTGCTGCGGGAGCTGGTGTGGCAGGATGCCGAGGGCCGGCGAACCAGCATGGTCCAGCGCCGCCTGGTCAGCATGAAGGACGAGCACCTGGCCGGCCTGGAGACCACCTTCACGGCCGAGAACTGGTCAGGAACCCTCGAGGTCCGTTCCGGGCTGGACGGCCGGGTGACCAACGCGGGGGTCAAGCGCTACCGCGACCTGAACGGCCGCCATCTCGCAGTGCTGGGCCAGGCCGAGGTCAACAGGGAGGCGGTCGACCTCCAGGTCGAGACCAACCAGTCCCATGTCCGGGTCGCGCTGGCCGCCCGCACCAGGCTGCTGCGCGACGGACGGGTCGCCGAGGCCGACCGGCGGCTGGTCGAAGAGCCCGGGTTCGTCGCCCACGACCTCACCGTCGAGCTGGAGGAGGGCCGCCCGGCGACCGTCGAGAAGGTCGTCGCCCTCTACACCTCCCGCGACCGGGCGGTCTCCGAGAGCCGCGATGACGCCCGGCTGGCGGTGGCCGGCGCCGAGAACTTCCAGGGACTCCTCGCCCGGCACGCCGGCGAGTGGAACATCCTCTGGAACCGGTTCGACATCCAGCTCGACAGCGCCAATGAGTGGACCGAGACCGTCCTGCACCTGCACATCTTCCACCTGCTGCAGACCGTCTCACCCCACACCGTCCACCTGGATGTCGGCGTTCCCGCGCGGGGCTGGCACGGGGAGGCCTACCGGGGCCACATCTTCTGGGACGAGATGTTCATCTTCCCGTTCCTGAACTTCCAGCGGCCCATCCTGGCCAGCGCGTTGCTGAACTACCGGCACGCCCGCCTCGGCGCGGCCCGGGCGGCGGCCCGGGCGGCCGGCTACCAGGGGGCGATGTTCCCGTGGCAGAGCGGCTCCAACGGGCGCGAGGAGACCCAGGAGGTCCACCTCAACCCGAAATCGGGGCGCTGGCTGCCCGACCACTCCCGCAACCAGCGGCACGTCAACATCGCCATCGCCTACAACGTCTGGCAGCACTACATGGTCACCGGGAGCATCGGGTTCCTGCGCTTTGTCGGGGGCGAGTTGCTGGTCGAGATCGCCCGCTTCTGGGCCAGCGTCGCCACCTGGAACACCGAGGAGGGCCGCTACGAGATCCACGGGGTCATGGGCCCGGACGAGTACCACGAGGGCTATCCCGACTCCGACGAGGAGGGCCTGCGCAACAACACCTATACGAACGTCATGGTGGTCTGGGTGCTGCAGCGGGCCCTGGAGGCGCTGGAGCTGTTGCCACCGCATTACCGCCAGGAGCTGGCCGAGGAGCTGTCGATCGGCGACGAGGAGCTGGACCGCTGGCGCGACATCACCACCAAGATGAAGGTCGTGTTCCACGCCGACGGCGTGCTGACCCAGTTCGAGGGCTACGAGGACCTGGCCGAGTTCGACTGGGAGGGCTACCGGGAGCGCTACGGCAACATCGGGCGGCTGGACCGGCTGCTGGAGGCCGAGGGCGACAGCACCGACCGCTACAAGCTGGCCAAGCAGGCCGACGTGCTGATGCTGGTGTTCCTGCTCTCCCGGGACGAGCTGCGCCAGCTGCTGGCCGGCCTCGGCTACCAGGTGAGCGCCGAGCAGCTGGCCAGGACGGTCACCTACTACCTGGAGCGGACCTCGCATGGGTCGACCTTGTCGGGGGTGGTCAGCGCCTGGGTCCTGGCCCGCTATGAGCCCGAGGAGGCCTGGCAGTTCCTGCTCCACGCGTTGGAGAGCGACGTCGCCGACGTCCAGGGCGGGACCACCGCCGAGGGCGTCCACCTGGGGGCCATGGCCGGCACGGTCGACATCGTGCTGCGCTGCCTGACCGGGATGCGGGCCCGGGGGGAGGTGCTCCGGTTCGAGCCGGCGCTGCCGCCGGAGGTCAAGCAGCTCCACTTCAGCGTCCACTACCGAGGGCATCGGATCGATGTCGAACTGGCCGAGGATCACATGCGGGTCGGCTCGCGCCCCGGCGCCGCCCAGCCGATCCAGGTCCTGGTCCACGACCAGACCCTGGAGCTTGCCCCTGGTCAGGAGCGCGAGGTCTCGCTGGAGGGCACGCCATGACTGGCGACACCTCGGTCGCCGAGCACGCGGCGCGGTTGGCTGAACGGGCCGAGGAGGTGGCGCTGTGCCTGGACTTCGACGGCACCCTCAGCCCGATCGTGGACGACCCGGAGGCGGCCCGGCCGCTGCGGGGTGTCGTCGAGCAGCTCGAGCCGCTGGCTGACCGGTTCGCCGCTGTCGCGCTTGTCTCGGGCCGCCCGGCCGCCTACCTGGCCGAGCACGCCGCGGCGCCCGGCGTGCGCTACCTAGGGCTGTACGGCCTGCAGGAGATCCGCGACGGTCAGGTCTGGGTCGATCCACGCCTGGAAGTGGCCCGGCCCGCGGTCGTGGCCGCCCACGAGGACCTCAAGGCCCATCCTGCTGTCCAGGCCAGCGGCGCCTGGCTGGAGGACAAGGAGTACGCCGTCGCCGTCCACACCCGCCGGGTCGCCGACCCCGACCGGTGGGCGGCGTCGATCGACGCGGCCGCCCGCGAGGTCGCCGATCGGCACGGGCTCGAGGTCGTCCCAGGCAAGCTCGTCTGGGAGCTCCGCCCAGCCGTGCCGAGCGACAAGGGCGACGCGGTCCGCCGGGTCGTCGCCGAGTCGGGCGCCCGGGAGGTGGTCATGGTCGGCGACGACCTCGGCGACTTGGCCGCGTTCGCCGCCGTCGTCGGGCACGCCGCCGAGGGCGGTCGCGGGCTCCGGGTGGCGGTGCGCTCGGCCGAGGCCCCGCCAGCGCTGCTGGCCGAGGCCGACCTGGTAGTGGGGGGACCGGCCGGGGTGCTGGACTTCCTGCAGCGGCTCGTCGCCTGATCCTTCCGTCACGCAAGCTTTCTGCACCGCCAGGCCGGAGATAGGTAAATTGGCATATTTATCCCAAAGTTGGCTTACTACTCGTCAGAGTTTGGAAGGGAGCACTGGACCGCTGGAAGGTCTGACTGTTCCGACCGCAGCAAATGGCCGATTTGCTGCGGCGATCGCTCA
>JASLBL010000377.1 GCA_030146615.1 Actinomycetes bacterium
GCACTGCGGCGTCAGGTGGCAGACTCACCGGACCGCGAGACTGCGAGGCCGCTCCCCACGCTTGGTGGCGTAGAGCCCCCAAACCTCGACTTGGCGGCCTTCGGCGCTGAATGGCGACGATTTCGTCATCCGCTGGCAGGACAGAGGTCAGCCTTGGACCCGGTAGCTGCCCGGCCCGCGCTAAGAGCCTGCGCCAGTAGGGCGAGTTGGAACAAGGCAGGCACGAGCCGTGATGATCACCAAGCTCTCACACCAGGTGATCATCTGGAGGTCTCGTGCCTGCGATCCCATCCTGCATCCAGGAACCCCTGTGGGACCAGTTCACCGCGCTGCTGCCCACCCGTCACGACAGCCATCCGCTCGGCTGCCCCCGCCCCGCATCCCGGACCGAGTCGTCTTCGACAAGCTCATCCAGGTCCTGGTCTTTGGCTGCGGCTACCGCCGCATCGCCGACCGGACCTGCTCGGCCACGACGCTGCGCCGCCGTCGGGATGAGTGGATCGCCTTGGGCGTGGCCGACCAGCTCCACCGCTTGGCGTTGGCCGCCTATGACCGCATGCACGGCCTGGAGCTGGAGCACTTGGCGGTGGATGGCTGTATCACCAAGGCGCCCTGCGGTGGCCAGGTCGCCGGGCCCAGCCCGGTGGATCGCCGCAAGCAGGGGCTGAAGCGATCGGTCGCCACCGAAGCCCACGGGGTGCCCCTGACCGCGCTGCCGGCCCCGGCCAACCGCCGCGACGACGGACTGCTGGCCGCGACCCTGGAGGCCGCGGCAATGATCACTGCTGCTGCGCTCGGCCCGCTGCCTGCCACGCCCACCGTGCACCTGGATGCCGGCTATGACTACCAGAGCTGTCGAGCGGTGCTGGCCGAGCGCGGCATGGAGGGTCAGATCGCCACCCGTGGGCTGCCAGCACCGATCCAGGCTGGCCGCCGGTGGGTGATCGAGCGCACCCATGCCTGGGGGTAACCAGTACGGCAAGCTGCGCTGGTGCACCGAACGCCGTCGGGTCGTGGTCGAGTTTTGGTTGCTGCTGGCCTTGGCGCTCATCGTGGTCGGTCGGCTCATCCGCCGCGCCTGGACCTGCTACCGATGGGAAGCCCGCCCGCGCCGCCGCCCATGACCGCCTACTGGCGCAGGCCCTAAGCCGAGTTGTCTGCCGATGTCGATGTCGATGAGGTCTGCCAAGCACCTCCGAGCTCGGTGACCACCGTCTCGGGTGAACCAGCGGGCGGCGAACAGGCGGCGAACACCCTGTCACCAACCGGCAGCAGCCGACACGCAACGACAGCAAACGCCGAGGTCGAAACCGCCATCGCAGCATCCGCCCTGGTCAACGGAGGTGACGTCCCGCGGCGTGGTGTAAGAGCGTTTCGCCGTGCGGGTCAGCGTGGGGAGTCTATGCCGGCATGAGCTGGGTGGGCGCCACCTCCTTGGTGGTTGGGGTGAGTAAGGCCATGGAGGCCTCGGAGAGGTAGCGGCGGTCGCTGACCTGCCACTCGTCGTGGGCCTCGACCAGCACCGCCCCGGCCAGCCGCAACAGCGCCGCAGGGTTGGGGAAGACCCCGACCACATCCGTGCGCCGCTTGATCTCCTTGTTGAGCCGCTCCAGCGGGTTGGTCGACCAGACCTTCTTCCAATGACCGATCGGGAAGGACGTGAAGGCCAACAGCTCCTCAGCGCTGTCGCGCAGCATCCGCTCGAGCTGGGGGAACTGCCGTCCCAGCATCCCGGCGATGACATCGAGCTGGTCATGGACATGGGCGGCGTCGGGCTGGGCGAAGATCGTGCGGATCGCGGCAGCGACCATCTCGGCCGAGCCCTTGGGAACCTGGGCGAGGACGTTACGGAGGAAGTGGACTCGGCAGCGCTGGATGGCCGCGCCAGCCATCACCGCCTGGACGGCTTGGCGCAGGCCCAGATGGGCGTCGGCGATCACCAGCTGCACACCAGCCAGGCCTCTGGCCTTCAAGCCCCGTAGGAACTGGGTCCAGAAGGCGCCGTCCTCGCTGTCGCCCACGGCGAAGCCGAGGACCTCGCGGCGGCCATCGCCGCACACGCCGGTCGCCACCACCACCGCCTGAGAGACGACCCGGCGGTTGACCCGGGCCTTGCAGTAGGTGGCATCCACGAACACATAGGGGAACTGCTGGTCGGCTAGGGAGCGGTCCCGAAAGGCCGACACCTCAGCATCCAGGTCGGCGCAGATCCTAGAGACTTCGCTCTTGCTGATGCCGCTGTCGGCACCCAGGGCCCGGACCAGGTCATCGACCTTGCGGGTGCTCACACCATGCAGATAGGCCTCCATCACCACCGCGAACAGGGCCTGGTCGACCCGCCGGCGTCGTTCCAGCAGCGAGGGGAAGAACGACCCGGCCCGCAGCTTGGGGATCCGCAGCTCCAGATCTCCCGCGGTGGTCGCCAGCAGGCGCGAGCGGTGGCCGTTGCGCTGGGTCAGCCGCTGGGGTGTGCGCTGGTTCGGTGCGGCGCCGATCACGCTGGTGAGCCCGGCTTCGATCAAGGCCTGGTAGATCGTCTGGGCAGCCTGGCGGATCCGGTCGTCGCCTCCGCGACCTTCAGTGCGTCCAGGACCTCCAACAGTGCAGACTGGTCAAGGGCCACCGTGCGTTGTGTCCTTTCGCGAGAACCATTGCCGTGGTCTCGCTGACCATCGCACGGTGGCCGCTCCAGCATGGGCAGCTACGCCGTCCAGGCCTAGCTGCCTACACCACTCAACGGGACGCCACGAACCCGCCCGGGTGTCGGCGGGGTCACGCCAGGCGCTCGCGCACATTCCGCCTAGACCGGCCAGCGCTCCCGGCGCCAGGCCGCGTCCCAGAACATCCACTCGTAGCGGCTGGTGGTGATGAACCGCTGGTGGACCCGGGCCAGCTCGGCGTCGCCGAGCCCGGCGCCGACCCGGTCGGTCAGGTCGCGGACGGCCTGGACGACGGCCGCGAACTCCTCCCCGCCATAGGTGTCGATCCAGCGCTGGTAGAGCGGGTCGGGCGAGCCGCGCTCGAGCAGGTGGGCGCCGACCTCGGCATAGATCCAGTAGCAGGGCAGCACCGCGCCCAGGGCCTCGGCGAACGAGCCGGCGTAGACCGAGGCGAGCAGGTAGCTGGTGTAGGCCTGGTTGGTCGGGGCCATGGGGGTGGACTCCACCTCGGCCAGGGTCAGCCCGAAGTCGGCCAGGAAGCTCGCGTGGAGCTGCCGCTCGACCGCGATCGCTTCCGCGGCGTGCTGGTTGAACATGGCCACGTCGTCCTCGGTCGGGGCGCGGGCCCCGCAGACACTCAGCGCCCGGGCGTAGTCGCGCAGGAAGAGGGCGTCCTGCACCACATAGAAGCGGAACCTCTCCTGGTCGAGGCTGCCGTCGGCCAGCCCGGCGAGGAACGGGTGGGCGATGATCTGGC
>JASLBL010000417.1 GCA_030146615.1 Actinomycetes bacterium
TCATTCGCGGGCTGCAGCCTGTCATCGAACCCGGCCTGTGCCGTACCCGTCCCTACTTGTGACGCCCTGCGCTCAACCCTTGATCAGCCCCACGAAGGCGCTTGCCATAACGGATGACGGCCACCGAAGCGTTCTACTCTCACCCCAGACCATTTTCCGAGGAGCAATGCACCACCGGTGCGTTGCTGGCGCCAACGCAGGCGAGGAGGGGAGCGGCGGGGTGGTGGCCGACATCGCCAAGCTCTCGGTGGGCCGGGAGGCCTACTACACCCGCGAGCTGGCCACCGACCACCAGGCGTACCTGTCCGGCCACGGCGAGTCCCAGGCCGGTGGTACGGCGCCGGCGCCACAACACTCGGGCTGCAGGGCGAAGCATCGGTGGCCGGGTTCCAGGCCATGTTCGAGGGCCGCCACCCGACGACTGGCGAGCTGCTCGGCCGCCAGCATGGCCGCAACGCCGTGCCCGCGTTCGACGTGGTCCTGCGGCCGACCAAAAGCGTCTCGATCCTCTACGGCCTGGGTGACCCGGCGACCGGCCGAGCCGTGCTGTCCGCCCATCACGCCGGGCTGGCCGAGGCCGTGGCCTACTTGGACGACCATCTGGGGGCCCGCCGCGGCCATGGCGGTGTCCAGCACGTGTCCGGACGGGGACTGCTGGCGGTCGGGTTCGACCATCGGACCTCCCGAGAGGGTGACCCGCTGCTGCATACCCACCTCGTGGTGGCCAACCGCGTCCAAGGTCCGGACGGACGGTGGACGGCGTTGGACGGTCGCGATCTGTATCGGTATCGGCTGGCTGCGGACGCCATCTACCGGGCCGCCTACCAGCGGCGGCTGTCCAGGACGCTCGAGGTCGAGTGGACGGCGGCCGACCAGCACGGCAACCGCGAGCTCCAAGCCCTGCCCGAGGAACTGGTCCGGCTGTTCTCCAAGCGCACCGACCAGATCGACCTGGAGGTGGAACGGCTCCAGGCGGACGGGCGGGAGCGGACGCCGCGGCTGGTCAAGTGGGCCGTCCAGGCCACCCGCAAGCCGAAAGAGCAGGAGGCCCCGGACACCTTGTATGGACGCTGGCGGACCGAAGCCGCCGAGCGGGGCGTGGATCTGGACGTCCTGGTCCGGCAGGTGACCGGCCGGACACGCGTCCGCGACCAGGACCTGTCCGAACCGACGGTGGCCGCGATGTTCGACCGGCTGGCCGCCCCGGACGGGCTAACCGCGACCGCGTCCACCTTCGCCCGCCAGGACGTCATCGCTGCCCTCGGCGGCCAGCTGGCCGGGGCCACCCGAGCCGAGCTCGAGGACCTGGCCGACCAGTTCTATGCCGAGCGGACGGTCAGCGTGGTCGCTGAGCGGGCGCTGGAGGAGCGTCGCTGGTCCACCCCCGAGCTGCTGGCGGTCGAGCAGCGGCTGGTCACCGCCGCCGCTGGCCGCGCTGGCGAACAGACCACGGTGGTGGCCCATGAAGCCGTCCGGGCCGCCCTGGCCGCCCACCCCTCCGCTGGACCAGATCAGCAGGCGATGGTTCGCGATGTCTGTCAGGGCGGCGCCGGCGTCGCCCTAGTCGTGGGAAAGGCAGGGACCGGCAAGACCTTCGCCCTCGGAGCAGCCCGGCATGCCTGGCAGCTGGACGGCTACCGGCTCCTCGCCACCGCGCCGACCGGGATCGCCACCGTCTCCCTGGAAGCCGAGGGGTTCGAGGAGGTAGCCACCTGCGATCGGCTCCTGGCCGACCTCGATCACAGCCGCGAGCAGCTGGACAGCCGGACGGTGCTGGTAGTCGATGAGGCCGGCATGCTCGGCAGCCGCAAGCTCACCCGCCTCCTCGACCACGCCCACCAGGCCCGGGCCAAGGTGGTGCTGGTCGGGGATGACCGGCAGCTGGCCGCCATCGACGCCGGCGGCGGCTTCCGCGCCCTCCGCCTCCGCCTCGGCGCGAGCGAGCTGACCGAGAACCGCCGCCAACACCAAGCCTGGGAACGCGAGGCCCTCGAGCTCGTCCGCGGTGGGCTGGTCGAGGACGCGGTGGCCGCCTACCGGGCCCATGACCGGGTGGTGGCCGCCGACTCCAAGCCGGCCGCTACCCTCGCCCTGCTGTCGGACTGGTGGCAGGCCTGGCAGGAGGCCGAGCAGGACCCGGCCCAGGACGTGATCGTGCTGGCCGGCCGCCGCGCCGAGGTCGACCGGCTCAACAGCGCCTGCCAGGAGCTTCTGGCCGCCCGCGGCCGCCTCAGCCCCGAGCGCCTCCAGATCGAGGACCGCATCCTCGCGGTCGGGGACCGGGTGGTCTGCGGCAAGAACGCCATCGGCCAGCTCGGGATCGCGAATGGCACCCGCGGGACCGTGACCGCCCTCGACCCTGATACCCGGACGCTGATCATCCGGCTGGACGGGAAGGAGCCGCGGGAGGTGACCCTGCCTGGCTGGTATTTGGACGGCCGCCAGCGCACCGAGCGCAACCGCCGTGTCGACCTGGCCTATGCCACCACCGGGCATCGCTCCCAGAGCCTGACAAAGTGGCGGGCCCTGGTCCGCCTGACCGGCCAAGAGGACATCCACTGGCTGTACGTTCAGCTGTCCCGGGCCCGGCACCAGACCACCCTGTACCCGGTCGTCGGCCCCGAACCCCAAGGACCGGCCGAGCTGGACCTGCCCGAGCGAGAGGCTGGTGATGGCTACGTCCAGCTGGCCCAGGCCTTGTCACGGACGGGCGACCAGAGGTTGGCAATCGACACCCAAAGCAGCTTGGACCTGCGGCGACTGTCGACTCGGGAACTGCGGGCCGAACGCGACCGCCTCCGCGGTCTGCTCGACCAGGCCCCCCGGGACCGGGCCCGGGAGCTGGCGCGGGCCAGCGCCCGCCGAACCGCAGCCGACCAGACCCTGGAGCAGCTCACCACCACGCACGAACACCAGCGCCTTGGCCGGGGGATGCTTCGCCTGCGCTGGCCGGCCGGGCCGGCCGCGACCGATCGGGCCGCGGCGATGCTGGCCCGCCAGCAGGCCGACCGCGCCGCCGACACCGAACTCGCACTGCGCCAGCATCAACAGCGCCGGGCTGGCTGGCTGGAGGCCAACGCCCAGCTCGGCCCCGCCTACCGCCAAGTCGTCCGCGAGCTGGCCTGGCAGCGCCGCGCCACCGCCATGGCCGCCGAGCAGGAGCAGCCTCGCTACTTGCGCGGCGAACTCGGCCCGGTCCCCGAGAGCACCAGAGGGCGGCGGGCCTGGCGACAAGCCGCCGCCACCATCGAGGACTACCGACGCACCTACCACCTCACCGACCCCGAGCAGGCCCTCGGCCGAATGCCGCGCGAGCCCGCCCAGCGGGCCGCCTGGCAGCACGCCCGCCAAGCCATCGCCCGGGTCCAGGGCCGCCACCACCGCATCGACCACGACCGCCAGCCGCAGCGGGGCGCGGCATCCTGCCGGCAATCAATCGACCGCCACCAGCAGGACCAGGCACCAACCCGCACCGAGCGGGCCGTGCCCCCAGGCCGGTCGGGCCCGGAGCGGGCCGCCGGCTAGCTGTGGTTCCCAGACAGGTTGTGTAGATGGTGAGAGCCTCCGGGCTGAGGACTGTCCAGGAACTCAGCGAGGAGGCTCTCAGGGTGCATCCTAGGGCGAAGCTGACCGTGGCGGGTCGGCGGTTGCTGGTC
>JASLBL010000381.1 GCA_030146615.1 Actinomycetes bacterium
CCTCCGCCGCCGCGGCCCCGCCCCGGTCGACACCGAGGCCGCCCTGGCCGGCGAGGACCTCGACGAGGACACCGACGAGCTGGACGAGGAGCGCCCGGCCGTTCCCACCGACGCCGAGATCGAAGCCGGCGCCACCGCCGCCGTCGCCGAGGACGACGAGGCGGAGGACGAGGACGACGCCGAGGCTGAGGTGGAGGGCGAGGTGGAGGCGGAAGCCGCCGAGGCCCCGTCCGGCGAGGCCGACACGGCCGTCGAGCCCGGCGTCACCGAGTCCGGCGTCGACGAGTCCGAGCCCGCCGCCGCCCAGGCCGACGACGACGCCGCCGAAACCACCGAGGACGAGGACCAGGACCGCAAGTAGCCCCATGGGACCCGACCCTGGACCCACCAAGCCCAGGGTCCGGCACCCCGGGTTCGGCGATCCCGCCACCGGTGGGGGGGCGGTGCGGCGGTTGCGGCTCGTCCTGGCCTATGACGGGGCGCCGTTCTCCGGGTTCGCGCGGCAGCGGGACCGGCGGACCGTGCAGGGCGACCTCGAGGCGGCGCTGGAGCGGCTGGCCAAGCAGCCGGTTGCGACCGTCGGGGCGGGGAGGACCGACGCCGGGGTGCATGCCCGGGAACAGGTCGTGCATGCGGACGTGCCGGCGGGCCTCGATCCCGAGCGGGTCCGACGGGCCCTGAATGGCAGCCTTGGTCCGGCGATCACCGTGCGGGAGGCTGCCTGGGCGCCGCCGGGGTTCGACGCTCGACTCTCGGCTCGGCGGCGGACCTACGTCTACCGGATCGACGACTCGGGCGCTCCCGACCCGCTGGTCCGAGGGTTCGTGCTCGCCTGGCCACGGCCGCTCGATCTGCCTCGCATGCGGGCGGCCGCCCAGCCGCTGCTCGGCGAGCACGACTTCGCCGCCTTCTGCCGCAGTCGGGCCGGGGCGACGACCACCCGGCGGCTGCGGTCCGTTGGTGTCCGCCGGGTCCGTGGGCTGGTCGAGGTCCGGCTGGTCGCCGACGCCTTCTGCTGGCAGATGGTCCGGGGGATCGTCGGCCATCTGCTCCTGGTCGGCGACGGGCGCCGGGACCCCTCCAGCACGGCCGCCGTCCTGGCCGCGGCCGATCGTTCCCGGGCCGGCAACATCGCTCCCGCACACGGCCTGGTCCTCGAGGCGGTCGCCTATCCCCGGATCAGGTCCGCAGGTAGGACGCGCCGTTGACGTCGACCACGGCGCCGGTTGTGGACTCCGCTCCGGGTGTGGCCAGGAACACGACCACCCTGGCCACCTCCTCCGGGGTCGCCGCCCGGTTCAGGGGGCTCTGGGCGCGGATGGCGTCACCGCCGGCGCCCTCGAGCAGTGGCGCGGCCATGTCGGTCTCCACGAACCCGGGTGCCACCGTGGTCACGTAGATCCCGTGGCCGCCGAGGGCCCGGGCCATCGACTGGCCAAGGCTGTTCAGGCCCGCCTTGCTCGCCCCGTAGGCCGGGTGGTCGGGCTCTCCCCGGAACGCGCCCCGTGAGGAGACGTTGACGACCCGGCCGCCGCCGGCCGCGACCATGTGGGGGGCCACGGCGTGGATGAGGTTGGCCGGGCCGATCAGGTTCGTGTCGATCGTCCGCCGCCAGCTCCGCCGCCAGTTCTCGGGGCTGGTCGTCAGCACCGGGTGCTCCTCGTAGATCCCGGCGTTGTTGACCAGCACGTCGACCCGGCCGAGCTCTCCGACGACCCGCCGAACCAGCGACCAGGCCTGCTCCGGGTCGGCGAGGTCCGCCTGCACCGCCAGATGGCCATGGCCTCCGAGGGCGGCGAGGGTGTCGTCGGCCGCCCGCCGGTCGGCGCGGAACTGGACGGCGACCGTGGCCCCGCGGGCCGCGAACTGCTCGGCCACGGCACGGCCGATCCCGCGCGAACCGCCCGTGACCAGCACCACCTTGCCCGCGAAGTCGGGCGGCGGCGTCGCCGGCCCGGTCCGGCTCATCTCCCCGCCCGGCGGCAGTAACAGCGGAGGTTCCGGACGTCGTAGCAGGAGATGTCGATGTCGGTGAAGCCGTTGGCGGCCAGCAGCTGGCCCAGCCAGGCGTCGTCGAACATGGCGTGGTGGGCGTTCCAGATCCAGCGGGGGACGCCGCGCTCGTCGGTCCCCTTGTGGGCGTCGCGGTCCATGTGCCCGCCGAGCAGCCAGTAGTTCGCCTCCAGGGTCGAGTAGCTGCCCTCGACCCACTGGGTGACGATGTAGCGGGCGTCCGGGACCCCGATGTCGACCCTGGCCCCCGGCACCAGGACCCTGGCCCACTCCCGCAGGGTGGGCTCGACCAGCTGGAAGCTCTGGTGCTCGAGGACGTGGTTGGCCCGCAGGGCGGTGACGCTCCGGTCGGCGAACGGCAGCCGGTCCAGGTGGCAGACCACCTGGATCCCGGGGAGGGCGAGCACGTCGGTGTGCACCTCGTACTCCGGGCTGGGTCGCTCCCCGGCCCCGATCTCGACCCGCACCCACCCCTCCTCGCCTCGGCGGCCTCGCCGGGTTGTTGCCACCACCCCGGCCCCCGGTAAACCTCGACCCGGCGATGTAGGGTGCCCGGGAGATGCCTGCCGCCTGTGTCGCCCACATCGGGTCGTCGGACTGGGAGCAACTCCCCGAGGCCCTCCGGCGGCTGCGCGCCCGGTTCGGGCGGGTGCCGGTGTACCCGGCCAGCGACCCCGGCGACGCCGAGACCCTGGCCGCCGAGCTGGCCCCCGAGGTCGACGTGCTGCTGGTGTTCGGCGGCGACGGCACCGTCCACGAGGTCGCCAACGGCCTTCCCCTTGGCGGCGACGGCCCGCCGGTCGCCCTGCTTCCCGGCGGCACCGGCAACGACCTGGCCCGGGCCCTCGGGATCCCGCCCGACCCGGTGGCCGCGGCCACCGAGCTGGTCGACGCCCGCCCCCGCCGTCTCGACATGCTCGACTGCGGCCCCCGGCGCGCCGCCAACGGCATCAACGCCGGCTTCGCGGCCGCCGCCACCGACGTGCTGTCGCGCCGGGTCAAGCTGGTCCTCGGCCCGGTGGCCTATGTGGTCGGCGGGATCCGGGCCGGCATCGACCCGCCGACCTGGCCGGCCCGGATCGAGGTCGACGGAACGGTGGTCGAGGGCGAGGCCCTGGCCGTGGTCGTGGGCAACGGCGGCTCCTTCGGCGGCGGCCGCTGGCTGATCCCGGACGCCGACCTCGGGGACGGCCTGCTGGACGTGCTGGTCGTCCCGGCCGCCGTGTCCAAGGCCCGGCTGGCCCGCCACCTGGCCATGGACCGCCGCCTCCCCGGCGACCTGCCCCGCCTGCGCGGCCCCTCGGCCACCGTGGTCACCGACATGCCGTGCCGCCTGGACGGCGAGCCGGCCCCGACCCCCGGGTCGGTCACCGTGCTCCCGGGCGCCTGGCAGGTCCTGGCACCGGCCTGAAGTTGACCAAACGGCCTGGTCACCGCTAGCCTTGACAGTCGGTTCACTCGACGCTGCGGCAGGACAGGATGTGCCCGGCGCCACCTTCTCGAATCGTAACGGAGTTGCCCGCATGCCTTCGCCAGCAAGCCGAACGTTCTCGCCGCGAGCGCGGGACCTGACCCGCGACTGGTACGTCGTCGACGCCGACGGCCAGGTCCTCGGCCGGCTGGCCGCCCAGGTGGCCCGCATCCTGCGCGGCAAGCACAAGCCGATCTACGCCCCCCATGTCGACACCGGCGACCACGTGATCATCATCAACGCGGCCAAGGTCCGGCTCACCGGGCGCAAGCGCGAGCAGAAGGTCGCCTACCGCCACTCGGGCTACCCGGGCGGCCTCAAGGAAACCCCGTACACCGTGCTGCTCGCCGAGCGGCCCTCCCGCGCGGTCGAGAAGGCCGTCCGCGGGATGCTCCCGCGCAACCGGCTCGGGCGGCAGATGCTCTCCAAGCTCAAGGTCTATGACGGCCCGACCCACCCGCACGCCGCGCAGATGCCGGTGCAGCTGGACGTGACGGCCACCGTCAAGCAGGAAGGATAGGAGGACACCTCGTTGGCTGCTCCAGCACAGCTGGCCAGGGGCACCGGCCGCCGCAAGGAGGCCGTGGTCCGGGTACGGCTGATCGAGGGGACGGGCACGTTCAAGCTCAACGGCCGCCCACTCGAGGACTACTTCCCCAACCCGGCCCACCGCCGCCTCGTCACCGAGCCGCTCCGGGTCACCAACACCCTCGAGCGCTACGACGTGCTCGCCAACCTCGACGGTGGCGGGGTCTCCGGCCAGGCCGGCGCCCTGCGCCACGCCATCTCCCGGGCCCTGGTCGACCTCGACGTCGAGCTCCGGCCCGAGCTGAAGAAGCGTGGCTTCCTCACCCGCGACGCCCGCGAGGTGGAGCGCAAGAAGTACGGGCTCAAGAAGGCCCGCAAGGCGCCCCAGTACTCCAAGCGCTGACCGTCCACCGGAGCCTGCCGGTGGGAACGCTGTTCGGGACCGACGGGGTTCGTGGTCTGGCCAACGCCGACCTCACCCCCGAGCTTGCCCTTGCCCTCGGCCGGGCCGCGGTCGGGGTGCTCCGCGACCAGGCCACGGCCGGCCCGGCCTCCTCCGAGCCGGCCCGCCCGGCCGTGGTCGTCGGCCGCGACCCCCGCGCCTCGGGGATCCTGCTGGAGAGCGCCCTGGTCGCCGGCATCCTCAGCGCCGGCGGGGACGTGCTCGCCGCCGGGGTGGTGCCGACCCCGGCGGTCGCCTTCCTGACCCGCCACTACGGCGCCGCCGCCGGTGCGGTGATCTCCGCCTCCCACAACGCCATGCCCGACAACGGCATCAAGTTCTTCGGCCCCGAGGGCTTCAAGTTCCCCGACGCGGTCGAGGAGCGCATCGAGGCCGCCGTGGCCGCCCCCGGCCAGGGGGCCCCGCGGCCGGTCGGCGCGGAGGTGGGCGGCCTGCGCCCGACCGCCGACGACGCCGTCGAGGCCTACCTGGCCCACCTGCTGGAGGACATCCCCGACCTGGACGGCCTCGAGGTCGTGGTCGACTGCGCCAACGGCGCCGCCGCCGAGATCGCCCCCGAGGCCTACCGCCGGGCCGGGGCCAAGGTCACCGCCGTCGCCGCCGACCCCGACGGCCACAACATCAACGCCGGGGTCGGCTCGACCCACCCCGAGCACGTCCAGGCGGCCCTGGCCCGTCGCGGGGCCGCGGTCGGCCTGGCCCACGACGGCGACGCCGACCGGCTCCTGGCCGTCGACGAGCACGGCAACCTGGTCGACGGGGACGTGATCCTGGCCATCTGCGCCCTCGACGCCCGCGACCGGGGCGGCCTGCCCACCAACACCGTGGTCACCACGGTGATGACCAACCTCGGCTTCCGCCAGGCCATGGCCGAGCACGGGATCGCCGTCCAGCAGACCGCCGTCGGCGACCGCTACGTCCTCGAGGCGATGCTGGCCGGCGGCCACCACCTGGGCGGCGAGCAGAGCGGCCACCTGATCTTCCTCGACCGGGCCACCACCGGCGACGGCCTCCTGACCGGCCTGCGGCTGCTGAGCGTGGTCGCCCGGGCCGGCCGCCCCCTGTCGGAGCTGGCCACGGTGATGCGCCGCCTGCCCCAGGTGCTGGTCAACGTCAAGGTGGCCGACCGCGGCGCCCTGGACGGGGCGGCGGCGGTGTGGGAAGCGGTCGCGGACGAGGAGGGCCGGCTGGGGGACAGCGGCCGGGTGCTGGTCCGCCCCTCGGGGACCGAGGCCCTGGTCCGGGTCATGGTCGAGGCCGAGACCGAGGAGACGGCCCGGGCCACCGCCGACCGCCTGGCCGCCGTGGTCGCCACCGAGCTGGGCTGACCCGGCACCTCAACTCCGGCTCCGACCCGCCGATCGGGTTCTCTTGCGTTGCCCGATCAGTCTCCCCGGTTCGCACGAGACGGAGGTCGAGGAATGCAGGTGCTGCTGGCGGCCTGGCTGGCCGTGGCGGTCGCGCTGAGTGCCCCGGCGCCGGCCGCCGGCGCTCCCGCCGGGAGCGACCACCCGAGGACCCTGCACGTCGCCAGCGCCGCCCCGGCGCCCGGCGACGGCTCGCTGACCAGCCCCTATCCCCACATCGGGCCGGCCGTGGCCGCGGCCAGGGCCGGCGACACCGTCCTGGTCGGCCCGGGACGCTACGCCGAGGAGGTACGGACGGTCCGTCCCGGGCGCCCGGGCGCGCCCATCCGGATCGTCGGGCGGCCCGGCGCCCACCTGGTCGGGCCGCGCGGCCTCGACCGGGGCCGGCTGGTCCAGATCCTCCACGACCACGTGACCCTCCAGTCGCTGGAGCTCTCTGACGCCAACATCCTCGTCTGGGTGCAGGGGGCCACCGGCGTCCGCCTGCTCGGCAGCCGGCTGCACGACGCCGGCGGCGAGTGCGTGCGGCTCAGAGGCTCGGCGACGGCCAACGAGGTCGCCCGGAACGTGATCGCCCGCTGCGGACGGGTCCGCTTCGACCTGGCCAGGGGGGCCAAGAACGGCGAGGCGGTCTACATCGGCACGGCGCCGGAGCAGTCCGGCGGCCGGCCCGACCGCTCCAACGGCAACCGGGTGCACCACAACCGCATCGCCGCCACCGCCGAGTGCGTGGACGTCAAGGAGTGGGCCCGGGGCAACCTGGTCGAGCGCAACCGCTGCTCGGGGAGCGACGACCCCGACGGGGCCGGGTTCTCCTCGCGCGGCGACCACACCACCTTCCGGGCCAACCTCTCCACCCGCCACGCCGGGGCCGGCATCCGCCTGGGCGGGGACGGCAGGAGCCAGGGCGTGCGCAACAACGTGATCGCCAACACCCTCACCGACAACGCGGGTTACGGCCTCAAGGTGCTGCGGCGCCCGCAGGGCCGGATCGCGGGCAACGCCTTCGCCCGCAACCGTCGCGGGCGCACGAACCAGATGGCGTAGCCAACCCGGCGCGAGCCCCCCCTCGTTACGAACTACGCCGTTCTCCCGACGGCGAGACCGCGATCCGCTCGTATCTAATCGAGGTGTTCGCACGCCTCATGTACTACAACCGTTTTATCCATTAAGCGGATAACGCGCCGCTGAACAGCTCGGGGGGAATGCACGTTGCCAGAGGTTGTGATCATCGGCTCCGGCGTGGTTGGCAGCTCGACCGGCAAGGGGTTCGCCGCCGCCGGCCACGACGTGCGCTTCGTCGACGTCGACGCCGCCAGGGTCGAGGCCCTGCGGGGCGAGGGGTACGCGGCCACCACCACCGTGGAGCTGCCCGACCGGCCGTCGTTCGTCTTCCTGACCCTGCCAACACCCAACCAGGGGCACCGCTACGACCTGACGGCGTTCGTGGACGGCACCAGGGCGGTGGGCCGGGCCCTGGCCGGCGCCGACGCGTTCCACACCGTGGTGGTGCGCTCGACCGTGCCCCCGGGGACCTGCGAGCAGGTCGTCCAGCCGCTGCTCGAGCAGGACTCGGGCAAGCGGGTCAACCAGGGGTTCGCGCTGGCCTCCAACCCCGAGTTCCTTCGGGCGGCCACGGCCCTCGAGGACTTCCTGTTCCCGTGGATGACGGTGATCGGGGCCAGGAGCCGCTCCACGGTCGACCGGCTGTGCAGCCTCACCTCGAGCTTCGGGGGCGAGGTCCGGACCTTCGACAACCCGGCCGCGGCCGAGATGGTGAAGTGCTGCCACAACATCTTCAACGCGACCAAGATCAGCTTCTGGAACGAGATGTGGCTGGTCTGCCAGCGGCTCGGGCTGACCGCCGACGACATCGCCACCACCGTCAGCCGGTCCGCCGAGGCGTCCACCAACCCGGACTACGGCATCCGCGGAGGCGCCCCCTACGGCGGCGCCTGCCTGCCCAAGGACACCAAGGGCTTCCTCGGGCTGGCCGAGCGGATCGGCGTGACGATGCCACTGCTGTCCGCGGTCGTCCAGGTGAACGACGCCATGGAGCGTCTGGTCGCCCGGGAGCTGTCGGAGGCCGGCGACCCGGTCATCCAGCTCGAGCCGCGCGACGGGCTGACCAGCGACGCCCTCGCTCCCTGAGCGGGCAGCGCGCCGATCGGATGCGCATGGACCTCTCCGTCTTCGCGACCTATGTCCCGCTCGGGGTGCTCGGCCTGGTCCGGTGGGCGAGCTGGCTGATCCGGCGGGTCCCGGCCTCGCTCTACCGGCCGGCCCGGACCGGCCACTTCGAGCCGCTCTCCATCGTCGTGCCCGTCTACCAGGAGGACCCGCGCGTCTTCCGCCAGGCGCTCGAGTCCTGGCTGGTCAACGACGTCCTTGAGGTCATCTGCGTGATCGACGAGACCGACACGGCCTGCCTGCGCATCGCCCGGCAGTACCCCGTGCGGGTCATCCCCACCGACGTGCCCGGCAAGCGCGACGCCCTGCGCCGGGGCTGGGAGGCGGCCAGGACGCCGCTGGTCGCCCTGGTCGACTCCGACACCATCTGGGCCGGGGACGTGGCCGTGCGGGTCTGCGAGCCGTTCGCCGACCCCCGCGTCGGCGGGGTCGGCACCCGGCAGAACGTGGCCGCCCCGAGCACCGTCTGGGAGCACCTCAACGACATGTACCTGGACTACCGCTACTTCGACGAGATCGCCTCCCAGACGGTGGTCGGCCGGGCCGTGTCCTGCCTGTCGGGCCGGACGGCCGTCTACCGCCGGTCGCTGCTGCTGCGCCACTCCGAGCGGTTCATGAACGAGACCTTCCTCGGCGTCCCCTGCATGTCCGGCGACGACAAGCGGCTGACCACCCTGGTGCTGGAGGGCGGCCACCGCACCGTGCTCCAGCGGTCGGCCCGGGTCTGGTCGACGTTCCCGCGGGACGGCCGCACCTTCTTCAAGCAGCGGCTGCGCTGGTCGCGGAACACCTGGCGCAGCGACCTGCGGGCGCTGGGCAGCGGCTGGCCCTGGCGGCGCCACCGGTTCCTGGCCTTCTCCATGATCGACAAGGCGGCCAGCTCCTTCACCCTGCTGGTGGCGCCGGGCTACATGGTCATGGCCGTCGCGGCCCGCCACTGGCAGGTCGTGCAGCTGCTGGCGCTGTGGTGGCTGGTCAGCCGCTCGGCCAAGCTGCTGCCCCACCTGGAGCGCCGGCCCAGCCACCTGCTGACCATGGTGCCGGTCTTCATCGTGATGTCGTTCGTGATGGCCCTGGTGAAGATCGCGGCCCTGCTGACCATCCGCAAGCAGCGCTGGCTGACCCGCGACGTCGAGGTCTCGGCCAGCTCCAAGCGGGTGGTGCGCACCGCCGAGCCGGCCGCGGCGTCGGAGGCGAGGGCGTCCTGATGTTCCGGTCTCGCTCCCGCCTCCGGCGCCCGGCCATCCTCGCCCTGGCGGCGGCCCTGCTGGTGGGCGTCGCGGGCGCCGGGCTGACCCCGGCCCCGCCGGCGGCCGCGATCCCGCGGAAGATCCGGCACCTGGAGCCGGACGCCCTGGACATCCTCCGGTCGCCGCGGAAGTTCCTGCGGTCAACCCGCCGCCACGTGATCGTCCGCCCGGACCGGCTCGAGCTGATGCGGGGGCCGGCGCTGGTGGCCAGCCTCCCGTTCCCGGGCCGCGGCGGCGCCTCCCTGGCCCAGGTGGCCGGCGCCCTGGCCCGGACCCCCCAGGCCGACTGGATCGAGGAGACCGCCCCCGGTGTCTTCCTGCTCCGGGTGTCGCTGGTCCAGGCGCCCGGCAGCGTACTCCAGTTCGCCGCCCCGGCCGTCCGCCAGGTCCGGCTGCTCGACGACCCCGAGGTCTACCTCAGCGCCATGGGGGCCAGGGCCCGGTTCACCGGCGTGACCGTGACCTCCTGGGACCCGCGGCGTGGCCGCCCGGCCAGGGACCGGGGCAACCGGCCCTTCGTCGTCTACGCCGACGGGTCCGACCTGCGGGTCGTCCGTTCCACCTTCGCCTACCTCGGGTCCGACCGGTCCTCGGCCTACGGGGTGAACTGGCGGCGCGCCACCGGCGGCGCCTTCGACTCGGTCTTCCACCACAGCTTCTTCGGCGCCTACAGCTACCAGGCGCACGGCGTCGTGTTCCGGGGCAACGTCTTCCGGGACAACGACGTCTACGGCCTCGACCCCCACACCGGCAGCACCCGGCTGGTCGTCGAGGACAACAAGGCGTTCCGGAACAAGGTCCACGGGATCGTGTTCTCCGAGGACGTGACCGACGGCGTGGTCCGCGGGAACCACTCGTTCGCCAACGGCGACAACGGCATCGTCATGGACGAGCGGTCCAACCGGAACACCGTGAGCGGGAACCTGGTCGAGGGCAACGGCGGTGACGGGATCGTCATCCTGGGCTCGTCCGGCAACCTGGTCCGGGGCAACGTGGTCCGCCGCAACCGGGTCGGGATCCGGGTCAACCTGCGCGGCGGCGACAACCGGGTGCAACGCAACCAGCTGTCCGGCAACCGCGTCGGGATCGAGCTCTACGGCGGCGCCTACGACGTCCGGCTCCTGGGCAACCAGGTACGCGACTCGGCCGACAAGGGCATCGTGCTCGAGGCCCCGGGCGCGACCAGCCGCGACGACCGGGTCTCCGGATCGCCGGTCGGGGTCGAGGTCCGGGCTCAGGCCCGGCTCCGGGGGACCACGGTGGCCGAGGTCGGCCAGGGGATCGTCGTCACCGACCGGGGCATCGCCGCCGTCGACGACGCCACCGTGCGCGCCGCCACCGCCGGGGTCGAGGTCCGGCCGGGCGGGCTCGTGCGGGTCCGGACCTCCTCGATCGAGTCGCCCAGCCCCCTGGCCGGGGCGCCGCCGCGGGCGGTGCTGGCCAACCGGCTCACCGTCCCGCCCGGCCCGGTCCCCTGGCTGGCCCTGGTCGGCGTCGCCTACCTGGTGGTGGCGATCGCCCTCCAGCTGCTGCACCTGAGCCGCAACCGGACCGAACGCTCCCTGAGGGAGGTGCCCTGGGGTGTCGCGAAGTGGTAAGCGGCGGCGGCGCCGGCTGGCCGCCGCCGGGGTCGCCCTGCTCGGCATGACCCTGCTCGGGGCGGCCGCCGGCCACCTGGTCGGCAAGCCGCCGGCCGAACGGGGGCGCTACGGCGTCCGGGAGGTGCCGGGCGGCGAGCGCCTGGAGCTGGTCGGCGGCCGGGTCGACCTCCCCGCCCTGGCCGAGGCCCTGGCCAGGGACGGCCGGGCCGACATCCTGACCCGCCAGGACGGCGCCTGGCTCCTGTCCCGGTCACTCGTCGTCCGGCCAGGAGCCAGCCTCGAGGTTCGCAAGGCGACCCTGCGCCTGCGCTCGGAGCCCAACCGGTTCGTCGGGCTGGAGGCCCGCGGCGGCCGCCTCGAGATCACCGACAGCACCGTGAGCTCATGGGCCCCTGGCACCGGCCGGCCCGACGACCGCCTCGACGACGGCCGGGCCTGGGTCCTGGCCCGCGACGGCGCGGTCATGACCGTGCTCCGCTCGCGCATGGAGCAGCTCGGCTACGACCGGGCCGAGCGCTCCGGCGTCGTCTGGCGCACCAGGACGACCAGCGGGGCGATCCACCACTCGACCTTCGCCGGCAACTGGTACGGCGTCTACCACGGCGGCACCCGCAACCTCCAGGTCGAGCGCAACGTCTTCCGCCACAACCTCCGGCACGGGATGGTCCTGGCCGCCGGCTGCTCCAACGCCACCGTCCGCGGCAACCAGGCGTACGCCAACGCCGGCCACGGCATGGTGCTGTACCAGGGCGCCAACGACGTCACCCTGGCCGGCAACGAGGTCCACGACAACCGCCTGTCGGGCATCGACATCAACAGCTCCCTGCGCCTGCGCCTCAGCGACAACGTCGTCTACGGCAACGACATCGGCCTCCACGTCCACGGCCGCTCCCGCTCGGTCGTGGCCGACGCCAACCGCCTGTCCGCCAACCGCCTCGACGGCCTGCGCGTCTCCAGCGGCGCCGCCCAGGTCACCGCGGCCAAGAACCTGATCGACTTCAACCACCGGGCCGGCGTCTTCATCGCCAAGGGCGCGGCCGAGATCGGCCCGGCCAACCGCCTCCTCGACAACGAGATGGGCGTCTGGCTCTCCAGCGACGCCCGCGGCGCCGCCGTCATGGACAACAGCATCGAAGCCAACGTCCTCGACGGCGTCCACCTCGCCGGCCTCCGGGTGGGCCTGGTCCGTGGCAACCTCATCCGCGCCAACCGGAAGGCGGCGTTCTCGGTCGCGTTCAAGGGGACCGCCCGCCCGTACCTCACCGAGAACCGGGTCGTGGGCAACCCGGTCAAGGAGCGGGTGCGCGTCGAGGGCCACCCCAAGCCAACCGGGTGAGCAGGCGGGGCGGTTCCCTGTACCCTCTCGACTGACGTCGTCGGTGTCGGGACCAGCCTGCGCGGCCGAGAGGAGCCTTCGCATGTGTGGGATCGTCGGGTACGCCGGTCATCAGCAGGCGCTTCCGATCCTGCTCGAGGGGCTGCGGCGGCTCGAGTACCGGGGGTACGACTCGGCCGGGGTGGCGGTGCTGGACGGGGGAGAGCTCCAGGTCGTCCGGAAGGCCGGGAAGCTGGAGGTGCTCGAGCAGGCCCTCGGCTCCGACACCGCGCTCAACGGGCTGAGCGGGATCGGGCACACCCGGTGGGCGACCCACGGGCAGCCGACCGACCAGAACGCCCATCCCCACCTCGACTGCGCCGGACGGGTGGCGGTGATCCACAACGGGATCATCGAGAACTTCTACACGCTGCGGCAGCAGCTGGAGGGCGAGGGGCACCGGTTCGCCTCCCAGACCGACACCGAGTGCGTCGCCCACCTGGTCGAGGCCGGGCTGGCCGAGGGGCTCGGGCTCCCGGACGCGGTCCGCAAGGCGCTGAAGCGGCTGGAGGGGTCGTTCGCCCTGGCCGTGCTGCACGAGGGCGACCCGGGGGTGGTGGTCGGGGCCAAGCGGGACCTGCCGCTGGTCGCCGGGCGGGCCGAGGGCGAGAACTTCGTGGCCAGCGACTTCGCGGCCTTCCTGGACCACACCAAGGACGGGGTGATCCTGGAGGACGACCAGGTCGTGGTCGTGACCCCGGACCGGCTCGAGGTGACCGACCTGGACGGGCGCCCGGTGGAGCCGTACGAGCACCACGTCGACTGGGACCTGTCGGCGGCCGAGAAGGGCGGCTACGAGCACTTCATGCTCAAGGAGATGCACGAGCAGCCGCTGGCCATCAAGCAGACGCTGGAGGGGCGGACCGACCCGGCCGGGCGGCTGCTGCTCGACGAGCTGCGGATGAGCGAGGACGAGCTGCGCGAGGTCGACAAGGTATTCGTGGTCGCCTGCGGGACCGCCTACCACTCGGGGATGGTGGCCAAGTACGCCATCGAGCACTGGACCCGGCTGCCGGTGGAGATCGAGATCGCCAGCGAGTTCCGCTACCGCGACCCCGTGCTGGACCGCAACACCCTGGTCATCGCCATCTCCCAGTCGGGGGAGACGGCCGACACCCTGGGGGCGGTCCGCTACGCCCGGCGGCAGCGGGCCCGGGTCCTGACCGTCTGCAACACCGTCGGGGCGTCGATCCCTCGGGAGTCGGACGCGGTCCTCTACACCCGGGCCGGGCCCGAGGTGTGCGTGGCCGCGACCAAGACCTTCGCCACCCAGCTGGCCGCCATGTACCTGGTCGCCCTCTACCTGGCCCAGGTGCGGGGGACGATGTTCACCGACGAGGTCGCCTCGGTGGTCCGCGAGCTGGAGCAGGTCCCGGGCAAGGTCGAGCTCTGCCTGGAGCGCGGCGACCAGGTCCGCAAGGTGGCCGAGGCCTACAAGGACGCCCACGACTGGCTGTTCCTGGGCCGCCACGTCGGCTACCCGATGGCCCTGGAGGGGGCGCTCAAGCTCAAGGAGATCTCCTACCTCCACGCCGAGGGCTACCCGGCGGCCGAGCTCAAGCACGGGCCGATCGCGCTGATCGAGGACGGCACCCCGGTGGTGGTCGTCCACCCCTCCAGCCACGTCTACGCCAAGATGCTGACCAACATCCAGGAGGTGGCGGCCAGGGGGGCGGCCATCATCGCCATCGCCACCGACGGCGACCACGAGGTCGCGGCCCACGCCACCCACGTGCTCCGGGTGCCGCCGACCGCCCAGCTGCTGGCCCCGCTGGTCTGCCTGATCCCCCTCCAGCTGCTGTCCTACTACGTGGCCACAGCCCGCGGCTGCCCGATCGACAAGCCCCGCAACCTGGCCAAGAGCGTGACGGTGGAGTAGCGAGATGGCCTATGACATCGATCCCGACCAGGCGACCAGCATCGTCGCCATCTTCCTGTTCATCGACGCCGCCTTCGTCGGCTTCCCGCTGCTGTCCAACCTGGTCAACGGCAGCGGCCTCCTGGTCATCCCGCTGCTCCTGGTCATCGGGCTGATCGCCGCCGGGGTGGGGCTGCTCCAGGGCCGCCGCTGGGCCTGGTACCTGGCCGTCGCCGTGGTCGGCCTGTCCGCCCTGCTCGCCCTGGCCAGCGGCTACCTGCTCGGGCTGCTGATCGACGCGCTCATCCTGTTCCTGCTGACCCGGCCGGCGACCAGGGCCAAGTTCGGGGTTCGATGATCGTCGGGATCGGGATCGACGCCATCGAGGTCGCCCGCATCCGCCGTGCCCTGGAGCGCCATCCCCGCTTCCGCGAGCGTGTCTACACCAAGGCCGAGCTGGACGCGGCCGCCCGCCGGGGGGTGGGCGAGGTCGCCTACCTGGCCAAGCGGTGGGCGGCCAAGGAGGCGACCTCCAAGGCCCTCGGGGTCGGGTTCTCGGGGTTCGCCTACACCGAGATCGAGGTCACCAACCTGCCCTCGGGCGCCCCCACGATCAAGCTCACCGGCGAGCTGGCCGACTGGGCCCACCTGCTGGGCGCCCTGCGCTGGCACCTCACCCTGTCCGACACCAGGGACACCGCCTACGCCAGCGTGCTCGTCGAGGGCCCGGACGACTACCCGCGCCGCCCGCCCGGCCCGCCCCCCTGGGTCCGCCGCCGCCTGGACCGCCAGCGCGGCGCCGGCCCCGGGTCGTGACCCGCCGGCTCCGGGGGGTAAGGCGGTGAAACCGATCGCGACCGTGGCGGCCGTGCAGGCGGCCGACAAGGCCGCCCAGGAGGGCGGGACCCCGGTCGAGGGGCTGATGGGGCGGGCCGGAGCGGCGGTCGCCACCGCGGCCGTCGGCGAGCTGGGCGCGGTGGCCGGGCGGCGGGTGGTCGCTCTGGCCGGCAAGGGGCACAACGGCGGCGACGCGCTGGAGGCGCTGGCCCGGCTGGCCAGGCGCGGGGCCGGGGCCGAGGCGCTGGTCACCGGGGACCCGGACGACCTGGACGAGCAGGGGCGGCGCTGTGTGGCCCTGGTGCGGAGGGCCGGCGGGCGGGTCCGGCCGTTCACCGGCGAGCTGGCCGGCCGGCTGCTGGCCGGGGCCGACCTGGTGCTGGACGGGCTGCTCGGCACCGGGTCGAGCGGCGCCCCCAGGGGGGCGGTGGCCGAGGCGATCGGGCGTACCCATGCGGCCGAGGCGCCGGTGGTCGCGGTCGACATCCCCTCGGGGGTGGACGGGGCCAGCGGCGAGGTCGCCGGCGACGCGGTCAGGGCCGCCGTCACCGTCACCTTCCAGGCGGTCAAGCCCGGCCACGTCCAGCCTCCGGGCAGCGAGCACGTCGGGCGGCTGGAGGTGGCCGACATCGGCCTGCCGCTGGACCCCGGCCGCTGGTGGGTGAGCGAGGCCGCCGACCTGGCCGGCCTGGTGCCTGTGCCCCGGACCGAGCTGCACAAGCGCTCCCGCGGGGTGCTGCTGCTGGTCGGGGGGAGCCCCGGCATGGGCGGGGCGCCGACCCTGATGGGGCTGGCCGCCCGGCGGGCCGGGACCGGGCTGCTGGTGCTGGCCGTGCCGGCCTCGGTGGCCGACCGGGTCGGGGCGGCCGTGCCCGAGGCCCTCACCGTGGCCCTGCCCGAGTCGGGCGGCGGCCTGGCCCGCAACGCCGAGGACGCCTGCCGGCGCTGGCTGGGGGAGGCGACCGCCATCGGGGTCGGGCCGGGACTCGGCCGGGCCGACGGCACCCAGAAGGTGGTCAGGGGCCTGCTGGCCGCCTACCAGGGCCCGGCCGTGGTCGACGCCGACGCCCTGTTCGCCCTCGGCACCGGCGGCCCGCTGGCCGACCGCCGGGGCCCGACCCTGCTGACCCCGCACGCCGGCGAGTTCGCCCGCCTCGCCCCCGACGCCGAGGGCACCCGCCTTGACCAGGCCGCCGACCGGGCGCGGCGGTGGGGGGCGACGCTGCTGCTCAAGGGGAACAACACCGTGATCGCCGACCCCGACGGCCGGCTGGCCGTCAACCCGACCGGGGTGCCGGCCCTGGCCTCGGGCGGCACCGGCGACGTCCTCACCGGCCTGACCGGCTCCCTGCTCGCCCAGGGCCTCGGCCCGTTCGACGCCGGCCGGCTCGGCGCCTGGGTCCACGGCCGGTCCGGCGCCCTGGCCACCGCCGACCTGGGCCCGGTCTCGGTCGCCGCCGGGGACGTGGCCGACCACCTCCCGGGGGCGTTCCGGGAGCTGACGGAGGGGCCCGGGGAACCCCAAGGGGGTGCCCCGGTGCATCGGGAGGGGCGATCGTGACCCGGGGGTCGTGGCCGGGGCTGCGGCCGGCGTGGGTCGAGGTCGACCTGGAGGCGATCGCCGGGAACGTGCGGACGCTGGCCGCCGAGGTCGCCCCGGCGCGGCTGCTGGCGGTGGTCAAGGCGGACGCCTATGGGCACGGGGCGGTGCCGGTGGCGCGGGCGGCGGTTCGGGCCGGGGCCGTCTGGCTGGGGGTCGCCCTGGTGGAGGAGGCTCAGGAGCTGCGGCGGGCCGGGATCTCGGCCCCGCTGCTGGTGCTGTCCGAGCCGCACCCGGCCGCGGCCGACGCCTGCGCGGCCGACGGGATCGCCGTCACCCTCTGCACCCACGAGGGCGTGCGGGCGTTCGGCATGGCCGGCCGGCGGGCCGGCCGCCCGGTGTCCGCCCACCTCAAGGTCGACACCGGCATGCACCGCCAGGGCTGCGACCCGGCCGAGCTCCCGGCGCTGGTCGCCGCGTCCCTGGCCGAGCCCGGCCTGGCCGTCGAGGGCCTGTGGAGCCACTTCGCGGTCGCCGACGAGGCAGCCAAGACCGCCACCACCGACGCCCAGCTGGCCCGCTACCGCGACGCCCTGGCAGCGGCGGCCGCGGCCGGGCTGGAGCCGCGCTGGCGCCATCTGGCCAACAGCGCCGGGGCCACGGTGCGCGCCGACGCCCGCTTCGACCTGGTCAGGACGGGCATCGAGGTCTACGGGCTGGCCCCCAGCGAGGAGCTGGCCGGCCAGGTCCGGGACCGCCTCCGGCCGGCCCTGGCCCTGCGGGCGGCCGTGTCGGCCGTGCGCACGGTCGAGGCCGGGGAGCGGGTCTCCTACGGCCACCGCTGGCAGGCCCCCCGCCGGACCCGCATCGCCACCCTCCCGGTCGGGTACGCCGACGGCCTGCGCCGTGGCCTCTCGGGCCGGGTCCGGGTCCGGGCCGGCGGGCACGACCTGCCCCAGGTCGGTACCGTGACCATGGATCAGGTGATGGTGGACGCGGGCACAACGGACGTCGAGGTCGGCCAGGTGGCCACCCTCCTCGGCGACCCGGCGAACGGGGAGCCGGGCGTCGGCGAGTGGTCGGCCGCCCTGGGCACGATCGACTACGAGATCACCTGCGGCCTGTCGCCCCGCCTGCCCCGGGTCCACCACCACGCCGGCCGCACCGCCAGCCGCCGCGTGGCACAGGAGGCGTTCGGGTAGTGGCGAGCAAGCGTGTGAGCGGCACCAGGGCCGGGAGAACCGCGCTGGAGCGGGCTGGGCGGGGCCGGAACCCGGTGATGCCCCGGAACCCGGTGATGCCCCGGACCCCGGGCAGCCGGCAACGATCCGGCCGGGTGCCAGGCCCCCCGGAGGGGGAGCGTAGCCCACGGCGAAATCGGGCGCGCGCGGCTGTCCACACGCCCCCGCCGCTGACCGTGCGCGGCGTCGGGCTGCTGGCCGGCGGGCTGCTGCTCGGGGTCGGGGCCGGGGTGACGCTGGAGCGGGCGCTGATCGGGCGGGACCGGAAGCGGGAGGACCCGGAGGCCGGGGAGCCGTTCGGGGGGATCCGGGGCACGCCGACAACGCTGACCAGTCATGACGGGACCAAGCTGCATGTCGAGGAGCTGGGCCAGGGGCCGTGTCTGGTGTTCGCCCACGGGTTCTCGCTGACCCAGGACGCCTGGCACTACCAGCGGCGCAACCTGCCCGAGCGGTACCGGTGCGTGTTCTACGACCAGCGGGGCCACGGCCGCTCGGGGCGGCCCCGCAGGGACGACTACTCGCTCCAGGCCCTGGCCGGCGACCTCAAGGCGGTGCTTGACTGGACCGGCGAGGACCGGGTGGTGGTGGTCGCCCACTCGATGGGCGGCATCGCCAGCCTCCAGCTCGCCGAGCAGTTCCCCGAGGAGCTGGGGAGCCGGGTGGCCGGGCTGGTCCTGGTCGGCTCGACGTACGTCGACACCGTCCGCGGGATGACGGCCGCAGTCAGTGCCTGGGGGTCGGCGTGGGCCCAGCGGACCCTGATCACCGGCGCCTTCCGCTTCATGGGCCAGGACCCGGTGCGGGCCAACCAGCTCCGCCGCCGCGGCAGCGACCTCGGCTACCTGGGCACGCGGCTGTTCGGCTTCGGGTCGAACCCGTCGCCCAGCCAGGTCGCGTTCATCGACCAGACCCTGGCCGGCACCGACGTCGAGGTCTGGGCCAAGGTCTTCCCGAGCCTGATCGACTTCGACCTGACGGAGTCGCTGGAGGCGGTCAGCGTCCCGGCCCTGATCGCCACCGGCGACAAGGACCGCCTGACCCCGCCGGCCGCGGCCAGGCACATGGCCGACAAGATCCCCGGGTCGCGCCTGCTGATCCTGGAGGACGCCGGTCACTGCGCCTTCCTGGAGAAGCACGAGGTGCTCGACGCCGAGATCACCGCCTTCGCCGACGAGGTCCTGGTCCCGGCCAAGGCGGCCGCTCGCCGGCGCCGCCGCACCAGCGTCCGCCGGGTCAAGGGATCCTGACAAGTGGCGCTGGGCGTCGAGGACCTGGCCGTCGGGCACTGGACCGACCCGGTCGGCCTGACCGGCTGCACGGTGGTGGTGCCGCCGCCCGGGAACGTGGCCGCGGCCAGCGTGCGCGGGGGCGGGCCGGGGACCCGCGAGACCGACCTGCTCCAGCCCCAGGCCCACGTCGAGGGGGTCTCGGCGCTGCTGCTGACCGGCGGGAGCGCGTTCGGGCTGGCGGCAGCCCAGGGGGTGGTGGACTGGTGCGAGCGGCGCGGGCTGGGCTACGGCCGCTTCGGCCGGCCGATCCCGATCGTGCCCGCGGCCGTGCTGTTCGACCTCGCGGTCGGCGACTGGGAGGCCCGCCCCGGCCCGGCCGAGGGCGAGGCCGCCTGCCTGGCCGCCTCCACCGCCGAGGGCCCGCTGGGCAACGTCGGCGCCGGCATGGGCGCCACCGTCGGCAAGACGGCCGGGCCGGACCTCATGACCAAGGGCGGCCTCGGCTGGTCGGTGGTCGAGGCCGGGCCGGTCACGGTCGGCGCCCTGGTCGCGGTCAACGCCGGAGGCGACGTGCTCGCCGAGGACGGGACGGTGCTCGCCGGGACCCGGGCGCCCGGCGGGGCCATGGCCGCCCTGCGGGAGCGGCTGACCGCCCCCCCGGCCGGCGACGGCGAGGTCCGGCCCGAGCCGGTCCCGCCCGGCGGCAGCACCACCCTGGCCGTGGTCGCCACCAACGCCGCCCTGAGCAAGGGCGAGGTCCACCGGGTCGCCGTGCAGGCCCACGACGGCATGGCCAGGGCCATCTTCCCAGTCCACACCAGCTTCGACGGCGACACCGTGTTCGCGGTGGCCGTGCCCAGGGTGCCGGCGGCCATGGACCTGGTAGCCTTTCTGGCCGAGGAGGCGCTGGCCGCCGCCATCCGGGCCGGGGTCAGGGCCGCCGGCTCGGTCGCCGGCATCCCGGCCGCCTCCGACCTTCGGCGCGGAGCAGGAGGAGGTTGACGTGCCGCTCTACGAGTACCGCTGCGCGGACTGCGGAACCGAGTTCGAGGCGCTGGTCCCGGCCGGTCGCGCCGACGCCGAGCACTGCCCCGACTGCGGGACCGAGGCCCGCCGGCGCCTCAGCCTGGTCGCCGCCCCCGTCCGGGGCGGCGACGGCGCGGCCATGCCCGTCATGGGTCCCGGTGCTGGCTGCTGCGGCGGGGCCTGCGGGAACTGCTGAGGTGCCCACCGACCTGGAGGCGGTCGCCGCCGAGGCCGCCGGCTGCACCCGCTGCCGCCTGCACCAGAGCCGCACCCAGGTGGTGTTCGGTCAGGGCGACCCCAGCGCCGACCTGATGTTCGTCGGCGAGGCCCCCGGCTTCCACGAGGACCGCCAGGGCATCCCCTTCGTCGGCCCCTCCGGCCAGCTCCTCAACCGCCTCCTGGAGGGCATCGGCCTGCGCCGCCAGGACGTCTACATCTGCAACGTGGTCAAGAGCCGGCCGCCCCAGAACCGCGACCCCCAGCCCGACGAGATCGCCGCCTGCCGGCCCTGGCTGGATGCCCAGGTCCGGCTGGTCGACCCCAAGGTGGTGGTCACCCTGGGCAACTTCGCGGCCAAGACGCTGCTGGAGACGACCACCGGGATCACCCGGCTGCGGGGCAGGACCTACCCGTTCCAGGGGCGGGTGCTGCTGCCGACCTTCCACCCGGCCGCGGCCCTGCACGCCCAGGGGCGGCGCACGGCCGGGCCGAGCCCCCTGGAGGCGATGGAGGACGACTTCCGGGTCCTGGCCGAGCTGCTGGCCGCTCAGGCCCCGGCCGAGGAGCCCCGGCCGACCGAGCAGCTGGGGCTGTTCTGAGCCATGGGCGCCATGCGGCTGTGGTCAGCCGACGAGACGACCACCAAGGCCATCGGGGCGGCCCTGGCCGGCCTGCTCGGCCCCGGCGACGTGGTCGGGCTCGCCGGCGACCTCGGGGCGGGCAAGACCCGGCTGGTCCAGGGGGCGGCCGACGCCCTCGACGCCGACGGGCCGGTCCTGTCTCCGACCTTCATGCTGGTCCGCGAGTACAACGGCGACCCGCCCATCCACCACGTCGACGCCTACCGGCTGAGCGGCCCCCTGGAGCTGGAGGACCTCGGCCTTGAGGACGTGCTCTCGGCCGACGCGGTGGTCTTCGTCGAGTGGGCCGACCGGGTCGCCGCCGCCCTGCCCGAGAGCTGGCTGGAGCTGGTGCTCCACATCCGCGACGACGACCACCGCGAGATCGAGGTGCACCCGCACGGCCAGGCCTGGGCGGCACGAGGAGGGCGGCTGGCCGCCGCCCTCCACCCGTTCACCCGCCCGGACGCTCGCTAGCCGGCCCGGTCCGGCAGGCCGCGCAGCAGGTGGGCGGCCAGCGCCCCCACGAACCCGTACATGACCGCCGACGCCACGACCAGCCGCACGCTCACCCCGTCCAGGTCGGTCAGCCGGCGGGAGGCGACCGTGATCAGCCAGCCCTTCGGGTTGTCGGGGACGCCGTCCTTCGGCCACTGCATGGCGGCGGCGAGGAGCGCCTCCTCGGTGCCGGCCACGGAGCCGGTCAGAGCCCCAGATCGCCCGCCGAGTCGGCGATCGGCCGGACGTCGGCCACGGCGGTGGCGGCGACCTGCTCGGGCGCCGGGCAGCTGGCCAGCCGGGCGGCGATCTCAGTGGCCCGGTCGAAGCTGTCGCACTCGACGATCCAGTAGCCGGCGAGCACCTCCTGGGTCTCGGCGTACGGCCCGTCGGTCACCACCGGGACCCCGTTCTGGAGCTGGAGCCGCCGGGTGAGGACCGGCGCGGCCAGCGCCCGGGTCTCGACGAGCTCGCCGGAGTCGGCCAGGTCCCTGTTGAACGCCTCCATGAACTCGCCCATGGCCGCGAAGTCGTCGGCCAACCAGACCGGCTCGGAGACCGGCCTTCCGGCCATGGCGTCGTAGTCCCGCTGGGAGGCGTAGCTCAGGATCATGTACTTCATGGTCGCTCCTCTCGCTGCTGGCACCTCCGTGGTGCCGCTCGCCAGAGACGTCGGAGCCGCCGCCCGTTGCCGGACATCGACCTCCAGCCGGCGGTCAGGTCCGCCGCCCGGGGCCGGCCAGCAGCCGCTCGCGCACGGCCGGGTCGGCGGCGGCGTCGATCGCCGTCCAGGCCATGGCCACCGCGCCGTCGAACACCGCCTGGTCGGCGGCCGGGGTGGCGCACCTGGCGGTGAACTCGGGCTGGTGGTTGACCGCCGGCAGGGCGTCGATCCCGATGGTGGGGTGGATCGAGGGCAGGACCAGGGAGACGTTGCCCATGTCGGTCGACCCGGCGCCCCGGTCGCTCTTGTCGAGGAAGCTGCGCCCGAGGGCCTCGGCGTTGCGCTGGTACAGGGCGGACAGCTCGTGGTCGTGGCGCATCTCGGAGTAGGGGGCGTGGTCCGTGGCGAGCTCCAGGGTCGCCCCGGTGGCCAGGGCGCCGGCCTCGAAGCAGCGGGCCACCTTGGCCTGGACCTCCTCCAGCTCCTCCAGGTTATGGGCCCGGACCATCCACTTGCCCGCGGTGTGGGCCGGGATCACGTTGGCCGCGTCGCCGCCGTGGGTGACGATCCCGTGCACCCGGTCGCCCGCGCGCAGGTGCTGGCGGAGCAGGCCGATGGCGGTCTGGGCGACGACCAGGGCGTCGGCCGCGTTGATCCCAAGGAACGGGTAGGCCGAGGCGTGGGCCTCCTTGCCGGTGTAGGCGACCTCGAGGTGGCTCACGGCGATGATCGGCATCTCGGCCTGCTCATACGGCGAGGGGTGGACCATCATGGCCGCGTGCGCGCCCTCGAAGGCGCCCCGCTCCAGCAGCAGGATCTTGCCGCCGCCGCCCTCCTCGGCCGGGGTGCCGAGCACCGTCACCCGCAGCCCGGCGTCGTCGGCCACCTTGGCCAGGGCCAGACCGGCCCCGGCGGCCATGGCCGCGATCACGTTGTGCCCGCAGGCGTGGCCGACGGCCGGCAAGGCGTCGTACTCGGCGCACACCACCACGTGCAGGGGGCCCGAGCCGGCCCGGGCCGCGAACGCCGTCGGCAGGTCGCCGACCCCGCGCTCGACCTCCAGCCCGGCCCCGTCCAGCAGCTGGCACAGCCAGGCGCAGGCCTGCTCCTCCTCGAACCCGAGCTCGGGGTTGGCGTGGATGCGGTGGCTGAGCGCCACCAGCTCGTCCCGTGCCTGCTCGACCCGCTCCCGGGCCGCCTCCTTGGCGTCAGCCATGTCCGGTCCTCCTGTTCTCGATCAGGGTCTCGATCCCGTCCAGCACCCGCTCAAGGCCGAAGTTGAAGTCGTAGTCGGGCTCGTCCGGCTCGTCGAACACGCCAGCCGCGATCACCGCGTGCAGGGCCGGGAACCGCTCCGGGTCGGTCAGCCTGGCCAGCAGGCGCCCGTAGGCGCCCAGCAGCTCCGCGTCCGGCGGGGCGCCCCCGGCCGCCTGGGCGGCGGCGATGTCGGCCTCCAGCATCGCCTGGCTCCGGACGAAGCCGGTCAGCAGCAGGATCACCGAGAGCTTCTCGCCCTCCACGAGGCCGGTATCCCGCAGGGCGTCCAGCCCCCGCTCCAGCCAGGCCATGGCGTTGGGGGTGACCGGCGGGCCGCTGATCGGGATGCGCAGCACCCAGGGGTGGCGCCGGTACACGTCCCGCTCCGTGTACGCCCAGCGGGACAGCCCGTCGCGCCAGCTCTCCTCCGGGCCCCGCCGCGCTGGCGGCGCCTCGAAGGGCAGGTCGGCCATCAGGGCGAGCAGCTCGTCCTTGGCGGCGACATAGCGGTAGAGCGACATGGTGGAGACGCCGAGCTCGGCGGCGACCCGGCTCATCGACACCGCCTGGAGGCCGTCGGCGGCCGCGACCTTCACGGCCGCGGCCACGATCCGCTCGAGGCTGAGGGCGGGTCGCGGTCCCTTGGTGGGCCGCGGCCGCACACCCCAGGCCGCCTCGATGCTGGCCGGCAGGCCGGTCCCGGTCTGGTCGTCCATCGCCTCCGCGCTCCGGTGGGTTGACACATCCTACGACTGTGTATACCTTACGCAATGAAGTGTAGACCGTACACAGAAGGAGTGGAGATGGCTGAAGCGCTGGCCATCGAGGCCGCCGGCCTCGAGAAGTCCTACGGGAAGCTCCGGGTCCTGGACGGGGTCGACCTGGCCGTGCCGCGGGGCAGCGTGCTCGCCCTGCTCGGCCCCAACGGGGCCGGCAAGACCACGGCCGTGCGGATCCTGGCCACCCTGATCCGCGCCGACGCCGGCCGGGCCCGGGTGGCCGGGTTCGACGTCGTCGCCGACCGCCGCCAGGTGCGGCGCCACATCAGCCTCACCGGCCAGTACGCGGCCGTCGACGAGCTCCAGACCGGCGAGGAGAACCTGCGCATGATGGGGCGACTGGCCGGCCTGCCCGGTCGCGCGGCCCGGCGCCGGGCGGCCGAGCTGCTGGAGCGGTTCGACCTCGCCGAGGCCGGCCGGCGCACGGTGTCGACCTGGTCGGGCGGCATGCGCCGGCGCCTCGACCTGGCCGCCGGCCTGGTCGGGGAGCCGGCGGTGATCTTCCTCGACGAGCCGACCACCGGCCTGGACCTGCGCAGCCGCCAGGCGGTGTGGCAGGTCGTGACCGCCCTGGCCGGGTCGGGGACGACCGTGTTCCTGACCACCCAGTACCTGGAGGAGGCGGACCGGCTGGCCGACCGGGTGGCCGTCCTCGACGGCGGCCGGGTGGTCGCCGACGGCGCCCCGGCCCAGCTCAAGGAGCAGGTCGCCGGGCATCGCCTCGACCTGGAGCTGGCCGACGCGGCCGCCTTCGACGAGATCGCCCGGCGCCTGGACGGCCGGGTCGTCCGCAGCGACCCGGGCCGTCTGACCATCGGGCTGGCCACCGACGGCAGCGCCGCCCAGGTGCGGGCCCTGCTCGACGAGGTCGACCCGGCCCGCCGCGCGGTGGACCGGTTCGCCCTGCACAGCGCCACCCTCGACGACGTCTTCCTGGCCCTGACCGGCCATCCCGCCGGCCGACCCGATCCCGACAACGAGAACGAGCACGAGAAGGAGCCCGCCGGTGTCTGAGCTCACCGCCACCCCCGGCGCCGTCGCCCCGCGGCTGCGCCTTCCCTCCCGGGCCCGGTCGGCCCTGGCCGACGCGGCCACCATGGCCGGCCGCAGCCTGCGCATGGCCCGGCGCAACGTCGACGTCGCCCTGACCTCGCTGCTGCTCCCGGTCCTGCTGATGCTGCTGTTCGTCTACCTGTTCGGCGGCGCCATCGAGACCGGCACCCGCTATGTGACCTACGTCGTCCCCGGGGTGCTGCTGCTGTGCGCCGGGTTCGGGGCCTCGATGACCGCCGTCAGCGTGACCTACGACATGACCAGCGGCATCATCGACCGGTTCCGCTCCATGGACGTGGGCGGGGCCGCCGTCCTGGCCGGGCACGTCACGGCCAGCGTGGTCCGCAACCTCGCCTCCACCGTCCTGGTGTTCGGGGTGGCCTTCCTGATCGGGTTCCGGCCCAGCGCCGGGCCGCTGGACTGGCTCGCCGCCGCCGGCGTCCTGCTCCTGTTCATCCTGGCCATCTCCTGGCTGTCGGCCGCGGTCGGCCTGCTCGCCCGGTCGCCCGAGGCGGCCGGCGGGTTCAGCTTCCTGGTCATGTTCCTGCCCTATCCGAGCAGCGCCTTCGTCCCCATCGAGACCATGCCCACCTGGCTCCACGGGTTCGCCACCTACCAGCCGGTCACCCCGGTCATCGAGACCCTCCGCGGCCTGCTCCTCGGCCTCCCGGTCGGGACCAGCCCCCTGCGGGCGGTCGCCTGGTGCCTCGGCATCCTGGTCGCCTCGGTGGCCGTCTCGGGCGTGCTGTTCCGCCTCCGCACCTCCTGACGGCCAGGGGCCGGCCGCCCCCTCAGCCGGCGGGCCGGGGCACCAGGATCGCCCCGGTGCCCTCGTCCCCGGCGACCAGGGTGGCGGCCGGCCCGTGCCCCCACCACCACAGCCCCACATAGGCGCAGAGGTGGGCGTCGGCCAGGTCCTCGACCGCCTTCAGCCCTGCCCCCCGCAGCTCGCCCAGGCGCCCCAGCTCCCGCCTCAGCCGCCCCGCCGGGTCGAGCCGCAGCGGCGGGTCCGCCCCGGCCAGCCGCTCCAGCACCGCGGCCACCGCCGCCAGCCCGGCCCGCCGCGCCGCCGGCGGCCCCTTCTTGTAGCGGACCGCCCGCTCCAGCCCGCCCAGCTCGACCAGCGCCGGCGCCGGGAACACCTCCACCGCCCACCACCCGGTCCCTCGTCCCGGGTCGCGCGGCACCGTCACATACGGCCGCCCCGACCGCCGGACCAGCTCCATCGCTCGCACCCGCCCCCCGAGCAGCCCCAGATTCGTCGGGTACGGCCCAGCCCCCACCCGCCCGTACCGCCGCTGCAGCTCCTCCTCACACCCCCGTCTGGTCCCCGCCGGGTTCCCCACTACCAGCGGCGCGTCCAGCGCCACCACCGCCCCACCCTGGTCGTGCTCGGCCAGGAACCCGAGAATCTCCTCGTCGGCGGTCGGCCACCCCTCGCCCACCACGGCGCCATCGGGGTCCAGCACGGCCACCCCCGACGGGCGCCGCCCACCCCAGGCCAGGTCGATCCCCACGAACCGCATGGGGTCGACGCTACGCGACCTCGCAGCGGTTGCGGCCGGCGCGTTTGGCGCGGGTGAGGGCGGCTTCGGTGCGGTCGAGGAGGTCGCGCCAGGCGTCGGGGGTGCGGTGCTCGGCGACGCCGAAGGAGGCGGTGAGGGTGGGGGCGTCGGGGCCGAGGGCGGCGCCGATGGCGGCGGTGCGGCGGCGGACCCGCTCGGCCACGTACCAGGCGGCGTCGAGCTTGGTGCCGGGCAGGAGCAGGAGGAAGGCCTCGGCCTCGAGGCGGGCCACGGTGTCGCCGGTGCGGCAGGACTCGTGCAGGAGCCCGGCGAAGGCCTGGAGGAGGCGGTCGCCCACGGCGTAGCCGCAGCGCTCGTTGACCTCGGCGAACCCGTCCAGGTCGGCCAGGATCGTGGAGACCGGGCCCATGCCGACCTTGGCCAGGCCGGTCAGGGAGCGCAGGCGCTCCTCGGCCGCCCGGCGGTTGGCCAGGCCGGTCAGGGAGTCGGTGAGGACGGCCGAGCGCAGGCTGACGTCGGCCAGCCGCAGCTCGTCGTTGACGGACTTGGTGCGCAGGGCGAGGCCGAGGCGGGTGACGATGTCGGGCAGCGCGACGGGGAACATCGTGTCGGTCGTGGGGACCGGCGGCAGCTCTCCGGGCAGGAACAGCACCGGGATGGCCACGGTGACCGGGTCGCGCTGAAGGCTGGCGTACAGCTCGTAGCCGGAGCGGTCGGGCAGCATCGGGTCGAGGAGGATGACCTCGGGGCTCTGCTCGTGGGCCAGGCGCACGCCGTTGTCGGCCGACCCCGCCTCGAGGACCTCGTGGCCCTCGGCCCGCAGGGTCGCGGCCGTGTCCGCCCGTGAGCGGGCGTGTCCCTGGACGATCAGCACGCGTGCCATCAAGGTTGTTCTCGGGACGGCGCGATCGCAGGTTGAGGTGCCACAATACGTTTTCCGCCAGCATCGCTCGAAAGGTCTTCCTTGCTCGTCCTCGCGATGGACACCGCCACCCCGGTCACCGCCGTGGCCGTGGGCTCGGAGTCGGGCACCCTGGCCGAGGTGGCCGTCCGCCACGAGCGCCGTCACGCCGAGGTCCTCACGCCGGCCGTCCGCTGGGTGCTTGAGCAGGCCGAGGTCGACCCGGCGACCCTGGCCGGGGTGGCCGTCGGCACCGGGCCGGGGCTGTTCACCGGCCTGCGGGTCGGGGTCTCGACGGCCAAGGCGCTGGCCCAGGCGTGGGGGCTGCCGATGGTGGCCGTGCCCAGCCTCGACCTGATCGCCTTCGCCCACCGGCACGTCCAGCGGGCGATCTGCCCGGTGATCGACGCCCGCCGAGGCGAGGTGTTCTGCGCCCTGTACCGCCACGCTCCCGGCGGAGTGGTCCGGGTCACCGACTACCAGGTGCTGCGGCCCGACCAGCTGGCCGCCGGGATCGAGGCCAGGGGCGAGGAGGTGCTGCTGTGCGGCGACGGAGCCCTGCTCTACCGGGAGGCGTTCGAGCACCTGGGGGAGCAGTCCGAGTTCGGCGGCCTGACCCAGGCCTCGCCCTCGGCCGCCGCCCTGGTCGAGCTGGCGCTCCCGAGGATGCTGCGCGAGGAGTTCACCAGCCCGCTCGGGGTGACCCCGCTGTACCTGCGCCGGCCCGACATCGACCCGAACGTCGAGCGCCGCCTGGCCGCGGCTGGGGGTTCGGGGGCCTCAAGCGTAGGCCGCCGATCGGACGGGGGGCCGTGATGGCGACCATCTACCCGCCAAGGCGCCAGGTCGACGACCCCCGCCAGCCGATCGGGATCGAGCTGGTGCCGATGCGCCGCCGCCACATCCCCTCGGTGCTGGACATCGAGCGCCGGGTGTACCCGCGGCCGTGGACGATGACCCTGTTCCTGTCCGAGATCGTGCAGCGCTCGACCCGCTTCTACATCGTGGCCAAGGCCCGCCGGCAGGTCGTCGGGTACGCCGGGCTGATGGTGTTCGGAGACGAGGCGCACGTGACCAACATCGCCGTCGACCCCGACGTGCACCGGCGCAAGGTCGCCTCCCGGCTGCTGTTCGCCCTGGTCGCCGAGGCCAGGCGCCGGGGCGCGACCGCCTGCACGCTCGAGGTCCGGGTCGCCAACCACGCCGCCCAGGGCCTGTACCACCAGTTCGGCTTCGCCCCGGTCGGCATCCGCAAGAACTACTACGCCGAGACCGGCGAGGACGCCCTGATCATGTGGGCCGAGGGCCTCCAGGCCCCGGCCTACGCCGAGCGCCTGGCCGGCCTGGCCGCCCGGATCCCCGAGCCCCGGGAGCTGTAGCCGTGCTGGTGCTCGGGATCGAGACCTCCTGCGACGAGACCGGCGTCGCCCTGGTCTCCGACGGCCGCCGGGTCCGCTCCAATGTGCTCGCCGATCAGCAGACCCTCCACGCCCGCTACGGCGGGGTGGTCCCCGAGGTCGCCTCGCGGGCCCACGTCGACCTGCTCCACCCGGCGGTCGAGCAGGCCTGCGCCCTCGGCGGGGCCCGACTCTCGGATGTGGACGCGGTCGCGGTCACCATCGGCCCCGGCCTGGCCGGCTCGCTGCTGGTCGGGGTGGCGGCGGCCAAGGCCTACGCCCTGGCCCTGGACCGCCCGCTGCTCGGGGTCAACCACCTGGTCGCCCACGTCTACGCCAACGTGCTCGACCACGGCACCCTGCCCCTGCCGGCGGTGGTGTTCGTGGTCTCCGGCGGCCACACCAGCCTGCTGGCCATGGACGAGCAGGGGAGCTTCCGGGGGCTGGGCCAGACGATCGACGACGCCGCCGGCGAGGCCTACGACAAGGTGGCCAGGGTGCTCGGCCTCGGCTACCCGGGCGGCCCGGTGGTCGACCGCCTGGCCCGCGAGGGCGACCCGGCCGCCGTCCGGTTCCCGCGGGCCCTGCTGGACGACGGCTC
>JASLBL010000495.1 GCA_030146615.1 Actinomycetes bacterium
CCACTGCATCAGCGCCTGGGGCCACGACTTCCGGCCCGAGTACGCTCGGCTGGGGGCGATGCTGGAGGCCTTGGGGCGGCCGCGGGCGCTGGCCCTGACCGCCACCGCGGCCCCGCCCGTCCGCCGCGAGATCACCGAGCGCCTCGGCCTGCGCGACCCGGCGGTCGTGGTGCGCGGCTTCGACCGCCCCAACATCAGCCTGGCCGTCGAGCGGTTCTCCGACGCCGACGCCGACGCCGACGCCGACGCCAAGGACGCCGCCCTGGTCGAGGGGGTCGCGGCCGGCGAGCACCGGTCCGGGATCGTGTACGCCGCCACCCGGGCCAGGACCGAGGCGCTGGCCGAGCGGCTGGCCGGCACCGGGGTGGCCGCGGTGGCCTACCATGCCGGGCTCCGGGCGGCCGACCGCCGGGCCGCCCAGGAGACATTCATGGCCGACCGGGACACGGTGATCGTCGCCACCACCGCCTTCGGCATGGGGATCGACAATCCGGACGTCCGCTTCGTGTTCCACGCCGACGCGCCCGAGTCCCTGGACGCCTACCACCAGGAGCTGGGCCGCGCCGGCCGGGACGGCCGCCCGGCCGAGGCCGTCCTGCTCTTCCGGCCCGAGGACCTGGGCCTGCGCCGCTTCTTCGCGGGAGGCGCCCTGCTCGGCGTCGACCAGCTGGAGCGTGTCGCCCGGGCACTGGAGGGCGGCGGCGACCGGGTCGGGGAGGCCGAGCTGCGCCGGACCACCGGCCTCTCCAGGACCAGGCTGAAGGCTGCCCGCAACCTGCTCGAGCGGGCCGGGACGGCCGAGGCCGCGGCCGCCCTCGAGGAGGACCACCACCGGGTCGAGCAGTCCCGCATCGAGATGCTGCGCGGCTACGCCGAGGACGACGCGTGCCGCCGCGAGCTGCTGCTCACCTACTTCGGCGAGCCGTTCGAGCCGCCCTGCGGGGCCTGCGACAACTGCCGGGCCGGGCTGCCCACCGGGCCGGAGCGGGACCCCGACGACCTGCCCTTCCCGGTCGACGCCCGGGTGCGGCACCATCTGTTCATGGACGCGCCCACGATCGAGCCGCTGACCGCCGCCCACTGGCCGGCGGTCAGGGCGATCTACGAGCAGGGCATCGCCACTGGCGACGCCACCTTCGAGACGGCCGCCCCCAGCTGGGAGGCATGGGACGCCGGCCACCTGGCCGGCCACCGCCTGGTGGTCGTTCTCGACGGCCGGGTCGTCGGCTGGGCGGCCCTCTCCCCCGTCTCCGACCGCTGCGCCTATGCCGGGGTGGCCGAGGCGAGCGTGTACGTGGCCGCGGCGGCCACCGGCCGGGGGATCGGCCGGGCCCTGCTGGAGCGGTTGGTCGCCGGGGCCGAGGCGGCCGGGATCTGGACGGTCCAGGCCGGCATCTTCCCCGAGAACACGGCCAGCCTGGCCCTGCACCGGCGCTGCGGCTTCCGGACCGTCGGGGTGCGCGAGCGCCTGGGCAAGCTGAACGGCCGCTGGCGGGATGTCGTCCTGGTGGAGCGGCGCAGCCCGCTGGTCGCCTGAGGCCTCGGCGCGGCCGGGACCGGGCTCAGCCGGAGCCGGAGGAGGTGGTCCGGGGGCGGGAGGCCAGAGCCCGCTCGGCCCGGAGGAAGACCTCGTCCACGTCGCCGGAGGCGCTGACCCGGCGGACCCGCCCGACGTAGTGGGCCAGCAGCGGCCCGGCCTCGCGCCGGTAGGTGACCAGCCGCGCCGCCACCGTGTCCGGGCTGTCGTCGCTGCGGCTCTCCATCCGGGCCAGCCGCGACAGCCGGGCCGAGGCGACCTCGTCGGGAACGACCAGCTCCAGCACCAGCTGGATGTCGCGGCCGTCGTCCTCCAGCAGCCGGTCGAGCTCGGCCGCCTGACGGACGTTGCGGGGGAAGCCGTCGAGGATGAACCCGGGGCCGAGGTGGGCGGCGACCACCTGGAGGGCGACCCGGTCGGGCACGGGATGCCCACGGGCCACCTGCTCGGCGATGCGGTGCGGGTCGCCCTCGGCGGCCGAGGCCCGCAGCAGCTGGCCGGCGGACACATGGGGCACGCCGAGCAGCTCGGACAGATGGGGGGCCAGGGTGCCCTTGCCGGCACCCGGCGGGCCGAGCAGCAGCACCCGCCGCAGCTCGCCGTTGGTCATGGGGTTCTCGGTCAACTGACGCTCACACCGATGAGGCGGCCGATCCCGAAGGTGGCCGCGGCGGCCAGTCCACCGACCAGCAGCTGCCTGGCCCCGGACTGGATGAGGGGACGGCCGGTGAGCAGGCTGATGCCGGCGCCGACCAGGAACAGGGCGAGGGCGGAGAGGGCGAGGGAGGCGGCCAGGCCGGCGGCGCCCGAGGCGACCAGCCACGCCAACACCGGCACGACCGCCCCGACCGCGAACGACACGAAGCTGGAGGCGGCCACGCCCCAGGGCGAGCCCAGCTCGTCGGGGTTGAGGCCCAGCTCCTCGCGGGCCATGGTCTCGAGGGCGGTGCTGCGGTCGCGCATGATCCGGGCCGCCATCGCCTCGGCCTCCTCGCGGCCGACGCCCTTGGCCCGGTAGATGAGGGCGAGCTCGTTGGCCTCCTCGTCGGGCATGGCCTGGATCTCCTCGGCCTCCAGGGCGAGCTCGCGCTCGAACAGCTCCCGCTGGGAGGCCACCGAGATGTACTCCCCGGCGCCCATCGAGAAGGCGCCCGCCACCAGCCCGGCCACCCCGGCGAGCAGGATCAGCCGGCGGTCGCCCGTGCCGCCGGCCACGCCCATGACCAGGGCCAGGTTGGAGACCAGGCCGTCGTTGACCCCGAAGATGGCCGCCCGCAGGGAGCCCGAGGCGTCCCCGCGGTGCCAGCGCTCGCCGCGCATGATCCCGCCGGCCCGGACCGTCGAGGGGGTCAGCCCGGCCAGGACCCGGGCGTGGATGCGCTCGTCGGTGGCCATAGCCACGGTGGCGTCGGCCACGCCGTCGTAGTGCCCGGCGTCGGCGAGCTCAGCCCGCTCGACGATCGGCAGCACCGCCCTGGCCCCGAACCGCCTCGCCAGCCAGGCCACCAGCCGGGCCCGCCGCCCGCGACGGTGCTGCTCGGGCCGCGGCTCGGTCTCGCCCAGCTCGGCCAGCTTGGTCGCCCAGTGGGCGGCGTGGCGCTCCTCGGCCCGGGCCAGATCGAGGAAGATCTCGCGCTGGTCGCCGTCGGCGCGCTCGGCGAGGGCGCGGTACATGGCCGCGCCGTCAAGCTCGTCGGACCAGTGCTCGCGGAACTGCTGGGCCTTCGACGCCAACCATCCCTCCTTCGCCGCTCCAGTGTTGGACTGGTACCCACCAGCCCGCAAACCGAAATCTAGTCGGCCCGGTCCTCGCGGACGCCGGCGGCCCGCAGGGCGTCAAGAGCCCGCTCGCCGTCGTCCGGCTTGACGTTCACCGCCCTGGTGGCGTCGGTGAGGACCACCACCTCGTGACCGGCCGCCCTGGCGTCCAGGGCGGTCGCCTGCACGCAGTAGTCGAGGGCCAGACCCACCACCACCACCCGGGTGGTGCCCCGGTGGGCCAGAAAGTCGGCCAGCTCGGGGCTCCAGCCGGTGTAGCCGTCCACGTCCCGGTCGCGTCCCTTGAACACCTGGTGGTGGGCGTCGATCTCCAGATCGGGGTGGGCCTCCCAGCCGGGCGTGCCCTCCACGCAGTGGTCCGGCCAGGGGCCGCCGTGCTTGGCGAACGAGGAGTGGTCGGGCGGGTGGCTGTCGTGGGTTGTGACCACGGTCGAGAACCGGGGGGCGAGCCGGTTGATCACCGGCACCACCTCGTCCCCGCCGGGGACGGCCAGGCTCCCCCCTGGGCAGAAGTCGCGCTGCACGTCGACCACGACCAGCGCGTCGTGGGGCTCTGGCGAGAAGGCCATCGGGACTCCTTGGGTGTTGCTCTTAAGGGCGGTTCATTGACGAGGTGCCCGCTCCGCTGGCAGCCTTACCACCATGATCGTACCCATCGCGGACGTGCAGGCGACCGCGGCCGCCCACAGGGGCCCGGCCGCGCTCACCACCCGCGCCTGCGCGCCGATGGGCCTTGGCACGGGGAACTCGGCCGCCGGGCGCCCGCCGTGTCGGCGGGTCGCGGCACAGGTCGCCCCGCGCTAGCGGGCCCGAGCCGAGCCGCGGCCGCTTCCTCACCTTCGGACGAGCTGCCCGAGGAGGCATCCGTACACCATGGCCAATCGTGATCAGCTGCTGGTTTCCACCGACTGGCTGGCCGCCAACCTGGACGACCCCAACCTGCGCGTGGTCGAGGTCGACGAGGACACCGACGCCTATTCCCGCGGCCACATCCGCGGGGCCGTCGCCGTCAACTGGAACACCGACCTCCAGGACCCGCTGCGCCGCGACTTCATCGCCCCGGAGCAGTTCGCCAAGCTCCAGGACACCCTTGGCATCACCCCCGAGACGACCGTGATCCTGTATGGGGGCAACAACAACTGGTTCGCCGCCTACGCTTACTGGTACTACAAGGTGTACGGCCACGGGCCGGTCAAGCTGCTGGACGGCGGCCGCAAGGCCTGGGAGCTGGAGGGCCGCGAGCTCACCGCCGACCCGGCCGACGTGCCGTCGACCAGCGGCTACCCGGTGCGTGAGCCCGACACCTCGATCCGGGCCTTCCGCAACCAGGTGCTGGAGGCGCTCAACACCGGCGAGGGCGCGGCCCTGGTCGACGTCCGCTCGCCCGAGGAGTTCCGGGGCGAGAAGCTGGCCCCCGACCACCTGCCCCAGGAGGCCGCCCAGCGGCCGGGCCACATCCCGGGCGCGGTCAACATCCCCTGGGCCAAGTCGGTCGACGGCTCGACCGGCAAGTTCCTCACCGACGACCAGCTGGCCGAGCTGTACGGCGCCCAGGGGGTCGCCGCCGACAAGGACGTGGTCGCCTACTGCCGGATCGGCGAGCGCAGCGCCCACACCTGGTTCGTGCTCCACGAGCTGCTCGGCTACCCCAGGGTCCGCAACTACGACGGCTCCTGGACCGAGTGGGGCAGCCTGGTCGGGGTCCCGATCGAGCGCTAGGGGGTCCGGGGGTCCTCGCATTGCTGGCCGCCGGGCGGTTCCGGCAGACTTCGGCCGTGGAACCACGTGCCAACCCGCCGCCGCCCGGCCCGGCCAGCATGACGCAGGCCTCCGGGGCCGACCTCGGCCACGTCCTCGGCCAGCTGCCCGAGGGGGTCGCCGTCCTGGACGCCTCGGGCCGCCTGCTGTACGCCAACGCCGAGGCCGTCCGCATCTGGGGCTTCGACGACCCCGGCCAGCTGCCGCCGAGCTTCCAGGACTTCGCGCCCGGGTTCGTGCTGCGCGACGCCGACGGTGCGGCCGTCCCGGTCGAGCACTGGCCGGCGTCCCGGGCCCTGGCCGGCGAGGGCCTGGACGGCCTCGAGTTCCAGCTCGTCCGCCGCGACGGCTCCATCCGCTGGGTCCGCTGCGCCGGCGGGCCGGTCCGCCTGGAAGGCGGCGAGCCCGGCGCCTGGATCAGCTTCCGCGACGTCGGCCGGGAGGAGGCGATCCTGCGCGAGCTGCGCGAGGAGCGGGACCTGGTCACCGCCCTGGTCGACCTGAGCCCGCTCGCCGTCGCGGTCGCCCGCGCCCCCGACCTCGTCCTCGAGCTGGTCAACGACGTGGCCAGGGCGCTGCGGCCGGAGCTGGTGATGGTGGGGAGGCCGGTGGCCGAGGTGTTCCCCGAGGCCGGGCCGGCCGGCCTCCTTGACCTGCTGAGCCAGGTGGCCCAGACGGGCGAGACGGTGTCGGTCGAGGACGCGTCCCTGGACTGGTGGGAGCCGGACCAGCCCCGGTCGTTCTCGATCACCTTCTCCCGCCTGCCCCAGCCCAGCGACCGCCCGACCCGGGTGCTGATCATCGCCAGGGAGACCACCACCGAGGTGATGGCCCGAGCCCGGGCCGAGGCGATCGCGACCGAGCGCAGCCGCGACCTGTCACGGGCCCGGGTCACCTCGGCCCGGCTGCGGAGCCTGGTCGACCTGGCCGCCGCCATCGCTTCCGTCGAGGACCTGGACACGCTGCTCTACCTGGTCACCGGGGAGGCAGCCCGGCTCCTGGGCTCGGACATGGCCAGCCTGTTCCTGCTCGACGAGCGGGGCGACGTGCTCATCGGCCGGGCCCATGTCGGCATGGACGACCAGGTCGTGCCGGGCATGCGCATCGCCCTGGCCGAGTGGCCGGAGATGGCCGAGCTGGTCCGGACCGGCCGGCCGGCCGTGCATGTCCGGGCCGACCAGGTCCGGGGGCCGGCGCAGCCCTACATCGAGCGCTTCGGCATCCGCTCCTATGTCGCGGTGCGGCTGGGCAGCCCCGGCCGGCCGCTCGGGGTCCTGTTCGTCAACCACAGCCGCCGGCACCGCTTCTCCCGGCCCGAGCTGGCCTTTGTCGAGACCCTGACCAGCTACCTGAGCGTCACCATCGAGCGGGCCCGGCTGGTCAGCGTGCTCCGCGAGGCCGTCACCTCCCTCCAGGCGGCGGTGCTGCCGGCCAGCTTCCCGACCGTGCCCGGGCTGGACGCGGCCGCCCTGTACCGCTCGGCCAGCGAGGTCGCGCAGGTCGGAGGCGACTTCTACGACCTGTTCACGCTCGAGGACGGGCGGGTCGCGGCCGTCATCGGGGACGTCTGCGGCAAGGGCGTGGCCGCGGCTCGCCACACCGTCCGGCTCCGCTACGAGCTGCGCACCCTGCTCGAGGACGGACGGCCGCCGGGCCGGGCCCTGACCGCGTTCAACCGCCGGGTGCAGGAGGAGTTCGTCTCCGACGAGTACTCGACCCTGCTGCTGCTGGTCCTGGACCCGAGCACCGGGGCGGTGAGCTGGTCCAGCGCCGGCCACCCCCCGCCCCTGCTCACCGGGGCCACCCCCAGAACCCTGGCCTTTGGCGGGTCGCTACCGGTGGGGCTGTTCGCCGACGCCACCTACCAGACGGCCCGGTTCACCCTGTCCCCGGGCCGCTGCCTGGTCCTCTACACCGACGGCGTGATCGAGGCCCGCAACCCCGACCGCCAGGAGTTCGGCACCGAGGGCCTGGAGGCAGCCGCCCCGGCGGTCGCGGCCAGCGCCGCCGCCGTCGCCGAGGTCGTCCTCAAGCAGGTCCTCAGCCACTCCGGCGGCCACCTCGACGACGACGCCGCTGTCCTGGTCCTCCGCCGCGAGCCGGCCTAGCCGCTTACTCCTGGACGATCGACATGCTCGAACCGAACCCCACGGGCGGTGAGCTCGTCGACCGCCCGGTCGATGTCCGGGACGATGAAGTTGAGGATGGTGAACGTCGCCGGAACGTGGTCGGGCTTCGGGTAGATCCCGACCCTGGTGCCGGCTCCGAGAACGCCGCCATGGAAGCCTAGGCTCCGACGCGTTCGAGCCGGCGGCCGCTCCTGGCTCTGGCGGCCAGGCGGTAGAGGGCGTAGCCGATAGCGGTGCCGAGGGAGTTCATGAGCACGTCGTTGACGTCGGCCCGGCGGACGCCGGGGAAGGCGACCTGGGAGAGCTCGATCAGGGTTGAGAGGACGAACCCGGTGGCCACGGTCTGCCAGAAGCGGTCGAAGCGGGGTGCCAGCATCGGCAGGAGGAACCCGAGGGGGAGGAACAGGGCGACGTTGCCGGCGGCGCCGGCCAGAGTGGCCAGGACCCGGTCGCCGTCGCGCAGGTTGACCACCATGTTCCAGAGCGGCACCAGCTGGGGGCGCCAGTTGTCGCGGTAGCGGGCCAGGTCGGAGCGCCAGCGGATCGGGGCCAGGGTGACCACGACCAGCACGGCCGCGTAGGCGACGGCGGCCGTCCGGGCCGCCCAGGCCGGCAGCACGGGCGGTCGCTGCCGCCAGGACCGGCGGGGGGGGCCCGGGGAGGGCGCCCCGCCCTCCCCGGGGGGTCGGGGGACGCTC
>JASLBL010000529.1 GCA_030146615.1 Actinomycetes bacterium
CCGCCTCCAGCCCGCGCAGGACGTGGTCGGCCTGGATGGCCATGGCCGACCTGGTGGTCTCGGCGGTGACGCTGGGGTTGCCGTCGCGGTCGCCACCGACCCAGCTCCCCCAGCGCAGGTAGGCGCGGAACGGCGGCGGCCCCGTCCCGCTGGCGTCGCCGGCCAGCGCCTGCTCCAGCGACCGGTAGGCGGCCGGCGCCAGCCGGAACAGGGTGGCGTCGAACACGGCCATGACCGAGCGGACCTCGTCCAGCGGGGTGGGCCGGTCGCGGCGGAGCTGGGCGGTGCGCCACAGGCCGGTGATCTCCTCCAGCAGCCGCCGGGTGGCGGTCGCCGGGTCGTCGCCGGGCAGCCGCGGGGCGTCGAGACGGAGCAGCTCGACGGCGACCCGCCGCAGGGCGTCGACCACGGCCCGGCGCCTGGCCTCGGTCGGGTGGGCGGTCAGCACCGGGGCCACCTCGAGCCGGTCGAGCAGGGCGGCCAGGCCGTCGGGACCGGCGGCGTCGGCGACCTCCTGGACGGCGGCCGCGAACGACTCCCGCACCGGCCCGCCGGCCAGGTGGCGCTCGCGCAGGGCCCGGACCCGGTGCTGCTCCTCGGCCAGGTTGACCAGCTGGAAGTACACCGTGAAGGCCCGGGCCACCAGCTCGGCCCGGTCCAGGTCGAAGGAGGCGACCAGCTCGACCACCCGGGCCCGGGCCTCGCGCCGGTGGCCGTCGGCGGCCCGCAGCTCGATGGTCGCCCGGCGCAGCCGCTCCACGTCGGCCAGCAGCTCGGGGCCGCCGGCCTCCTCCAGGACCTGCCCGAGCAGCCGCCCGAGCAGGCGGACGTCGCGGCGCAGTGGCGCCGGGGTCGCCTCGGACCGGCGCCCCTCCTGGCCCCCGAGGGCGGCCACCAGCCGGCCGCCGGCCCCGCCGGCGCCGCCGTTGTCAGGCATCGAGCAGGTCCCTTGCCTGGTTGGCGGCGACCAGATGGCCCTTGCGCTCGGCCAACTCCAGCGCCTGGCCGGCCAGCGGTCCGGCCTCGGCTCCCCGGCCGGCCAGCCGCAGCACGCCGGCCAGGTCGAGCAGGGCCCCGGCCCGCATGGCCAGCATGTCGGTGTCGGCGGCCAGCTCGACCGCCTCGGCGGCCAGCCGCCCGGCCTCGTCCAGCCGGCCCCGCCGGGCCAGCACCAGGGCCAGCGGCCCGCGCCGCTCGACCTGGGAGTAGAGGTCGTCGCGGACGGCCATCTCGCCGCTGACCTCGGCCAGCTCCAGGGCCTGGTCGTCGCGGCCCTGCGCGGCCAGGGCCCTGGCCAGGTTGGCCATCATCTCGGCGCGCAGCCCCCGCTCCCCCATCCGCTCCAGGATCCCGGCGCCCCAGCGCAGCCACCGCTCGGCCGCCGCCGGGTCGCCGGCCAGCAGCTCGACCTGGCCGAGGAACTGGGCGCAGATGGCGGCGAAGCGGCTGGGGCCGAGCTTGCCGGCGATCTCCGCCGCGTCCTCGCCCAGCTCGCGGGCCTCCCCGAACCGGCCGGCCATGGCGTGGAGGCCAGCCAGGGTGTGCAGGGCGGCCATCTCCACGCGGTAGCTGCCCTCGGCCCGGCCGCGGATCTCCTGGCAGCGGCGGATGCCCTCGGCCACCGGAGTCGGCCCCCAGAACGCCGCCTGGACCAGGGCGTACAGGTTGCCGGCCTCGACCCGCCGGTCGCCGGCGGCCCGGGCGTGCTCGACCGCCCGCTGGAACTCGTGCTCGGCCCGGCCGATCTGGCAGCGCAGGTAGCTGTCCAGCCCGAGCAGCCGCCAGGCCCGCGACTGGCCCTGGTCGTCGCCCAGCTCCTCCAGCAGGGACAGGACCCGCTGGACGTCGGCCCGGTAGCGCTCGGGGCCGCGGTCGGGCGAGTCGAGCCGCAGCTCCAGCTTGCCGAGGGTGGCGTGGGCGGCCAGCCCCTGGTCGCCGGAGCGCTCGGCGGCGGCCAGGGCCTCGTCGAGGACCTGCTCGGCCCGGTCGGTCTCGACGTTGAGGACCAGGACCTCGCCGAGGTCGGTGAGCAGCTGGAGCCGGTCCCGGTCGCCCGCCGGGAGCAGGGCGATGGCCCGTTCCAGCAGGTTGGCCGCTGCCGGCAGGTCGCCCCGGCCGGTGGCGGTGTGGCCGGCCGCGGCCAGCTGGGCGGCGGCCGCGGCCGCGACCCGGCGGCCGTGGGCGTCGGGCGGGCCGAGCTCGGTCAGGAACCGGTAGGCCCGCTCCAGGTGCCAGCCGAGCACCTCCCCGACCTCGCCGCCCCGGCTCGCGAAGGCCTCGGCCAGCCAGTCGGCGTAGCGCTCGTGCAGCTCGGCCCGGGTCTGCTTGGGCAGCGAGTCGTAGGCGGCGTCGCGGACCAGCTGGTGGCGGAACTGGAAGCCGTCACGGCCGCCAAGGGGGGCCGGGGCCGGGCGCAGCAGCTCCTTGCGGACCAGGGCGAGCAGGTGGGCGTCGGCCTCGGCCCGGGCCGGCTCCGGGGTGAGGGCGAGCACGGCCGCCCGGTCGAAGGCCTGGCCCATCACCGAGGCCCGGTCCAGCAGGGCCCGCTCCCCGCCGGCCAGCCGGTCGAGGCGGGCCGCCAGCAGGGCCTGGATGGTCGGCGGGGTGCTGGCCGCGGCCAGGTCGTTGGCCACCCAGCGTGGGCCGTCGCGACGCAGCCGACCCTCCTCGATCAGCATGGCCAGCAGCTCCTCCAGGAACAGCGGGTTGCCCTCGGCGGTCCGGGTGATCCGGTCGGTGGCGTCGGGGGGCAGGGTGGCGTCGCCGGCCAGGTGCTCGAGCAGGGTGGCCGACTCCTCGGCGGCCAGCGGCTCCAGCAGCATGGTGCTGGCGTTCAGCCGCCCGCCCGACCAGCCGGGCCGCTGCTCCAGCAGCTCTGGACGGGCCACCGCGACCAGCAGGATGGGGGCCTCCCGGGCCAGGGCGACCACCTGCTCGACCAGGTCGAGCAGGGCCGGCTGGGCCCAGTGGAGGTCGTCGATGACCACCACCAGCGGGTTCCGCTCGGCCAGGACCTCCAGGAACCGGCGCACCGCCCAGACGGCGTCCTCGGAGGTCACCGGGTCCGGCCGCAGCCCGATCAGCCGCCCCAGCCGGTCGGCCACCCGCTCGCTGTCGGGGTCATCGAGCAGCTCCTCCAGCTTGGCCTCGGCCTGCTCGGGCGAGTCGGCGGTCTTGATCTCGGCCGCCCGCCGGACGGTCTCGGCCACCGGCCAGAAGCTGCTCCCCTCGGCGTCCGACGAGCACTGGCCGTACAGCACGGTTGCGGCGTCGTCGAGGGCGTCGACGGCCGCCGCGACCAGCCGCGACTTGCCGACCCCGGCCGGGCCGAGCACGGTCAGCAGGTGGCAGGTCGAGGTCCTGACCGCCCGCTGGAACACCCAGTCGAACAGCTGGAGCTCGGCCAGCCGTCCGACCAGGGGGTTGTCGGAGCGGCGGGCGTGCCCGAGCGCGTCCGGGGACACGTCGATCAGCCGCCAGGCGCCCCCGTCCACCTCGGCGGCGACCAGGGCGTCGCGGGACAGGTGCCAGGTGCGGTGGTCGAGCAGGACCTCGCCGGGCCCGGCGGCGGCCTGGAGCCTGGTCGCCAGGTTGACCGCCTCGCCGATGACCAGCGGGTCGCCGCCGGCCTCCTCGACCATCACCTCGCCGGTGCTGACCCCGATCCGGACCTCGATCGCCGGCCCGCCCTCGGTGTCCAGCTCGGCCACGGCGTCCTGCATGGCCGCGGCCGCCCTGACCGCCCGCAGGGCGTCGTCCTCGCGGACCACCGGGACCCCGAACACGGCCACCACCGCGTCGCCGATGAACTTCTGGACCAGCCCGTGGTGACGCTCCAGGACCGCCCGGGTGCGCTCGAAGTAGCGGGTCATGACCCGCCCCAGCGACTCCGGGTCCAGCCGCTCCCCGAGCGCCGTCGAGCCGGTGACGTCGCAGACCACCACCGTGACGACCTTGCGGGCCCCGCGCCGCTGCTCGGAGGCCAGGGGGGCGCCGCAGTTCAGGCAGAACCGGGCCCGCTCCGGGTTCTGCTCGCCGCAGTTGGCGCAGGTCAGCATCGTCCCCCCACCCCTGCTCAGCCCCCGTCCCGGCGGCGTCGGGCCACCTCGGCAAGGGCGGCCCGGTCGACCCGGTCGCCGGGCACGACCGCCACCCGGCAGCGGGTCACGGCCCGCAGGGTGGCCGTCCGGCGGCCCCCCTCCAGCAGCGCCATCTCGCCCAGGATGGCCCCGGGGCCGACCTCGGCGACCTGGCGGCCGTCCTGCTCGACGGCCAGGACCCCGTCGAAGAGCAGATAGAGCTCGTCCCCGGGGTCACCCTGGGCGACCAGGACCTCGCCGGTCCGCAGCCGCCGGAACGGCGGGTCGGAGCCGATGATGATGGCCGACAGCTCCCGCTCCAGCTCACTCTCCACCGCCGTGACCACCGCCGGCGACTCCTCGTCGCCCCAGGGGTTCTTCTCGCCGAAGGACTCCCGGTACCAGGTGTCGAAGTCGATCAGCCCGGTCTTGGCCTGGAGGGTGCCGTCGTGGCCGTAGATCCAGTGCCGCGGGAACGAGCTGGCCCCGACGACCTCGAAGGCCGCGGCGCTGTCGGCACGGATCTCCAGGGCCAGTGTCGACCAGACCACCGGCCCCGAGACCTGGAGGTAGGGCCGCCGCCGGACCCGCCGGGGTGACGGCATGCCCGGCTGGCCGCCGGCCGTCTGGGTGAACCGGACGACCCCGTCACCGACCTCGGGCTCCCCACGCAGGTCGGGGAAGCTGATCCCGCAGAAGGTCAGACCGATCCCGGCCAGCCGCATGCGGGTGTGACCCATGTGCCCCCGGCCGAGGTGCCCGTACCCGGTGACCTTGCCGTCGTCGTCGACCTCGATGAAGGCCCGCAGCTCGTTCGCGAACCGGATGGAGCTGGAGCTGAGCAGCCCGTCCAGGTCGTCGAGCCGGTCCGGCGGCGGCAGGTCGTAGTGGGCCACCCCGAGCTCGAAGGGCAGCTTCACGACCCCTTCGATGGCCTCCCTCGGGATCCAGGACACCGAGGTCACCGACGACTCGATCCTCACGCGAGCAGCACCTCCTCTCCGGTCATGGCCCAACCATGATGCACGGTCCGCTGCCAAGCCGGGCGGAGGTGACCCTAGGCGCCGGCGTCCTCGGCCTGGGGCGGCAGGACCCGGTCGGCGAAGTGGCGCTGGACCCAGTACAGGTACTCGAGCCGGCCGGTGACGATCCGGTCGACCTCGAAGTCGGTGGCGAACTGGGGGTAGACGCTCATCAGGGCCGGGTCGACCTCGTAGTGGCCGCGGTTGTCGATCACCCCTGCGGGCAGCTCGCGGTCGTCGGCCGGTTGCGCGGGCGGGGCGGTGCCGCGGGGCTCGCCGTAGTCCTCGTCGGGCATGCTCAGCCCTCCCCGTCCTCGTAGGCCCGGTCGAGCAGGTACTTGCCCGGGTTCATGATGTTGTTGGGGTCGAGCATCCGCTTGAGCTTGAGCATGAGGTCGAACTGGCCGCCCAGCTCGGCCGGGACCAGCTCGACCTCGCCCTCCCGGGTCGCCCCGTGGCAGGCCGAGATCGACCCGCCGGCGTCCAGCGACACCTGGGTGATCTCGCGCTTGAGGTTCGTCCAGGCCCGCCAGCTGTCCTCGTCCAGGCGCTGCTCCCAGATGCCGATGTCGATCTCGACCAGGAAGTCGCCCCAGCCCTTGTAGGCGTTGTTGGTGTAGAAGAACATCCCCCAGTTGTCGAACACCTCGTGCTCGGCGATGTAGCGGTCGGCGATCTCGTGCCAGCGCCGCTTGACCATCGGGAGCTGGGAGTAGGTGATGGCCGCGTCCTCGCAGTGCCAGCTCATGTGGACGGCCCGGTCGCGGGAGCGGCCGTGCAGCGGGGTCGCGTAGCGGTCGTGGCGCGACGCCCAGTCCAGCTCGGACAGCTCCTCGCCCAGGTAGCGGCCGCCGGTCTCGGCGCCGATACGCATCAGGCGGTCGCGGGCGGCCGCGACCTCGCCCTCGGAGCCGTAGGCGGCCACGGCCACGATCGACTGGAGGGACTCCGGCTCGGGGATGTAGGCTTCGTCGTCGCGACGCAGGTACTGGACCTTGCGCTCGTCGAACAGGATCACCCCGGCCAGGGTGGCCAGGTTGGAGCGGCAGAACGGCTGCATGGCCCGGTAGCCGGCCTCGAACGACTCGTAGCCGAAGAACGCCGGGAACTCGGCCTCGGGCCGCGGGTACAGCTCCAGGGTGGCCTCGGTGGCGATCCCCAGGGTGCCCTGGTGGCCGAGGAACAGGTCCTTGAGCCGGTAGCCGGTGGACGAGTGGCGGATCTTGCGCCCGCCGCCCTGGCCGACCTCGATGACGTCGCCAGTCGGGAGCACGACCTCCATGGAGATGACGTTGTCGCGGACGTGGCCGTAGCGGCTGCCCAGCAGCGACCAGCCGCCGGTGCCGATGCGGCCCGAGACGATGCTCACCGGGTAGGAGGCCGGGTCGTCGGGATACCAGACGCCGTGGGGCTTCAGGTACTCGTTGAGCTTGAGCATGTTGATGGACGGCTGGATGGTGACCGTCCAGTCGGTGGTGTCGACCTCCAGCACCTTGTTCATCCGCTTGGTGTCGACCACGATGCCGCCGCGGTTGGGCTTGGCCCCGTCGTTCAGGCCGGTCGCCCCGGCCCTGGGCACGATCGGGATGCGCAGCCGGTTGGCCAGCTTGACGATGGCCACCACCTCCTCGGTGGTCTCCGGCAGCACCGCGATCTCTGGGGCCTCGTCGGCCCAGCGGTGGAACGGGAACGGGGCCGGCACCATGGCCCGGATCAGGCGGCCCTGGGGGGTCACGACCACCCGCTCGGGGCCGAGGACATCGACCAGCTCGGCCACCGCCTGGCGGTTGACCCCCTCGTAGGTCATGGTCATGGGGCCGCCTCCCGGTTGCGGCCGACCTCGGCCAGCCACGGCTCGGGGTCGAGCAGCCCGGCCGACATGGCGGCCAGCACGGTGATGTCGACGACCGGCATCTGCCCGTCGGCGGCCGCGACCCGCTCCAGGTGGTCCTCGGCCCAGACGCAGGCCGAGGCGAGCACGTCGGCCCCGATCGGCCTGGCCAGGTCCAGGCGGTTGCGGGCCACCTTCTCGGCGACGTCGGGGAGGGCGATCGGCAGGCCGCCGCCGGCCCCCGAGCACATCGACCACTGGGTGACGTGGTCGACGTCGCGGAAGTCGAGCCCGGGGACGGCCCGCAGGATCTTGCGGGGCGACTCCCAGATGCCGCGGCGCTTGTTGAGCCGGCAGGGGTCGTGGTAGGTGACGCTCACCGGGATCGGCCGCTCCAGCCGGAGCTTGCCCTGCTCGATCAGCTCGGCCAGCAGGTCGGTGATGTGCAGCACCTCGATGCCGTAGTCGCCGAACAGCCGCGGGTAGTCCTCGACGAAGGTGATGTAGTCGTGCGGGTCGAGAGTCACCACCCGCCTGGCCCCGGCCTTGCGCCAGTCTTCCAGGTTGTGGCGGGCGAACTGCTCGTAGATGTCGGTGTAGCCCATCTCCAGGGCCGGGCCGCCACAGCACCACTGGTCGTTCATCAGCCCGACCTCGACCCCGGCCTCACGCAGGAGCAGGCTGACCGCCCTCGGGACCTTGGTCTGGCGGTAGGCGGCCATGCAGTCGCAGAACAGGATCGTCTCGCCGCCCCTGGGCAGGTCCAGGTCGTCGGCCCAGCCGGCCACCTGGGCGGGGTCGCCCTGCAGCTCGTTGCGGAAGGCGACGGTGTCGGCGTTCCACTGCTTCCAGGAGGCGCGCTCGATCCCGGCCTCGACACCGGCCGCCCGGACCGCCTTGACCAGCTGCACCAGCTGGGTCCGGTTGCGGTAGAAGTCGCCGGTGAACAGCGTGTTGGGGCAGCGCAGCTCGCAGGCCCCGCACTGGGTGCAGTAGGCGTACTGCTCGTAGGCGTCCTCCAGGTCGACCAGGCCCTGGGACATGGCGGCCACGGTGGCGTGGAAGCCGTAGCTGGTGTGCTGCTCGTTGCGGGTCACCTGGTAGACCGGGCAGGGCTCGCGGCAGAACTTGTGCCGCGAGGACATGCAGCCCCAGGCGCGGTCCTCGTAGCCCTCGGCCAGCTTGCGGGTGGCCGCCTCGGCGGCCGCCCGGTCCCCGATCGAGAGCACGTCGGGGTCGCGGGGGACGAGGTCACTGCCTTCGACGTCGGGGATCCTGGTCACGGCGATTGACCTCCGTCAGTCGAGCTCGGGCATCACCTTGTCGGCGATCAGCTTGAGCTGGCTCTTCACGTCGGGGACGTCGACGGTCTGGCCGGAGAAGAACTTGACCAGGACCGGGTCGACGAGAGCGGCGATCACGTGGTTGATGCCGGTGGAGAGGATGTCGGTCCGGAGCTTGTGGACGCACTCCTCGGGGGTGCCGGCCACCGACAGCTTGTCGACCAGCTCGGGGGTGGTCAGCTCGATCGCCTTGGCCACGTCGCCGGAGGCGAAGGCGTCGAAGATCGGCTGGAGGCTGGCGTACTCGATGCCGTGCCGCTCCACCTGGGACTGGGGCATCGAGGGGATGTAGAAGGCGACGATGATGCGGGCCGCCTCCTTGGCCACCTTGGCGTCGTTGGCGACCACGCTGATCACCCAGGCGCCGAGGTCCAGGTCCTCGAAGTTGCGGCCGGCCTTCTCGGCTCCCTTGCGGACGTGGTCGACCACATACTCGTAGTTCTCCTTGGAGTAGCCGAGGGCGTGGTGCATGCCGTCGGCGATCTCCCCGGCCAGCTCGAAGCTGCGCGGCCCGCCCATGGCCCCGAGCTTGAGGGGCACCCGCTCCTGGACCGGCCGGGCCGCGGTGAACAGCCCGGTGTACTTGAAGAACTCGCCCTGGTGGTCGATCTTGCCGGTGTCGAGCATGGTCCGGAGGACCGACATGGCCTCCCTGACCCTGGCCAGGGGGCGGCTGCCCTGCCACTGCACGTGGTACTGGCTGAGCATGACCAGGTTGCCGAAGCTGACCACCGCCTCGGCCCGCCCGCCGGTGAGCTCGTCCAGGGTGGCCAGCTGCTGGGCGATCAGGGTCGGGTCGCGCAGGATCACGTGGGTGACGTTGGGGCCCATGCGGATGTTGCGGGTCTTGTCGGCGGCGGCCGCGAACAGCAGCCACATGTCCTTGTGGTAGATCTCGTCGACGCTGTAGCAGGCGTAGAAGCCCAGGTCGTCGGCGGTCCTGATCATGTCGATCGAGTCGCTCAGGGGATAGTCGGGGGTCTGCACGTAGCTGAACCGGACCATGGGTCCACGCCCCTTTCGCTAGGCCGCCGTCGGCCGCCCGAGCCTAACATCGGCCACGCTCGGTGAGAACGCCTTGCTGAGGGGGTGGGGCGTAGGATCCTCGTCATGGTGCCGAACCCGGCAGGGCCGTCCGAGACCGCGGTCGCGGTGGTCCTGGTGACCTTCCAGAGCGCCCGCGACCTGGCCATGTGCCTTGGGTCGCTGGAGCGGGCGGCCGGGCCGCACCCGCTGGAGGTGGTGGTGGTCGACAACGCCTCCACCGACGCCAGCGTCGAGATCGCCCGTAGCTACGGGGCCAAGGTGCTGGAGAACCACGTCAACCAGGGCCTGTCGCGGGCCATCAACACCGGGGTGGCGGTCACCGGCGCGCCCTGGCTGCTGATCGCCAACCCCGACACCTGGCTGTCGCCGGGGTCATTGCGGCGGCTGCTGGCCACCGCCACCTCCGACGACCGGATCGGCTGCGTCGGCCCGCACCTGGCCAACCCCGACGGCTCCGACTACCCGACCGGGCGCCGGTTCCCGTCGCTGCTGATGGGGGCCCTGCACGCCGCCCTGGCCCCGGTCTGGCCGGGCAACCCGGCCACCCGCCGCTACCATATGGTCGAGGTGGATCGGAGCCGCCCCCTCGACGTCGACTGGGTCTCAGGGGCCTGCATGCTCTTCCGGCGCCGGGCCTTTGACGACATCGGCGGGTTCGACCCCGGCTACTTCATGTACTTCGAGGAGATGGACGCCTGCCTGCGGCTGCACCGGGCCCGCTGGCGGGTCGTGTTCGACCCCCTGGCCGAGGTCAAGCACGTGGTCGGCGGGTCGACCCGCAGCGCCCCCTACCGCAAGGTCGTCCACCACCACAAGAGCGCCCTGCGCTTCTACTGCCGCCGCTATGCCCGCGACCCCCGGCTGGTCATGGCGCCCCTGGTCGCCGGGTTCCTGGCCGCGCGCGGGGTCGCCTCCCTGGCCCGCACGGCCGTCGCCCAGCGCCGCGAGGCCGGCCGCGAGCGCCCGCTGGCCGGCC
>JASLBL010000400.1 GCA_030146615.1 Actinomycetes bacterium
GTTCGAGGCCTGCCAGCCCCACCCAACATCGCAGGTCACATGCCTCCACCGCCTGGGGCGACACCGTTGTCCTGGTGATGATCGAGCGCCAGCACGGGCAGGTCGGCGGCCTGCCTGACCAGGACTGGTCGCTGCGCGTCACCCAGGTGTACCGCCGCGACGGCTCGGACTGGCTGCTGGTGCATCGCCACGCCGACCCGCTCGCCCATGCCATGGGCTTGGAGCAGGCGGCCGCGCTTGCCCGCGGCTGACCCGCTGTCCCGTCGCCCCTGGTCCTGCGCCCCAGTACTTGCCCTAGCCCCCTCGCCCGGCGGGTGCCGCTGCGCGGAGGGCCCAGCCGGGCGGCGGCCTCCTGGCGGGTCGGGGGTGTGGGCCAGGCCGAAGATGACCGAGGGCCACAGCGCCACCCTGGCCTCGGGGAACCCGTTGACCGGAAGGTCGCGACGCCCAGGCCGCGGACCCAGCGCCGGACCGGCCTGTGGTCGACGAACACCGGCCGCCACCAGCTCAGGGCGGCGACCACCGCGTAGACGAGGACCAGCGAGACCATGACGGGGATCCCGCGCCACAGCTCCTCGATTGTCGTGGGCGCCGCGTAGGCCACGTCCAGGCCGGCGGTCAGCCGACCCAGGCCCTGGACGATGAGCAGGTCGGCGCTTCGGTTCCGCCCGTTCGCCGAGGTGGGTTCGCGCTAGGTCGTTGCGGCCGAGGAAGCGCCGTCTAGGTCCGGGAGTGGGGGAGGTAGGGCGTCATTCCCTTGGTCATTCCGCCGCGGCCAACTGGCCCGCAGCGGACCTGGCACCTGTGCTGGGCGGTCCCGATGGCCGCAGCCACAGCGATGCCTGGGTCGGCTGCATGGTCTGGTCGGCCACGGCCAGCAGCTCAGCTGTCAGGGTCGCCAGGTCGACCTGCTCACGGAGCCGGCCGCTGAACGCGGCGATCGTGCGGGCTGCGTCATAGCGGCGGCGGTTGAAGCGCCGGTCGACGAGAGCCTGGATGCGGCGGCGGGCCGGCTGGAACGCGGCCGCCACAGCCAGGGTCGCGCCGGCCACGGCGAGGCTGGAGTCCTGGCCGAGCAGCTGGCCCAGGCCGAGGGCCACGACCGCGTAGCATCCGGCCAGCAGCAGGCTCAGGAGGCCGTAGGCCACCGTGCGGCTGATGATGCGATCCAGGTCGTACAGCCGGTAGCGCAGGATGGCCGCGCCGATGGCCGCCGACAGGATTGCCGGGTTGAGACCGCCGGCCAGCGGCGCCAGTGCATAGGCGCCCAGCGCCAACGCGGCCAGGTGGACGATGGCCAGCAGGGCGACCAGGACGGTGGCCAACGACACCCAACGCAGCTGCTGGCGTTCGATGCCGCGGGCGCGGCGGAAGCGGACCATCAGCGAGGCCGTGGCCATCAGCGTGGCGATGATGGTGACGGCGAAGGCGGCCCGGTAGGCAATCACCAGCCCATCGTCGAGCGCCCGCAGGTCCAGGGGGCTGTCGACGGCCTGGGCAGTTCTACCACCGCGCAGGGTGAGCAGGGTCACGGCCGGCAGGACGGCGACTGGTGTGGCTGCGGTGATCCCCGCCAACCAGCGCCAGCGGGGCGAGGGCAGTGACCCGGTCGGGGTGAGCAGCAGGATGAAGACGTTGCAGGCGACCGCCGTGACGATGGTGGCGGGCACGTACGGGGCGACCAGGCCGGCGGCGGGCGCGTCGGCGTGGGCCACCCCGTAGTTCGCGTAGGCCACGGCCACTCCGGCCGCGCAGAGGGACAGGCCGAAGGCCAGCAGCAGCCAGCCCACCGGGTGCCGGGGCCGGCGGCCGGCCAGCACCGCCCCCACCGTGGCCGCGCTCACCGCCCCGAGCACGGGCGGGAGGGCCGCGGGGGTCAGGACGACCAGCTCCGCCCGACCCGCGCGGCGCAGGAGCCGGTCCAGCCAGACGGTCACGACCAGGCCGAGGATGGCCAGGGCCCACAGTCCCCACGCCAGCCTGCCCGGATACCACCGCGACGGAACGGCTCGGGGCACGCCGGTCACCGTCAGGGTCCTCGGTGCATGCGGCCCACCACCGGCTCGGCCCACCCTCCAGGGTCAGAGATCACGGGCCAGTGTGCTCCGCCTCCGTCTCGGAAGCGTTACGGACCAGGCGTCGGCCCGGGCCGGGCGGTCTCGCGGCCCTGTCGAGGCCGTCGAGGATCAGCTCGAGCCCGAACAGGAACTCGTTCCCGTAGTCGTAGCCGGGCTGGAGGACGTGCTCCACGGTCAGCTCGGTCAGGTGCGGGTAGGCGTCGGCCGGGAACCCCGACATGATCGACTCGGCCAGGGCGGCGGTCTCCTCCGAGGTGTGGAATGGCAGGCTGGCCTCCTGGAGGGCGAACCCGTAGATGTAGCTGTCGAGCAGCGAGTAGGCGTGGGCAGCCAGCTCCACGGAGAAGCCGCCCTTGCGGAGGATGCCGAGCACGGCGTCGTGGTGGCGCAGGGTCGCCGGACCGGGGGTGGTCCTCGTCTCCATCAGGCCGGTGGCCCATGGGTGGCGCCGCAGGGCCTCGCGCGCCGAGACGGCCCGCCGGCGCATGGCCGCCTTCCAGTCCGCCTCACCGGTCGGCAGGTCGATCTCGCCGAAGACGACGTCGATCATGCCGTCCAGGATGGCGTCCTTGTTGGCCACGTGGTGGTACAGCGACATGGCCTCGACTCCCAGCTCCTGGGCGAGCTTGCGCATGCTGAGGGAGCGGACGCCCTCCCGGTCGGCCAGGGCCACGGCCGTGTCCAGGACCCGCTGCCTGGTCAGGGGGGCCCGGGGCGCCGGGTCGGGGTCGGTCTGGGTCGTCATGGCGTCACCTTACGATGTACTTGACAATCTTACAGTGTATGGTTATCTTACAACGTAAGCCGATGATCCGCCAACTTCGGAGGAGAAGACCATGAACGCAGCGCAGACGACGGCCGACACGCCCAGGACCGCCACGGACCACAAGGCCACGATGAAGGCCATCGTCCAGGACCGCTACGGAGGGCTGGACACGCTGGAGTACACGGACATCGTCCGGCCGGCCCCCAAGGACGACGAGGTGCTGGTGCGGGTGCACGCCGCCGGCCTCGACCGGGGCGTGTGGCACGTCATGGCCGGCCTGCCGTACCTGATCCGGTTCGTTGGCTTCGGGGTGCGCAGGCCCAAGGTGCGGGTCCGGGGCATGGACGTCGCCGGGCGGGTGGAGGCGGTCGGCAAGGACGTGACCCGGTTCCAGGTCGGCGACGAGGTGTTCGGCTGGGCCGACGGCTCGTACGCCGAGTACGTCAGCGCACCCGAGGGCAACCTGGCGGGCAAGCCGGCCAACCTCAGCTTCGAGCAGGCGGCGACCGTGCCCATCTCCGGGTTCGCCGCCCTCCAGGCCGTCCGCGACGTCGGCCGGCTCCAGGCGGGGCAGCAGGTCCTGGTCATCGGGGCCGCCGGCGGGGTCGGGTCGTACGCCGTCCAGCTCGCCAAGGCGTTCGGCGCCCAGGTCACCGGGGTGGCCAGCACCAGGCAGCTGGCCCTGGTCCGCTCGCTCGGGGCCGACGACGTCGTCGACTACACCCGCGAGGACGTCACCGACGGGACCCGACGCTGGGACCTGATCGTCGACACCGGCGGCCACCGTTCGCTGTCCCAGCTCCGGCGGGCCCTCACCCCCACGGGGTCGCTGGTCATCGTGGGCAGCGAAGGCCGAGGACGGTGGCTGGGAGGCTTCGACCGCAACCTGCGGGCCGTGCTGCTGTCACGGTTTGTGGGCCAGCGGCTGGCGATGCTGAGCTCCAAGCCGCGGCAGGAGGACCTCCAGGTCCTGCGGGAGCTGCTGGAGGCCGGCAAGGTCACCCCACCCGTCAGCACGACCTACCCGCTGGCCCAGGTCCCCGAGGCCATCCGGCAGCTGGTCGAGGGCCACCGGGGCGGCAAGATCGCCATCACCGTGTGAACGGCGGCCACCGCGCCTCCCCCTCCCGGCCCCGCGGGCTACACGCGGGCGCTGAGCAGGAGGGCGCCGATCGGGAAGGCGAGGCCGGATACCGCCGCCCGGCGGTCATCGTTTCGCAACGGCGTCGGCGGCCGCGGCCAGCTCGGCCAGGGAGGTGAGCTCGAGGTCGTAGCTCCAGGCCTCGGACGGCTCGGGGGTCGCGCCCCAGCCGGGGCGGTCGTGCCGCCGGTTGATCCACACCGAGGCCAGCCCGGCCCGCTTTGCCGGCACATGGTCGTGGAACAGGCTCTGGGCGACGTGCAGCAGCTGCTCACGGCCGATCCCGAGGTCGTCCAGGGTGGCCAGCAGGGCGCGGAAGTGGTTGTCGGCCGGCTTGTAGGCGCCGACGTCCTCGGCCGTGATGACGGCCGCGAACCGGCCCCGCAGGCGCCGGTTGCTGGCGGCGAAGCCGGCCCGGTGGACGTTGGACACGACGAGCAGCTGGTAGTGCCGGGCCAGGGCGGTCAGGGCGGGCGCCGAGTCGGGGAAGGCGGGCCAGTCGGGCACCGAGCCGCCGAGGCGTTCCGCCCACGCGTCGTCGACGGCCCGTCCCAGTGTCTGGCCGGTGCGGCGGAACGCCGTGGCCAGCACCTGGGGATACGGGGCGGTTGGCTGGTCGCGCTCGACCGCGGCCTCGTTGCCGGCATAGGCCGCCAGCAGCTGCTCGTCGTCGAGGTCGAGGCCCACCTCCCGGGCCCAGGGGCCGAGCACGGCCGCGATGCCGGCCTCCCAGTCGATCAGGGTGCCGTAGCAGTCAAAGCTGAGCGCCTTGTAGTCGGCGAGGTCCACCGAGCAGTTCTACCCCGGCGGGTAGCCGCCGGCCACCGGAATCCGGCCGATGGTGGCCGGGGGCCGCAGCCACAGCGACGCCCGGGTCGGCTGCATCGTCTGGTCGACCACGGCCAGCAGCTCGCCGGTCAGGGTGTCCAGGTCGAGCTGGTCACGCAGGCGGGTGCCGAAGGCGGCGACGGTCAGGCCGGCGTCGTGGCGGCGGCGGTTGAAGCGGCGGTCCACCACCGCCTGGATGCGGCGGCGGGCCGGCTGGAAGACGGCGGCCGCGGCCAGGGTGGCGGCGGCCACGACCAGGTTGGAGCTGTCGGGCAGCAGCCCGCCGAGGCCCAGGACCACCCCGGCGTAGCCCAGGCCGAGCAGCACCGTCAGCAGCCCCCAGGCCAGGGTGCGGCTGACGATCCGGTCCAGGTCGTACAGCCGGTAGCGCAGGATGGCCGCCCCGGTGGCCAGCGGCAGCACGGCCACGCTGACGCCGATGGCCACGTTCAGCAGGCCGAAGTCCTCGAGGAGGAACAGGGCGGCCAGGGCGACGAGCAGGGCCATGGCGGCGACGATCGCCCCCCAGGCCAGCCAGCGGAGCTGCTGGCGCTCGACCCCCCGGGCCCGGCGGAACCGCAGCAGCAGCGACACCGCCCCGACGGGCAGCCCGGCCAGCACGAGCAGGGCGGCCACCGGGAGCGCGTTCAGCGGGCCGAACAGCGCCGGCACAGCGAGCGGGTTGCCGACGTCCGGGAACTCCGGGAGCAACGGGGCCGGGTCGACGGTCGACCCAAGCAGCCACACTCCCGCCGCGGCGGCCACGATCCGCGCCCACCAGCGCCAGCGGGGCGACGGCAGGGACCCGGTGGGGGTGAGCAGCAGCACGAACCCGGCGCAGGCGACCCATAGCACGACCAGGCCGTTGTTGAGCCCGGCCAGGTAGGCGGCGCCGGGGAGCGACCCCGGCCGGGCCACCAGCCCGTAGCGGGTGTAGGCGAAGGTCAGGCCGTGGAGGGCCTGCGACAGCCCGAGGCCGAGCAGCAGCCAGCCCACCGGGTGCCGGGACCGCCGTGCGGCCAGCACCAGCCCGACCGTGACCGCGCTCGCCACCGCCACCACCAGGGGGATGCTGCTGGCCGAGTACACGGTCAGGTCGTGGCGGCCGGCCTCACGCAGCAGGCGGTCCAGCCGGACCGTCGCGGCCAGGCCGAGCAGGGTCGCCACCCACACCGCCCAGCCCAGCCCGGCCAGGCCCCTCGGGGGTCGCTCCAGCACTCGCCACCTCCACAACCGGAGATCCAGCGGCAGTGTTCGTGCCCCCCGTCCCGGCACCGTTACGGCCGGCGTCAGCTCAGGACGGGATCGTGACCCGGGCGGCGCGGCGCTCCCCGTCGAGGGCCCGCAGGGCCTGGGTGAGGGTGGAGACGTGGAGCTCGCGCTCGCCCCGGTCCCACATCAGCTCGAGGGCGGCCAGCAGGTCCCTGGCCTCGGTGGCCAGGGACTGGGCGGCCCGCAGGCTGGCGTAGGTGTGGCCGCGACTGCGGGCCGGGTTGATGCGGGCCATCAGGTCGACCACGGCCAGGTAGTGGTCGATGACCGAGCACTCGGCGTCGGTCAGGGCCGGCATCGGTGGCCGGTCCGGGGTGCGCCGCCGGTCTCCGAGCACGCCCTCACCCACCGGCGCCGGCCGGGGTCAGCTCGGGCACGACCCGGCGCCCGGTCAGGATCTCGTCGACCAGGCCGTACTCCAGGGCCTGGTCGGCGCTGAGGATGAAGTCGCGGTCGGTGTCGCGGGCGATCTTCTCCACCGGCTGGCCGGTGTGGGTGGCCAGGATCTGGTCGACCAGGGCCCGCTGCCGCAGGATCTCGCGAGCCTGGATGTCGATGTCGACCGACTGGCCCTGGGCGCCGCCGTGCGGCTGGTGGAGCAGGACGGTCGAGTGGGGCAGGGCGTAGCGCTTGCCGGGCGTCCCCGCGGCCAGGATGACCGCCGCCGCCGACGCCGCCCAGCCGAGGCAGGTGGTGGCGACGTCGCAGCGGATGTAGCGCATGGTGTCGTAGATGCCGAGCAGGGCGGTCACCGACCCGCCGGGCGAGTTGATGTAGAGCTGGATGTCCTTGTCGGGGTCCTCGCTCTCCAGGTGGATGAGCTGGGCCATGATGAGGTTGGCACTGGTGTCGTCGACCGGGGTCCCCAGGAAGACGATCCGGCCGCTCAGCAGCCTCGAGTAGAGGTCGAACGACCGCTCGCCGCGGCTGGTCTGCTCGACGACGACGGGCACGAGGTTCGACATGTGGCCTCCAGCGACAGGCGCTCCACCGGCGACGCCGGTCCTTCCAGGCCAACCGTGCCACAGCGGCGGGCCGCCGGGGCCGGTTTCCGCTACGGGCCGAGCGCCGGCGTCAGGCGCGGCGCAGGTTGCTGCCGGCCACCGTGACGGCGGCCTCCAGGGTGGCCCGCAGGCGCTCGTTGCTGCAGCCCTTGGGCAGGTAGGCGACCGCCCCGGCCTCGAAGGCCTGGCGCTTGAGGTCGGGGGTCTCGAAGGCGCTGAAAATCACGATGGCCGAGGACGGCGCGACCTCGCGCAGCAGCCGGGTCGCGTCGAGGCCGTTCAGGACCGGCAGGGACAGGTCCATCAGGATCACGTCGGGGACCAGCTCGGCGGCCAGGGAGGTGGCGTCGGCGCCGTCGGCGACCGCCCCGACGACCTCGAACGCGGACGCCTCCAGCATCCCGACCAGCGCTTCCCGCAGCATCTGGTGGTCGTCGACCACCAGCACCCTGACCCGCCTCATGCCAGCCCCCCTCGATCGGTCGGCTGGATTCTAGGGGATCCACGTGTTCGGCGCCAAACGGAGAAATGAACGAAAGGGCGCGACGGTGCCGGGCTACGCGTGATCGCGTACCGGGGTACGGCGTCGGCTGGGGGACAGCCCGGCCGGGCTCTGGGAGCATCCGGGGAGGACGACCCGGCATCGGCGCGGGGTGGGACGAGAGGGAGGCTGTGTATGGCCCGACTGGCAGCTCCAAGGAGGGCGGTGGTCGTGCTGGGCGCCATCGCGCTGGCCGGCGCGATGGTCGCCGGGCTGGCCCCGGCGGCGGAGGCCGCGCCCCCGGCCTGCCGGGTCAAGAACCCGGCCCAGGACACCTGGTTCGCCACCCAGACCGGGCAGGCCCTGACCCGGGCGATCGCCGCCGCCGACCCCGGCGACCGCCTGAACGTCTTCGGCCGCTGCCGGGGCAGCTTCTCGATCGGGAAGGACCTCCAGATCTTCGGCAACACCAACCGGCAGGCCCCGACCGTCCTCGACGGGGCCGGGGGCGGCGGCGTGCTGTTCGTCAACGAGCGGGTCACGGTGACCCTGACCCGGCTGACCATCACCGGCGGGAACGCCACCGTCCGGGTCGGCGGCGGCATCCAGAACGGCGGCCTCCTGACCCTGAACCGCTCGACCGTGACGGGCAACCGGTCGGCGACCGACGGCGGCGGCATCTACAACTACGGCACCCTGACCCTCAACGACACCCGGGTCAGCGCCAACACCGCCGGCGGCGGGGGCGGCGGCCTGTTCAGCGAGGGCGAGGCCACCCTCAACCGCTCGGTCGTGACCCGCAACACGGCCGCCTACGGTGGCGGCATCCTGAGCGTGAACACCCTGATCCTCAACCAGACGACGGTCAGCGGCAACGTCCCCGACGACTGCGCCTGCTAGCGGCCGTGACCGGGTTGTGACCTGGCCCGGGGAGCCCGCTCCCCGGGGCCATGGCCTGGTCCTGGGGCTGCGGCGGCCCCGGGACCAGGGCCACCGTGACCTGCCGCGCCGGCCCGGCCGGGCCATCGGCCTCCTGGTCGGCGGCCGCTCGCCGTGCCCTGCCGGCACTAGGTAGGTCTCCCGATGGGCGGTCCCAACCCCCCTGATGACAATCCCCGGCAACCTGGGCAGGTCGCCGGGGACGGGGGATGGAGATGTCGCGGTTGTGGTCGCCGGCCGGCGGGGTGCCGGATCGCCCGCCGCCCTTCGGGGTGTGGGTGGGGGTGCCGGCCCCGGTGGGCCGCGACCCGGGCCCGCCGGCGCGGCCGAAGCCGCCGCTGTGGCGCCGCTCGGTGGCCCTCCTGATGGTCGCCGGCACCCTGGCCACGGCCATGGTCGCCGGCTCCATCGTGGCCATGGTGGACCGCCTGGGGGCGTCGGCCCCGCCGCGGCCCGCGCCGGTCACGGCGCCCAGCCTGGCCAGCCTGAACGCCGCCATCGCCAAGGGCGAGGCGTTCCTGGGCGGCCTCTACAAGCCGCTCGGTGCGGCCGGTGCCGTCCAGTCCGAGCACTACGGGCTGCCGATCCGGGTCCGGTTCCCCGGCTACGGGCGCTGGGTGCTGCTCGGCCAGGGCGACGACGGCACCTGCCCGGCCGAGGGGTGCCCGCTCCCGACCCGGATCCGCACGCTCGAGTCGGCCTATGCCACCGAGGCCTACGAGCTGACCTTCGCCACCCCGGCCTCGCCCGAGGGGCTGCGGCTGCGGGCCAGGGTCGACTGGGACGCCGGCGGCGGCCGGTACCAGGTGAGCGTGACCGCGCTGTCCTTGGACGACCCGGCGGCCACGGCCGAGATCTGGCTCGACGACGTCCGCCTGGGAAGCTTCGCGCCCGGGCCGGTCGACGGCGAGCCGCCGGTCCTGCGCCGCAGCTTCCCCGTCCGTGAGGTCGGCCACCTGCGCAGCTTCCGGTTCACGGTCCGCCACGCGACCCAGCTGGCCTGGCTGCACGCGGTCAGCCGCGACGACAAGGAGCGCTCGACCGCCCTGGCCCGGTTCATGCTCCGGGCCGGGTTCGTGCCCGGGCGGGACCTCAGGGCGGCCATCTTCGGTCGCGGGCGCGACGCCCCGCGCGACTTCAGCTACCGCCACGAGCCGTTCCTTGACGCCTACGGCGACTGCCGGCTGGACCCGCCGGCCACGCCCCTGGCCTACCCCTACCGGTCCAAGGCCTGCCTCGGTAACGTGCAGCCCTACCTGATGGCGGCCCGCCACGACACCCTGCTGCCGGCGATCGAGGCCCTCCAGGCCCTGAACCGCGGCGAGTCGCCGGACAGCCCCTACCGGGACCAGTCGGCACTGCTGCCCATGGTCACGACCTCGGCCAGCAAGACCGCCGACGAGCTGGAGCGGCGCTTCGACCGGCTCGGCTTCGGCATCCCCCGCTGCACCCCGCTGGCCTGCGACCGGGAGCGGGCCAGCGCCCTGCGGACCTTCACCTTCGGCATGCTGGAGACGGTGCTCGGCTACAGCGGCGGCGAGGTCGGCCGGCGCCACTACGCCGACGCCGTGGCCAACCTGGCCCTGCGGGTCCAGATCGGCGAGGACGGCGTCGTCCGGGCCGCCGACCAGGTCGCCTACCGCCCGGCGCTGCGGGGCGGGTTCCTGTCCTACTGGGACGCCGACCGCCGCTACCGCAAGCCGACCGGCGTCGTCCAGGCGATGGCCGACCGCCTCAACATGCCCCCCGAGTACCTGGGCCTGCGGCCGACCGACAGCGAGACCGGCTTCGACGCCTACGCCTTCCTGGCCCTGTACCGCTGCGCCAAGTACCAGGTCGGCTGCAAGCTGGTCGGCTCGGCCAGCCCGACCCTCACCCCGTAGCCGGACGGCCCCCAAGGGGCACGTGGACCATGGGCACCCGGCTGTCGATCCAGTCCAGGTCGGGGTCGGCGGTCCGCTGGGCCGGGACGTCGGCCGTCGGCGCCGGCTCGGCCGGATTGAGGATCAGCTGGCGGGGCAGCAGCACCAGGGCGGTGATGCCGCCGTACCAGGAGTGGCGCAGCTGGACCTTGATCCCGTGCTTGGAGGCAAGCTGGGTGACCACGAAGAAGCCGAGCATCTTGGCCAGGGCGAAGTCGACGTCGGGCGGCTTGGCCAGGCGCTGGTTGACCTTGACCAGCTGCTCGTCGGTCATGCCGAGACCCTGGTCCTCGATCTCGAGCAGGTAGCCGGCGGGGATGGGCTGGCCGGCGACCAGGGCCTTGGTCCCGGGCGCGGAGAAGGTGACGGCGTTCTCGATCAGCTCGGCCAGCAGGTGCATGAGGTCGGCGGCGGCGTGCCCGGCCACCTGCACCTGGTCGAGGGGGAGAAGCTCGACCCGGGTGTGCTCCTTGACCTCCCCGACCGAGGCCAGCACGACCTCGGTCAGGTCGATCGGCCTGCGCCAGCGCCGCGCCGGCTCCGACCCGGACAGGATGATCAGGTTCTCGGCGTTGCGCCGCATCCGGGTGGCCAGGTGGTCCAGCTCGCCCAGCCCGGCCCGGACCTCGGCCTCGGAGCCGCTGACCTTCAGCTCGTCGATCACCTCGAGCTGGCGCTCGATCAGGCTCTGGCTGCGCCGGGCCAGGTTGAGGAACATGTCGCCGACGCTGCGGCGCAGGGCCGCCTCGCGGCCGGCCACCCGGACCGCGACCCGGTGCACCGAGTTGAACGCCTCGGCCAGGTGGCCGATCTCGTCCTTGGAGCGGACCTCGATGGGCGGAGCCGACTCGGCCGCCAGGTCGACCTGCTCGCCGTCCTGGAGCCGCTGGACGACGCCCGGCAGCCGCTCGGTGGCCGTGGCCTCGGCGGCCGCCTCCAGCCGACGCATGGGCCGGATCAGGGACCGGGCGGTGACCAGGGCCAGCACCACGGCCAGGACCAGGGCGGCGGCCAGGAGCAGGCTGTAGAGCCAGGCCCGGCGGTCGGCGCCCTGCTTGACGGCCGAGCTGGTGGCGATCACGTCGGTGCTCAGGCGCTCCTCGACCGCGCGCATGCGGTCGAGCTTGACGCTCATGGCGTCGAACCAGAACTGCGGGTCGATGCCCAGCTTGCGGTTGTTGGCGCTGCCGAGGGCCTTGTCGACGAAGGTGGCCACCTTGTCGACCTCTGGGCCGGCGACGGTCTCCTCGAAGAACTCATGCTGGGCCTCGGTGGCGCTGGAGTCGAACTGGGCCGTGTAGAGCTCCTCGGCCGCGACCAGGGCGGCCAGCTTGCCGTACTCGTTCTCGCCGAAGCGGCCGGCGGCGTAGACGTTCTGGAGCAGGCTGCGCTGGGAGTCGGCGAAGTCCTTGGCCCTGGCCAGGGCCACCGAGGCGGCCACCCCCTTGAGCAGCTCGGCGTTGTCGGACCGGGGGGCGATCTCGCCGTTGATGTCCAGCAGGTCGCTGACCGTGTCGGTGTACTGGTCGAGGGCCGTGCCGGGGGAGTCCAGCGGGCCGTGGCCCTCCTCGGTGGCGTGCTCGAGCTCCTCCTCGCCCTCCTCCTCGTGGACCTCGATCCCGGGCTCGACCTTCAGCTCCTGGTCGTCGATCGGCTTGGTGTCGATCGCGTCCCGCTGCTCGCCCAGGCGGCCCAGCTCGCTCAGGCCGTACTCGATCTTCTCGGCCAGCAGCTCGTCGCCGGCGCTGAGGCGCTGGGCCTGGGCCCGGTAGGTGGCGGCCGCCTGGTCGACCAGGCGACGCTGCTCGACCAGCTCCTGTCGCCACTGCTTGCGGCCGCTGTCGATGTAGCTGATCGAGAGGCTGCGCTCGGCCTGGAGCTGGTGGATCAGCGGGGCCAGGCCGGCGGCCAGGCGGGCGAAGGCGGTGCTGCGCTCGGCCCGGTCACTCTCGGCCTGGTTCTGGCGGATGCCGACCAGGGCGAGGATGGCCAGCACCAGCAGTGGGCCCAGCAGGGCGATGATGAGCTTGGTGCGGATGGGGAAATTCCGGAACATCTTCGACCAACCTTGCGTACGACGGGAGAGGAAGGCGCCAGGACGCTATCGTCGCCGGCAATACCGCCGCAATAGGTGATCTGCACTAGACCCCGCCGAAACGGACGGCCGTCAGCCGCGCCGGGCCACCACCGGGGCCCGGGCCGTGAGCAGCCCGGCGGGCACGCGGACGGCGGCGGTGACACCGCCGGCGGGGGAGCGGCCGAGCCGGACCGCGAACCCGTTGCGGGCGGCCAGGCGGCCGGCGACGGCCAGCCCCAGCCGGTCGCCGGCCGCCTGGCTGGCCGGGTCGCGGGCGGCGGCCCCGGCCAGGCGCTGGTTGGCCCACGCGAGCTCCTGGTCGGTCATGCCGAGGCCGCGGTCGGTGACCTCGATCAGGTAGTCGTCGCCGTCGTCGGCGCCGGTGACGACGATCGGGGCGGCCGGCGGCGAGAACGCGGCGGCGTTGTCGAGCAGCTCGGCCAAAAGGTGCACCAGGTCGATCCCGGCCGGCCCCTCGACCTCGGCCTCGCCGGTCGTCAGGATGTCGACCCGCCGTCCCCGAGGTGGTGTGGCGTCGCCGGCCGGGCCGCCCGGGTCGGCCTCGGCGATGGCCGCGCGCAGCAGCTTGTTCAGGGGCACCGGGCGGGCCCAGCGGCCCACGGGCTCGTCGCCGGCCACCGAGAACAGGGTCTCGGCGGTGCGGCGCAGCCGGTTGGCCAGGTGGTCGACCCCGAGCAGGCCCTGGCGGCGGTGCCGGTCGGTCTCCTCGGCGGCCAGCTCCTCGAGCAGTTGGAGCTGGCGGGAGGCCAGCGCCTGGCCCCGCCTGGCCAGGCCGGGGACCATCGCCCCGCCCGGGCCGGCCTGGCCCCGGCCGACCGAGCCCCGCCACAGGAGCAGGACCGCGGCCAGCGAGGCGACCGCCAGCACCGCCAGCAGGACCAGCCGGTCGCGCAGCCGCCTCTCCTGCCGGGCCAGCCAGCTCCCGGACACCCCGGCCAGGTCGGCGGCCACCTCGTGCTCCAGTCGCCGCAGGGCCGCCGCCCGGGTGGTCAGCCCGGCCCGCCAGCGGTCCAGGTCGCCGGTGCCGGTCCGGCGGGCGGCCGGGTCGAGCAGGGCCAGCTCCAGGCCTCGGACGTCACGGACGCCGGGCTCGCCGAGGGCCCGGTCGATCGCTCCCAGCCGGGCGCCGGCGACCGCCCGGACGCCGTTGAGCTCCTGGCGGGCCACCGCGGCGGTGGCGGCCAGGGGCAGCCGGAGCCGCTCGTCCCTGGCCGGTGCCTGGGCCGGTGCGGCGGCCAGCACGACCCGCTCCTGGCCGGTGGCCTCCTTGGCCGCGGTGAGGGCCAGGAGCAGCCGCGCCGACCGGGCCGGCTCCGGGGCCTCCAGGCGGGCGGCCAGGCCCCGGGTCACCCCAAGGAGGGCGTCCACCATCGCGTCGTGGCCGGCCATGGCCAGCTCGGGGGTGACCAGACGCCGGTCGACCTCGACCCGGACCAGGGCCAGCCGGTCGAGGCGCTCGGTGGCCATGGCCAGGACCTGGTCGAGGGCGGGGTCGCCGGTGGCGCCGAGCCCGGCCATGGCCGTCCGGTAGGCGGCCAGGGCGGCGTCGACCCGCCGGCGGCGGTTGCGCAGCTCGGCCTGGCCGTCCTGGCCGTCACCGGCAACCCAGGCGGCCGCCCGGACGCGCTCCTCCTGGAGCTCGTGGACGGCGGCCACCGCCTGGCCGGCCACCGCGGCCGCCCGGCGCTCGGCCCCGGCCCTGGTCAGGTCCCCGGAGGCGGCCGTGACCCCGGTCACGCCGAGCAGCGCCGCCGCGGCCACCGGCACGGCCAGCAGCCCGAGCAGCTTAGAGCGGATCGACAGGTTTCCGAACATCTGCGGCATCCTATGGAGGAACCGCGACGCGTCCAAGTTTCGGGAGGTTCGGGTCGTTCGGGCGCTACCAGGCGTCCGGGCGCATCCGAGTCAGCCGCGCTCCACGCCGCCCTTGGCCTCGGCCTTGCCCTTGGACTTGGCCTTGGTCCTGGTCTTGCCGGCCGGCCGGGGCCGGGGCGGCGGGGCCTCGAAGCCGCGCTCGCGCATCCCCCGCTCGATCTCGGCGATGGCCGTCTCCACCACCTTGACCCTGGCGAAGCGCTTGGAGTCGGCCTCGATCAGGTGCCAGGGGGCCAGCGGGTGGTCGGTCCGCTCCAGCATGTCCTCGATGGCCTGCTCGTAGGCGGTGCGCCTCTCGCGGTTGCGCCAGTCCTCGTCGGTCAGCTTCCAGGTCTTCAGCGGCTCGGTCTCGCGCCGCTTGAACCGGCGCAGCTGCTCCTCCTCCGAGATGTGCATCCAGAACTTGAGGAGGATCATGCCCTCGAGCACCAGCGACTTCTCGAACTCGACGATCTCGTCGTACCCGCGGGTCCACTGCTCGGTGGTGGCGAACCCTTCCACCCGCTCGACCAGGACCCGGCCGTACCAGGAGCGGTCGAGCACGGCCATGCCGCCCCAGCCGGGCAGGCTCGACCAGAACCGCCACAGGAAGTGGTGGCGCTTCTCGTCGTAGGTCGGGGCGGCGAAGGTGGCCACCCGCACGTG
>JASLBL010000408.1 GCA_030146615.1 Actinomycetes bacterium
CCACACGCCCCTGCCGGCGGACCAGCAGCTCCGGGCTGGCCCCGACGAACCCGTCGCTGGCGTACAGGAAGGTCGACCCGCCGGGCCGCCGCCGCAGCCGCCGCAGCAGCTCGGCCCGCGGGAACGGCCACTCCGCCTCCACCGCCGCCTCCCGGGCCAGCACGACCTTGTCGAGCCGCCCCGACCCGATCGCCGCAAGGGCGGCCAGGACCCCAGCCCGCCACCGGTCCAGGCCGGAACCTCCCGGCCCGGCGCCAGGTCCCCCGGTGGGGGACGCTACCCGACCGGTGGGCTGGGCGGAGTTGGTTGTCCACAGCCCCTCGGTGTCGAGCCGGCGGGCGGGCGGCCAGCGAACCTCGTCGCGAGCCTGGGCGCGGAGGCGGGCAAGCAGGTCGTCTGGCGGGGGCGGGTCGAACGGGCCCGGTTCGGTGAGGACGGCCCAGGTGCGGCCGTCGGGGCCGGTGCGGAGCAGCAGGGACGGGACGACCAGCTCGCCGGGGTTGGCCGGGTGGAACGGGAGGGCGCCGACCGCGGCCGGGGTCAGGCCGCTGCCGTCGGGGTCCTCGACCTCGGCCGCCTCCAGGAGGGCGGCCACCGCCTCGGCGGCCCGTTCGATCCGGCCTGGGCCGGTGCCGACCGGGACCCGGGCGGCGGCGCCGGTGCCGACCAGGGTGGCCGCCGGCGACCCCCAGACGAAGCCGTCCGATCCGGCCAGGTCGAGCGGGTCGAGCCCGTCGGCCAGGCGGACAACCAGGCTGACCAGCCGACCCGACGCCTGACGCGCCGAGGGACCGGGGTCGAGCCGCTGGGACCCTCGGGACGGCTCGGGCCCGGGGTCCGCCGTTGACGTCATAGGGCCATCGTAGGGGCGGGGTGCGTGGTCGCGCGACTTCAGGCGCCGGCGCGGGGCACGGCCGGGCGGCCGGCGCCGAGCTCGCGGGACAGCCCGCGAGCCGTCTCCTTGACCGCGGCCACCGTCTCGGACGCCGGCCCGTCGAGGAGCAGGCGCTCGACCGGGCCGGCCAGGCCGATGGCCCCGACCACCGCCCCCCGGTTGTCGAACAGGGCGGCGGCGATGCCAGCCTCGCCGACGATCGCCTCCTGGTCCTCGACGGCCACCCCGGTGGCGACCACTCCCTCCAGCTCGGCAGCGAGCACCTCCCTGGAGGTCAGGGTCCGGCCGGTGAGCCGGGGCAGCGGCTCGGCCAGCAGCTCGGCCCGGGCGTCGGGGTCGAGGTAGGCGACGGTGGCCTTGCCGAGGGCGCAGGCGTGCCAGGGGATCGACGCCCCCACCTGGAGGATCTGGAGGGAGTTGTCGGGCCGGAACACGTGGTGGACGAGCAGCACGTTGGGGCCGTAGAGGACCCCGACGTGCACCGCCTCGCGGGCCCGGCCGGCCAGGGTCTCGGCCCACAGCAGGGACCGGGCCCGTAGCTCGTTGTTGTCGAGGAAGGCGTTGCCGAGCTGGAGCAGGGCCGGCCCGAGCCGGTACTTGCCGGTCTCGGAGTCCTGCTCGACCAGCTGGTGGGCCTCCAGGGTCCGCAGCAGCCCGTACACGGTCGCCTTGGCCAGGCCGAGGCGCTCGGCCAGCTCGGTCACGCCCAGGCGGGCCGACTCCGACCCGAGCGCCTTGAGGATCCGGGCCGCCCGACCGACCGACTGGATCACGGCCCGCTCACCGGGCGCCTGGCCCCGCTGGCGAACCGCTGGGAGCGGTCGGCGAGCACGGCCTGCTCGAGGGCCGCGAACATCAGGGCGGTCGAGGTCGCGCCCGGGTCCTGGTGGCCGACGCTGCGCGGGCCCAGGTAGGAGGCGCGCCCCTTGCGGGCCTGGAGCGGGATGGTGGCCCGCATCCCCTCGGCGGCCGCCTCCCTGGCCCCGCTGACCGCCGTCTCCAGCGAGCCGCCCATGCGCAGCTCCAGCTCATAGGCGCTGAGGGCCGGGGTGAGGGCGTCGACCATGGTCTTGTCGCCGGGCGCGGCCGCCCCGACCCGCTGGACCCCTTCCAGCGAGGCCCGCAGGGCGTCCAGGAGCAGCTTGGGCCCGAAGCGCTCGTGGTCGCCGAGGGCCTCGCTGGCGGAGAGGAAGGCGGTGCCGTACAGCGGCCCGGCGGCGCCGCCGACAGTGGAGACGAAGGTCCGCCCGGCGATCTTCAGCAGCTGCCCACCGCTGGCCTCCCCCACCGCCCCGACTCTGGCCATGACCGCGGTGAACCCACGGTGCATGTTCACGCCGTGGTCGGCGTCGCCGATGGCCGCGTCCAGCTGGGTCAGGAAGTCCCGCTCCGCGGCCAGGCGGTCGGCGACCTCGGTGAGCCAGCGGCGCACGCAGGTCGCATCCACGATCCTGGCTGCCTCTCGTCGGGGTCCGGGCAACGAACCCGCCAATGGTACTGCGACGGCGGCCGCCACCCTCAGCCTCCCCGGCCGGACCCCTCCGGGTCCTTCACCTTGACCATGGTGGCCGCGTCCCGGGCCGCCTGGTCGACCTCCTCGAGGGTCGAGCCGGTGCTGGCCTGGATGGCGGCGACCACGGCCCCCTCCACGACCGGGGCCTCGGCGATGCGGACCCGGCCGCGGGTCTCCTCCTCGACCAGCTCGTCGATGGCCACCTGGGCCGAGAGCACGGCCGACCCGAGGTCGACCAGGAGCAGCACCCCGTCGCCCTCGTCGGCGGCGGCGATCGCCTCGGCGATCAGGGTGGCGTCGGTCCCGATGCCGCCGTCGTCGGTGCCGCCGGCGGCCTTGATGCGCACGCCTTCGGCCATCTGGCCGGCCAGCTCGACCACGCCCTCGGCGATCTTGGCCGAGTGGGACACGACCACCAGGCCCACGCTCACGGGCCCTCCACCTCCTGACCCGACCTCGCTGGTGTTCGATCATGCCGAACACCGTTAGGTCATTACGCACTTCGGTTGCTTGCGTTGTCAAGAGATGGAGGCCCGTGCCCCCCGGTCCGCGGCGGTGCCTAGGCGTCGCCGCTGCGCTCGTACTTGAACGAGACCTTGAGCCGGGTGCGGTAGGCCCGGACCCGGCCGTCCTCGAGCTGGAGGTCGAGCTCGAGGACCTCGGCGATCCGCAGATCCCTGAGCGTCTGGGACGCCGTCTCGACCGCGGACGCCGCCGCCTGCTCCCAGGACTCGGAGCTGGTCCCGACCAGCTCGGTGACCCGATAGACGCTGTCGGCCATGACGACCATCCTTCCGACGGGGGCGGCCCGCTGCTGGCCGCCGGCTGCCGCCTACCGTATATCGTCGTGGGGCCGCGCCCGAAGGAGGCACCCGATGGCCGTGCTGGCGATGACACCGGAGGTCCGGGAGCTGCGCGAGCAGGTCCGGGGCCTCATGGACCGGCTCGTCTACCCCAACGAGCCTCGCCTGGACCGCGAGGACGACGAGGCCGAGGCACTGGTCGAGGAGCTGCGGGCCGAGGTCAGGGCGGCCGGCCTGTGGGCCCCCAACATCGGCCCGGAGGCCGGAGGCAGCGGCCGCGGGTTCGTCGCCTACGCCTTCCTGAACGAGCTGATCGGCCGCAGCGCCTGGGCGCCGCTGCTCTTTGGCTGCCAGGCCCCCGACGCCGGCAACGCCGAGATCCTCCACCTGTACGGTACCCCCGAGCAGCGCCAGCGGTGGCTGGCCCCGCTGGTCGCCGGGGACGTCCGCTCGTTCTTCGCCATGACCGAGCCCGAGGTCTCCGGCTCCGACCCGACCGGCCTGCGGACCACCGCCGTCCGCGACGGCGACGACTGGGTGATCGACGGCCACAAGTGGTTCAGCTCCGGCGCCGAGGGAGCGGCGTTCGGGATCGTCATGGCGGTGACCGACCCCGGGGCCGAGCCGCACCGGCGGATGAGCCAGATCGTCGTCCCGGCCACCACCCCCGGGGTCGAGATCATCCGGGCGATCCCGGTCATGGGCCACCGGGGCCGGGGCTGGAGCACCCACTGCGAGGTCCGCTTCGCCGGTGTGCGGGTCCCGCTGGCCAACACCGTCGGCGAGCCGGGGGACGGCTTCCGGATCGCCCAGAAGCGGCTCGGCCCCGGCCGCATCCACCACGTGATGCGCTGGCTGGGGCAGATGCAGCGCGCCTTCGAGCTGATGTGCGGCTACGCGCTGCGACGCCAGGCGTTCGGGGGGCCGCTGGCCGACAAGCAGACGGTGCAGGGCTGGGTGGCCGACTCGGCGGCCGAGATCCAGGCCTGCCGGCTGCTCACCCTGGACGCGGCCGCCCGCATCGACCAGGGCGACGAGGCCCGGGTGGAGATCTCGACGGTCAAGTTCTACGCCGCCCGGGTGCTGCACGACGTGATCGACCGGGCCGTCCAGACCCACGGCGCCCTCGGCCTGACCGACCAGACCCCGCTGGCCCGGATGTACGCCGACGCCCGGGCGGCCCGGCTCTACGACGGCCCCGACGAGGTCCACCGCATGGTGGTGAGCCGCCGGGTCCTGCGGGCGTTCGAGCAGGGTGCCGTCTGGGACTTCGCCGACGGCGGCCCCCGCTAGCGTTTGAGCGCCTAGCCGGCATCTTGGTATGACATGCCGGGTACGCGCGCACCTGTGCCGCTCGGGGCGCAGTCGCGTGGCCAGGAGGAGGGATCGATGCCTCCAGAGCATGACGACAACCGCGAGCGCCAGCTCGCCGCCCTACGCCGCTACGTCTCCGACCTCGACGTCCGCCGCCAGCACAACGGCCAGGCCCGGCTGGCCGAGGACCGGCGGCGGCCCGCCTGGCCCTGGCTGCTGGTCACCCTGGCCCTGATGGCCGTCTCCCTGGCCGGGGGCGTGGCCATCGGCGGCAACCGCGACGCCGTCCGCGACCGGGCCCGGTTCTCGGGGGTGACCACCAGCAGCGTGGCCGCCTCCCCCACGGCCTCCCCCGAGTGTGCCGAGGCGGTGGAGCGGGCCAACGAGACCATCAGCCACGCCGTCCGGGTGTCGGGGGCCCTGCGCGAGCACACCGAGGCCATGAACAAGCTGCTCAACGGCTCGATGGAGGCCGAGGCGGCCGTGCAGGCCGGCACCCCGTCGCTGATCGCCGGCTCGGCCGAGTCGGCCAAGTTCGACGTCGCCCTGGCCGACTACCGCAAGGTGGTCGACCGCTGCCAGCTGCGCACGCCCTGACCGGCGTCACCGGGGCAGAGCGCTGCCGGCGAGCCACTCGGACCAGGACATGTTCCAGTCGGCGACGCCGAGGCTGTTGCCGGGGCGCTTTGGTGAGCCCCGGACCTCGACCACGTCGCCGCGGCGGGTCTGGCGGAAGAACCAGGCGGCGTTGGCGGTGGAGAGGTTGACGCAGCCGTGGGAGACGTTGGCCGAGCCCTGGGCACCGGTCGACCAGGGGGCGGCGTGGACGAACTCGCCCGAGTTGGAGATCCGCACCGACCAGGCGACCCGCTGGTAGTAGCCGCCGGGGCCGTTGCGGGGGATGCCCACGGTCGAGGAGTCCATCACCTTGACCGGGTTCTTCTCGAGCACGAAGTGGACGCCGTTGGTGGTCGGGTACTGCGCCCGGCCGGTGCTCACCGGCAGGACCCGGAGGGTCCGCCCGCCCGAGGTGACCCGCATGCGGTGGGTCCGGACGTCGACCACGCTGATCCGGCGCTCGCCGATGGTGAAGCCGATGGTCCGGTCGGCCACGCCCCAGACCCCGCGGCCGGCGTCGGTCCCGGCCAGGCGGGCCCGCAGGGTGACCTTGGACCCGCTCGGCCAGTAGGCCTTGGGGCGGTAGTGGACCTCGTTGTCGGCGAACCAGTGCCAGGCCCCGGTGACCGGCTTGGACGAGCTGACCTGGAGGCGCCGCTCGACCGCGGCCCGGTCGGCCACCGGCTGGCTGAACCAGATGCCGATGGGCAGGCCGACGCCGACCGTCTCGCCGTCGAGGGGCATGATCGCGGCCCGCAGCTCGGCCCGGGGCTTGAGGGTGGTGAAGCTGCTCTGGCGGCGGGTCGGGGTGCCGGCGTCATCCACCGCCTCGGCCACCACCCGGTAGCGGGTCGCCGGGGCCAGGGCCTCGGTGCTCTCCCAGCTGCGCCCGTCGGTGGCCAGCTCCCCGGCCAGCTTCCGCCCGCCGGCCCCGGTCACCCGCACCGCCCGCAGCCGCCCCTCCTCGGCCACCACCCGCGCCGTGGCGTCCAGGGCGACCCGGGTCGCCCTGTCCTTGGGGGTCACGGTCAGCCGCACCGGCGCCGCCGGGGTCGTGCCGCCGTCCCCCGACCCTCCGCCGCCGCCGACGGCCCCGGGCCGATCACCCGACCCGCCCCCGCCCCCCAGCGCGAACAGGCCGCCCCCGACCAGGGCGACGACGACCACGGCGGCCACGACCGACCATGGCCAACCGGGAACGCGCAAACGAGTCATCGCGCCCCGAGTGTACCCGGCGCCTCCCCTGGGCTTGTGTGATCGGCCCGCTTTGGTAGGCTTCGCCGGGTTCGGACGACGCTCTGGGGCAGCCGGTGCTCTGGGGGCTGGGAGCCGGTCCCAGGAGAGGTAGCCCCGATGCGGCGCGCCATCATCGTCGTCCTCGCCCTGTCCCTGCTCCTGCCGGCCGGCCTGCTGGCTCGGGGAGCCGCCGCCGACCCGGTGGACGTGCCCGGGCTGGAAGGGCCGGCCAGGGTCGACCGGGACGCGAACGGGATCGCCCACATCCAGGCCTCCTCGCGCCGCGACCTGTTCTTCCTCCAGGGGTGGGTCCACGCCCAGGACCGGCTGTTCCAGATGGACGTGCGCCGCCGCCAGGCCGGCGGCACCCTGGCCGAGCTGCTGGGGCCGGCCGCCCTCGGAACCGACGTGCAGCTGCGGACCATCGGGCTGCACCGGGCCGCCGCCCGGTCGCTGCCCGCCCTGTCCGCCGACGCCCAGGCGGTGCTGGCCGCCTACGCCGACGGCGTCAACGCCTGGGTGGCCGCCAACCCGCTGCCGCCCGAGTACGGGGCCCTCAGCCTGACCTCGTTCCGGCCCTGGACCGCCCTGGACAGCGTGGCCGTGGGCAAGCTCCAGTCCTTCGGGCTGTCGTTCGACCTCGACATCGAGCTGACCACCGCCCTGCTCGGCTACCAGCAGGCCGGGCAGGCGGCCGGCTTCGACGGCACCGCCCTGTTCTTCCAGGACCTGTGGCGCTCGGAGCCGTTCACCGACGCCTCGACCGTGCCCGACGCCACCCGGGCGGCCGCGGCCACGACCTCGGCGGCCCGGCAGGTCGCACGGGCCGCGGGACCGGCCGGCGAGCGGCTGGCGGCCGCGGGCCGGCTGGCCGAGCGCTACGCCGCCCTCGCGGCCAAGGTGCCGCTGCTGCGCAACGCCCTGTCCCAGGACCGGGGCCAGACCGGCTCCAACCAGTGGGCGGTGTCGGGCCGCCTGGCCGCCGACGGCCACCCGCTGCTGGCCAACGACCCCCACCTGGCCCTCGACTCGCCCTCGACCTTCTACCCGGTGCACCTCCAGGGAGGCGAGACCGACGCCAGCGGCAGCGGCTTCGCCGGGACGCCGGGAGTGATCGTCGGCCACAACCGCCACATCTCCTGGGGCGCCACCGTCAACCCGATGGACGTCACCGACACCTACGCCGAGCAGCTGCAGCCCGACCCGTCCTCGCCCAGCGGCCTGGCCACCGTCCACCAGGGCCGGCTGGAGCCGGTCATCCCCATCCCCGAGACCTTCCGGCAGAACAACCCCGGCTCGGGCACGCCCGACAACCTCACCGTGGTCCCCCCGGGCGGGGCCATCCCGCCGGCCACGCTGATCGTGCCCCGGCGCAACAACGGCCCCATCATCCAGCTCGACCAGGCGGCCGGGACCGCCCTCAGCGTCCAGTACACCGGCTTCAGCGCCACCAGGGAGCTCGACACCTTCCTGATCTGGGACGACGCCCGCAACCTGGACGACTTCCGCCGGGGCCTCCAGTTCTTCGACGTCGGCGGCCAGAACTGGGCCTATGCCGACGTCGAGGGCAACATCGCCTACTTCACCAGCGCCGAGCTGCCGTTGCGCGAGGACCTCCAGGCCGGCACCGTCAACGGCCTGCCGCCGTTCTTCATCCGCAACGGCACCGGCGGCAACGAGTGGCTGCCGGTCCAGAACCCCCAGCCCGGCCAGGCCATCCCCTATGAGATCCTGCCGTACTCCGAGATGCCCCAGACCCTCAACCCACCGGCCGGGTTCTTCGTCAACGCCAACAACGACCCGGCCGGCGTCACCCTCGACAACGACCCGCTGAACCAGCTGCGGCCGGGCGGCGGTATCTACTACCTCAACAACGGCTACGCCGGCATCCGCGGCGGCCGCATCACCGCCCTGCTCCGGGCCGAGCTGGCCGGCGACGGCACGGTGTCGTTCGCCGACATGCGCCGCATCCAGGCCGACACCGCCCTGGTCGACGCCCAGTTCTTCGTCCCCCACCTGGTCAGGGCGCTGGCCAGGGGCGCGCTGGACAGCGACCCGACACTGCGCGGGCTGGCCCGCGACCGGGCCGTGGCCGAGGCCGTCGGCCGCCTGGCCCTGTGGAACCGCCGCACCCCGACCGGCATCGCCGAGGGCTACGACGCCGTCGACGTCGACGGCCGGCGCCTGCCCCCGACCCGCCTGGAGCAGGCCAACAGCGCCGCCGCCACCATCTACGCGGTCTGGCGCAGCCAGGTCGTCAAGGGCGCCATCGACGCCCGGCTGGCCCCCTTCGGGGTGCCCGTGCCCGACGGCGAGCGGTCCCTGACCGCCCTCAAGCACCTGCTGGAGACCTTCGGCGAGACCCGAGGGGTCGGCGCCTCGGGTATCGACTTCTTCGCCGTCGACGGGGTCGCCGACCCGGCCGACCGCCGCGACGTCACCCTGCTCCGAGCCGTCCAGGCCGCCCTGGCCAAGCTGTCCGGCCCCGACTTCCAGGCCGCCTTCGGCGGGTCGACCGACCAGGGCGACTACCGCTGGGGCCGCCTCCACCGGGTCACCCTCGACCACCCGCTCGGCGGCTCCTTCAACATCCCCCCGGCCTTCGGCGCGTTCCCGCCCCCGCTGCCCGACCTGCCCGGGATCCCCACCGACGGCGGCTTCGAGACCGTCGACGCCTCCGCCCACGACATCCGCGCCGACGCCACCGGCGAGTTCGGCTTCGGCGGCGGCCCGGCCAACCGCTACGTCAGCCAGCCCCGCGCCCCCGGCGACGTCCGCGCCGAATCCAGCCTCCCCGGCGGCACCAGCGGCGTCCCCGGCACCCCGTTCTACGTCAACCTGCTCGGTGAGTGGCTGACCAACGACACCTTCACCTGGCAGGCGGCCCCGCCGGCCAGCTAGGGCAGGATCGACAGCTCCACCCGCCCAAGCGGGCCCAGGTCGGCCGCGGCCCGGTCCCGGACCGGCACCTGGGTGACCACGCAATCCGGAGGCACGCCGCCGTCGGGGACGACTGGGACGTCGAGGAGCGCACGCGGGCCACCCTGGAGCGGCTCGGCCTCGGCCACCTCGACCTGGCCAGCACCGCCAGCTCGCCCAGGCCCTGGCCGCCTACCGGGGCGCCCTGGCGGTGGCCAGCCACGACCTAGCCGTTCCTGAAGACCATCGGGATCACCCGCTGGCTGGGCCTGGAGGACGGTCAGATCTGGGCCGCGAACCCCTCGACGGTCGACTCCTTGGTGCGCTCGCCGCGGGTGAGGCGGCGGTAGACGAGGAAGCCGAGGGCGATGGCCAGCAGGGACGAGACCAGCATGATGGTGGCCAGGGCGTTGAGGGCCGGGGTGGGGCTGGAGCGGGCGCTGTTGTAGATCTTGACCGACATGGGCTCGGAGGCGGCGTCGGCCGACAGGTAGCGGACGAGCACGAAGTCGTCGATGACGTCGGCGAAGACCAGCACGGCGCTGGCGAAGATGGCCGGGGACAGCAGCGGCAGCAGGACGTGGCGCAGGGCCTTGACCGGGGAGGCGCCGAGGTCCATGGCCGCCTCCTCGTACTCGCTGCCGATCGAGAGCAGGCGAGCCCGGTAGATGATCACCGGGTACGAGAACTGGAAGGTGACCAGGCCCAGCAGCTGGGCCACGGTGCCCAGCTGGACCGCCTTGAGCAGGTTGGTGAACAGGAACAGCAGGGCCACGGCGAGGATGATCTCGGGGAGCACGAACGACAGCAGCATCTGGAAGTTGAACCCGGCGGCCAGGCGGCCCCGCCAGCGGTCCAGGCCGATGGCGAAGGCGACCCCCAGGGGCACCGCGGCCAGGGTGGTGAGCACGGCCAGGCGGAGGCTGTGGAGCAGGGCCCGCTGGAGGTCGGGGTCGTGCCAGACCGACAGCACCGGGTCCTCCCAGTACCAGCGCAGCGAGAAGCCCTGCCAGCTGGAGCGGGAGCGGCCGGCGTTGAACGAGAACCAGACGGCGATCGCCACCGGCAGCACCGATCAGGCCAAATAGCCCCAGACCAGCGCCTCCAGCAGCCGCGGCTTGCGCCACGGGTCGGTCAGCCAGCGTCGCACGGGCTCACCTCCCCGCCTCCCGGGAGGCCTGGCCGGTGGTCCGGATGTAGGCCAGCATCGGCACCGCCAGCAGGACCATCATGACCAGGACGAGGGCGGCGGCCTGGCCCCCCTGGCCAGGGCTGGCGATGGCGTCGTTGACCAGGTTGCCGACCATCGAGGTGCGGGGCGACCCCGACAGCAGGTCGTTGGTGAAGTAGTCGCCGAACATGGGCAGGGCGGTCACGACCAGCCCGGCCAGGATCGCCTGGCGGGACAGGGGCAGGGTGACCAGCACGAAGGTCCGGCGCCGGCTCGCCCCCAGGTCCCGGGCCGCCTCCAGCAGCCGCTGGTCGACCCGGTCCAGCCCGGCGTACAGGGCCAGGACCATGTAGGGGATGTAGCCGTAGACCAGCCCAAGGGTGACCGTCACCGGCTGGCCGGCCAGCCACGGGAACGGCTCCCCCAGCAGCCCGACCCCGACCAGCAGCCGGTTGACCATGCCGTCGCCCTCTAAGAGATTTACCCAGGCCAGCATGCGCATCATGTAGCTGATCCAGAACGGGGCTAGCAGGGCCACCAGCAGCAGGCCTTTGCGGCGGCCGGCGTAGCGGGTCACGTAGTAGGCGACCGGGTAGGCCAGCAGCAGGCACGGGGCGCTGGCCGCGGCCACGAACACGAAGGTGCGCACGAACGCCGGCCCCAGGAAGCCGTCGGGGCCGAAGATCCGGTCGAACAGCAGCTGGAACTGGAACGGGTTCCACTGCACCGGGTTCCAGACCGGCACCGGGGTCCGGAACAGCGGGTCGACGGCGCCGAAGGCGATCGACAGGACGACGTAGAACGGCAGCAGGAACAGGACAACCAGCCAGACCATGCCCGGGGCGGCGAACGACGGCCAGAACCAGCGGGGGCGCCAGGCGCCGGCGCGGTCGAAGGTCGCCACTAGGCTCCGGCCTTGAACTCCTGCCAGGCCGCGTGCCAGCGGTCGTCGATCTCGCCCGGCAGCTCCAGGTACCGGTAGCCGGTGTCGAAGTAGGAGGGCAGCACGGTCGCGGTCTCAAGGTTCTTGGGCAGCAGCTCCTGGCTGACCAGCTCGGCCGGGTCGAGCTTGTTCTGGGGCGGCTGGTAGCCGTTCCAGCTCATGTTCTCCACGGCCACGTCGTAGTCGAGCAGGTGGTTCATGAACAGGTGGCCGAGCACCGGGTTCTTGCCGGTGCGCAGCAGCACGATCAGGTCGCTGTTGACCGGCCCCTTGCCGTCCTCGGGGAACCAGTAGCGCATCACGTCCGCGCTCTGGCCCTTGGGCATGTAGTACTGGGCGTTGACCATGTCGCCCGACCAGGCCTGGGTGATCCAGGTCTTGCCCTCGGGCAGGTCGATGTAGTCGTTGGTGTTGACCCGAGGCCGGACCGCCTTGGCCAGGGCGACCAGCTGGTCGCGGGCCAGGTTGAGGTGGTCCTGGTTGCCGGTGTTGAGGTCGGTGATGCCGTTCTTGAGCAGGGTCATGCCGATGCCCTCGCGGTAGTCGTCGAGGATGCCGACCTTGCCGCGGTACCGGGTGTCCCAGAGGGCCTCGTACGGGTTGGCCATCGCGGCGATGTCGTCCTTGACCTTGTCGACCCGCCAGGCGATCCCGGTGGTGTAGATCGTGTACGGCACCGAGTAGTTCCAGCCCTGGTCGTACCAGGGGTTCTGGAAGGCCGGCCAGACCTGCTCGATGTTGGGGATGTAGGAGTGGTTGAGGGGGCGCAGGAAGTTCCCCTGGACCAGCTTGCCCAGGTAGTCGTAGGTCGGGAACAGCATGTCGAAGGCGACCTGGCCGCCGCGGAGCTTGGCCACCGCCTCGTCCATGTTCCCGTACGTCGAGATCTGCACCTTGACGTCGTACTTCTTGTACTTCTTCTCGAAGTCCTGGGCGACCTTCTTGTAGAGGTACTCCGACCAGTTGTAGATGCGCAGGGTCCCGCCCTGCTCGGGGGCCAGGCCGTCGGCGATGCGGCCCGCGTCGGCCGGGACCGGCCAGGTGACGGGATTGTCGGGGCTGGCCAGCTGGGGGCCGCGGGCGCCCGGAGCGGCCCCGGTTTCGTCGCGTTCGCCGCAGGCCGACAACAGCACGCCGCCAGAGACGGCCAGCGCGGTGGCGGCGGAGCGGGAGAGGAAGGCTCGGCGGCTCATCCTGGCCATGGCTGCCTCCTGCGTTTGCAGATGGGCCGAAAACTACAATAAACTGAACGTTCAGTCAATGTTCTGGGTCACACTCCGGGGAGTCCGTTTCGTGGGCCAAAGCCATCCGATGTCGGAGGCGGACCGGGAGATCCAGGCGGCCGCCCGGGCCCTGGCCGACGAGCTGCTCCCCCACGAGGTGGCCGCCGAGCTGGCTGGCGGCGAGCTGCCCGACGGGCTGCTGGAGCAGCACCGGCGCCGGGTCGCCGAGCTCGGCTTCGAGGCCATCAACATGCCCAAGGAGCTCGGCGGGGGCGGCTTCAGCGCCTTCCGGCAGGTGCTGGTCTCCGAGCAGATCGGCCGGGTGACCAACGCACTCGGCTGGGTGGTCCACACCCCGGCCTCCTGGCTGCCCAAGGTGGCGACTCCCGAGCAGCTGGACCGCTGGGTCGTCCCCACCATCCGGGGCGAGCGTCGCGAGTGCTACGCCATCACCGAGGAGGGGGCCGGCTCGGACGTCGACGCCATCAAGGCCACCGCCACCCCGGACGGCGACACCTACGTCCTCAACGGGGTCAAGTGGCACGTGACCTCCTTCAACCACGCCGACCACGTGTTCTTCCAGGGCAGGCTGGCCGGCGGGGCCAACGCCGGCGCCCACGCCATGTTCGTGCTCGACCTGGACACTCCCGGCATCCGGGTGGTCCGCACCCCCGCCTACAGCCACACCTACCCCTACCACCACCCGGTGGTCGCCTTCGAGGACGTCCGCGTCCCCGCCGGCCAGCTGATCGGCGCCGAGGGCGACGGCATGCGCTTCGCCTACGAGTGGTTCCGCTACGAGCGGCTGATGATCGCCGCCCGCTGCCTGGGCGCGGTCGAGCGGCTGATCGAGGAGGCCACCGCCTTCGCCCGCGAGCGCCAGGCCTACGGCCAGCCGATCTTCGGCTACCAGGCGATCCAGTTCATGCTGGCCGACTCGCTGACCGAGCTCTGGGCGGCCCGGCTGATGACCTACCAGACCGCCCACGGCATCGACGGCGACCTCGACGTCAAGGTCCAGCACGCCCAGTGCTCGATGGCCAAGCTGTACGCCTCCGAGATGGCCGGCCGGGTCGCCGACCGGGCGGTGCAGATCTTCGGCGGGCGCGGCTACATGCGCGAGAACGTGGCCGAGCGCTTCTACCGGGAGCTGCGGGTGGACAGGATCTGGGAGGGCACCTCGGAGATCCAGCGGGCGATCATCGCCGACCAGCTCGCCAAGCGGGGTGTCGGCCCACTCACCGGATAGGAGACGGCCCATGACGGTCGCGGACCGCCTTGACGAGCTGATCGCCGCCCAGGAGAAGCAGTTCCTGGACCGCCAGCCCCGCTCCCGGGCCCTGCTCGAGCGGGCCGCCGGGTCGCTGGCCGGCGGGGTCACCTCGAGCTGGCAGATCTCCCGGCCCCAGGCCGTCTGGATCAGCCACGGCCAGGGCAGCCGGGTCTGGGACGCCGACGGCAACGAGTACGTCGACCTGCACGGCGGCTACGGCGTCATGGCCGTCGGCCACGCCCACCCGGCGGTGGTGGCCGCGGTCTCGGACCGGGTCGCCAGGGGCACCCACTTCGCCCAGCCCACCTCCGAGGCCATCGTCGTCGCCGAGGAGCTGGCCAGGCGTTTCGGCCTGCCGCTGTGGCGCTTCGCCAACTCCGGCACCGAGGCCACCATGGACGCCGTCCACCTGATGCGGGCCATCACCGGGCGGTCGCGGATCGTCAAGGTCGAGGGCTGCTACCACGGCCACCACGACTCGGTGCAGGTGTCGGTGTACCAGCCGCTGGAGGAGATCGGCCCGGCGCAGCGACCGGCCAGCGCCGTCGCCTCCAGCGGCATCCCGGCCGAGATCGTCCAGCTGACCTCGGTCGTGCCCTACAACGACCTCGAGGTCACCGAGCGCGTCTTCGCCGAGCATCCCGGCCAGATCGCCGGGATGCTGCTGGAGCCGGTGATGATGAACGCCGGCATCATCCCGCCCCAGCCCGGCTACCTGGAGGGCCTGGCTGCGCTGACCCGCCGCCACGGCGCCCTGCTGGCCTTCGACGAGGTCAAGACGGGCGTGACCGCCGCCCCTGGCGGGGCGACCGAGCGCTACGGGGTCACCCCCGACATCATCTGCCTGGCCAAGGCGATCGGCGGCGGCCTGTCCACGGCCGCCATCGGCGGCACCCAGGCGGTCATGGACCACATCACCAGCGGCCACTACGACCAGGTCGGGACCTTCAACGGCAACCCGCTGGCCATGGCCGCCGCCGGGGCCGCCCTCACCGAGGTGCTGACCCCGGCCGCCTACCGCCGGATCGCCGGCCTCCAGCAGCGGATGGTGACCGGCGTGGAGCAGGTCCTGGACCGGACCGGCCTGCCCGCCCACGTGGTCGCGGTCGGGGCCAAGGGCTGCGTCACCTTCTCCCCCACCCCGGTCCGCAACTACCGCGACTTCCTGGCCATCGACGACCGCTGGAGCCACTGCCACTGGCTCTACCAGCACAACGGCGGCGTGTTCCTGCCCCCGTGGGGCAAGGCCGAGCAGTGGCTGCTGTCGGCCCAGCACACCGGCGAGGACGTCGACCGGTTCCTGGCCAACTTCGCCGCCTTCGCCGACGCCGTCCGCGGCTGAGCGCCGTTGTACGCAGATCTACGCAGGGCGGCTCGGCAGGCCTCCCGATGGGGCGTTGTTCCGCCTCCGTCGATGCACCGGAACAAGGAACGCAGTCGGCACCGCCGTAGAGCACCCGGAGGAGGAAGCCAGCATGACGGAGGATCGCAGGCGCTGTGGCTGGGGGGCCGTGCTGGCCGCCGTGACCCTGTTCGCGACCCTGTTGCTAACCGTGCCGCCCGGCCCGGGGGTGGGCTGAGCCGAGGGGCCCGGCCGGATACGATGCCCGTGGCGGAGCGTCGCTGAAAGGGGCCTGCCGCGTGGGCGGAGGCGAGATCCGGCTGGTCGGGCTGGTCAAGCGGTTCGAGGACGTCACCGCGGTGGACGGCATCGACCTGGACGTGCCCGGTGGCGAGTTCTTCGCCCTGCTCGGCCCGTCGGGCTGCGGCAAGACGACCACCCTGCGGCTGGTCGCGGGGTTCGAGCAGCCAACCGAGGGGCGCATCCTGCTCGACGGGGTCGACATGGCCCGCACCCCGCCGCACAGGCGCAAGGTCAACACCGTGTTCCAGAGCTACGCGCTGTTCCCGTTCCTCAGCGTGGCCGACAACGTCGCCTTCGGGCTGCGGTTCCAGGACGTGGGCAAGGCCGAGGCCAGGCGGCGGGTCGCCGAGGCCCTGGCCCTGGTCCAGCTCCAGGGCCTGGAGCGGCGGCGGCCGGCCCAGCTGTCGGGCGGCCAGCAGCAGCGGGTCGCCCTGGCCCGGGCGCTGGTCCTCAGCCCGTCGGTGCTGCTGCTGGACGAGCCTCTCGGCGCCCTGGACGCCAAGCTCCGCAAGGCCCTCCAGATCGAGCTCAAGGCGCTCCAGGAGGCGGTCGGGGTCACCTTCGTCTACGTCACCCACGACCAGGAGGAGGCCCTGACCATGTCGGACCGCCTGGCCGTGATGGCCGGCGGCCGCATCGAGCAGGTCGGCCCCCCGGCCGAGCTGTACGAGGAGCCGGCCACCACCTATGTCGCCGGATTCCTGGGCGCCGCCAACCTGCTCACGGCCACCTCCGGTGGACGCGACGGCGGCGGCCGCTGCCGGGTCCGCCTTGGCGACTTCGAGCTCGAGGCGGCCGGCGGCGACACCGCCGCCAGCGGCGAGGTCCAGGTGGTCATCCGCCCCGAGCGGGTCCAGCTGGAGGACTACGGGACCACCGGCCCCAACCGGGTCCCCGGGATGGTGGAGCGCCTCGTCTACCAGGGCCCGGCCACCCAGCTGGTGGTCCGCCTGGCCAACGGCGCCCCCCTCCAGGCCCTGGTCCAGAACCAGGGCCAGCCCATCTCCTGGCAACAGGGCACGGCCATCGCCGTGCACCTCCCGGCCGATGCGCTGCGGGTCCTGCCCGAGTCAGCCTGAGGCCGCGTGCCGTTGCGGCGGCACCAGGTGGGCCCGGTCCTCGGGGGTCCAGGAGAATCCGAGCTCACGCGAGCAGGTGTCCATGCACAGGTCGAACATGCGCTCGCGGGTCACCTCGGGGTCCTTCAGCACGACCTGGATGGCCAGCCCGTCGATCAGAGCCCCGAGCCGCAGGGCGAAGGCGGTGGCGTCGACGCGGTCGAACTCGCCGGCGGCCTGGCCCTCGCGGACGATCTCGGCGATGGTGACCCGCCAACGCCGGTCCATGGCCGACCGGTCCCTGGCCACGTCCGGGTCGCGCGGTGCCCTGGCCCACAGGTCCAGCCACAGCACCCACTCGTCGAAGTCGTCCTCGGCCTCCCCGACCGAGCACGAGCAGCGCACCAGCTCGACCAGCCGGTCGCGGGCGCTGGCCATCTCGGCCACCGCGTCCGCGGTCTGGGCGTAGAACTGCTCGTCGGCGAACGAAAGTGCCTCGGCGAGCAGAATGTCCTTCTTGCCGAAGTAGTAGATGACCAGCGCCGGGCTGGTGCCGGCCCGGTCGGCCACGTCCTTGATGCCCGTGTCGCACAGGCCCTTCTCGGCGATCACCTGGACGGCGGCCTTGAGGATCTGCCGGCGCCGTGCGTCGGAAAGCTTGCGTCGTGGGCTCATGGCTGCTCCAGCATGTCGGCTTCGAGGTGCAGTATGGCCTGCCGGGCTTGTCCGGTGCCGACCCACATCTTAGACTGAACGTTCAGTCAAAGACAGGGAGGGGTCCGGGGAACCCCAAGGGGGCACCCGGTCAAATCAGGGAGGCGCCATGTCGACCTGGGACGCGATCGTCATCGGGGGCGGCCACAACGGGCTGGTGGCCGGCGCCTACCTGGCCCGGGCCGGGGCCCGGGCGGTGGTCCTGGAGGCTCGGGCCAAGACCGGCGGCGCGGCCGCCACCGACGCCCCCTGGCCCGAGGCCCCCGAGATCAAGGTGACCCGGCTGTCGTATGTGATGAGCCTGATGCCGCCCAGCATCATCCGCGACCTCGACCTGGAGCGGCACGGCTACAAGCTGTCCCCATGGGCCCCGCCTACCAGGCCTGGCCGGATGGCCGCTCGCTGACCCTGTACGACGACGACGCCGGCCGCAACCACGAGCAGATCTCCAAGTTCTCCACGAGGGACGCCGACGCCATGCCCCGCTGGGACGCCTGGCTGGGCGGCCTGGCGTCGGTCCTGGGGCCGCTGCTCACCCAGGTCCCGCCCAGGATCGGCTCGCGCCGGCCGTCGGACGTGCGCGAGCTGCTCCGGCTGGCCTGGCGCCACAGGGGCCTGGACGTCCGCACCGTCGGTGACGTGACCCGGCTCATGACCATGAGCGTCAGCGACCTGCTGGACGACTGGTTCGAGTCCGAGGAGGTCAAGGCGAGTCTGGCCATCAACGGGGTGATCGGCACCTGGGCCGGCCCCGACTCGCCCGGCACCGCCTATGTGATGGCCCACCACTCGATCGGCGACGTCGGCGCCGGCCACCTGGGCAGCTGGGGGTTTCCCGAGGGCGGCATGGGGGCGGTCTCGGACGCGATCGAGCGCTCGGCCCGCTCGCTCGGCGCGACCGTGCGGACCGGCGCCCGGGTCGAGCGGGTGCTCGTGGAGGGCGGCCGGGCCGCCGGGGTGGCCCTGGCCGGGGGCGAGGAGCTGCGGGCCCCGATCGTGGTCACCGCCATCCATCCCCGGACGGCCTTCCTGGAGCAGGTCGACCGGGCCGAGCTGCCGCCTGACTTCGTCACCGACATCGAGCGCTGGAAGACCCGCAGCGGCGTGGTCAAGATCAACCTGGCCCTGGGCGAGCTGCCCGACTTCACCGCCGACCCCGGCACCGAGGTCGGCGAGCACCACACCGGCGCGATCGCCATGGCCCTGTCGGTCGGCTACATCGAGCAGGCGTTCCAGGACGCCAAGCAGGGCCGGGGCGCGACCCGGCCGTTCTCGGACGGCTGCATCCCGACGGTGTTCGACAAGACCCTCGCCCCCGAGGGCGTCCACGTCATGTCGCTGTTCACCCAGTGGTGCCCGCACGAGTGGTCCGAGGCCCCCCACGCCGAGGAGCTGGAGGCCTACGCCGACCGGATGATCGACTGCTACGCGGAGCTGGCCCCCAACCTCAAGGGCGCGATCCTGCACCGCGAGGTCATCGGGCCCTGGCGGATGGAGCAGGAGTGGGGGCTGGTCGGGGGCAACATCTTCCACGGCGAGCTCTCGGCCGACCAGCTGTTCCACATGCGCCCGGCCCCCGGGTACGCCGACTACCGCAGCCCCATTCCCGGGCTCTACCAGGCCAGCTCGGCCACCCACGGCGGCGGCGGGGTCTGCGGCATCCCCGGCTGGCAGGCCGCCCAGGCGATCCTGGCCGACCGGCGGCGGGCCAAGCGACGCCGATGAACCGGAGGGGCTCGCTGGCACCGGCCCTCAGGACCGGCCCCTCGCTCGCGCCCCTGCTCGCGCCGCGGTCGCTGGCGGTGGTGGGGGCCAGCGCCCGGCCCGGGTCGTTCGGGGACCAGCTGGTCGCCCAGCTGCTCGCCGGCGGCTACCGGGGCACGGTGCACCTGGTCAACCCCCGCTACACCGAGGTCGCCGGGCGCCCCTGCCACCCGTCCCTGGCGGACCTGCCGGGCCGGGTCGACCTGGCCGTCCTGGCCGTGCCCAACGCCGCCCTGGAGGCCCAGCTCCAGGCGGCGGCCACCGCCGGGATCCCGGCGGCCGTCATCTTCGCCAGCTGCCTGGATCCCGATCCACCGGTTCCACCGGTGGGGCAGAAAGCGCCCCCCCGGACCCCCCCAAACGGTGGCCCCTTGACCGAGCGGCTCCGCTCCATCGCCGAGGCGGCCGGGATGGTGGTCTGCGGCGGCAACGGCATGGGGTTCTTCAACCTCGAGCACAGCTTGCGGGTCTGCGGGTACCCGGAGCCACCCGACCTGCCCGCCGGCCCGGTGGCGGTGGTCACCCACTCCGGGTCGGTGTTCTCGGCCCTGCTCCACAACGACCGCGGCCTCGCCTTCAACCTGGTCGTCTCGGCCGGCAACGAGCTGGTGACCAGCGCCGCCGCCTACCTCGACCATGCTCTGGACCTGCCGACGACCCGGGTGGTGGCCCTGTTCCTGGAGACGGTCAGGGAGCCGGCGGCGTTCCGGGCCGCCCTGGCCAAGGCGGCCGCCCGGGCCGTCCCGGTGGTCGCCCTCAAGGTCGGCCGCGGCCAGGCGGCCAGGGCCATGGTGGCCGCCCATTCGGGCGCCCTGGCCGGCGAGGACGGCGCCTACCAGGCCCTGTTCGACGCCTACGGGGTCGCCCAGGTGGCCACCCTGGACGAGCTGGCCGACACCTGCGAGCTCCTGGCCGGCCGCCGGGCCGCTGCCGGCGGGCTGGCCGCCATCGGCGACTCGGGCGGGGAACGGGCCCACCTGCTCGACCTGGCCGAGCGGCTCCGGGTCCCGTTCGCCGAGATCTCCGAGGCGACCCGCCGGCGCCTGGCCGCCGTCCTCGAGCCCGGCCTCCCCCCCACCAACCCGCTCGACGCCTGGGGCACCGGCAACGACGCCGACCAGATCTTCGCCACCTGCATCACGGCCCTGCTCGACGACCCGGCCACCGCCGCCCTGGCCCTGAACCTGGACCTCACCACCGAGCCGACCCCCGACACCAGCTACACCGGCCTGGCCATCGCCGCCGCCGCCTCCACGACCAAGCCCGTCGCCGTGCTCGCCAACCTCGCCTCCGCCGCCGACCCCGCCGAGGCCGCCACTCTCCGCGCCGCCGGGGTTCCCGTCTTGGAAGGCACCGCCACCGGCCTGTCCGCCCTGCGCCACCTCCTGGCCTACCGCGACTTCCTCGCCCAGCCCCCACCCGCCGCCGGCCTGGCAGCAGGAGGGGCTGTGGACAGCCACGAGAACCG
>JASLBL010000667.1 GCA_030146615.1 Actinomycetes bacterium
TCCTTGGTCAACAGCGGATGCCGCCCGATCTGATCGAGGTACACGCGGAACAGGTCGAGCGTGTCCTGGTCGCTCTGCATGGCACTACCCACCGTGATTGGAGGGGGGAGGGGCCCGGGGCCCCTCCCCCAGAGCGGGTTGCCAGGAGGGGAAGGCGGGGTGCGCACCGGCTCCTGGGTCCGCTCGTGCTCTTGCCTGGAGGCAGGTTCATGCGGTCGACGTTGGCCTTCGAGCGCCGGGGTCGCCAGCATGCCAGCGGCCGTCTGCGCTTCCCGCCGCCTGCAATCCCACGGTTCCGGCTGGCTGGAAGCCGGGGATGCCAACCCGCCGGGAAGGAATGCGGCTGCTGGCCGGGAAGACAAGGGGACCCCGAGGGCGCGATCCTGGCCGTGACGGTCAACGCCCAACCGGCAGGGCCGGTGGGAGGACCTGAAAGGACGAACCGTTGGCTGGCCACGACGAGGCAGCTCCACCGGAGGCGTCAGGGGCCTCGGCGGCCACCCGCGTCGCGACGGCGGCCGCGGCCGGGGCCTGCGCGGGCGCGTTGGCCGCGCTGCCGGGCAGCTGGCAGATCGGCACGCTGGCCGGCTGGGACGCCGCCGCCGCGGTGTACGTGGCCTGGACCTGGGCGACGATCTGGCACCGGGATCCGGCTGCGACCGCCCGCCTCGCCCTGCGTGAGGACCCGGGACGGGCCATTGCGGACGCACTGCTGCTGGTGGCCAGCATGGCCAGCGTCCTGGCGGTCGTGCTGGCCATCACCGCGGGCCAGGCCGGTGGCCTGGGGGCGCGGGATCTCCGTGCCGGGTTGGCGGTGGCCAGCGTGGCCCTGTCCTGGACGGTGGTGCAGACGGTGTTCACCTCGCACTACGCGCGGCTGTACTACAGCCATCCGGCCGGAGGGATCGACTTCAACCAGGACACCCGACCGTGCTACGCCGACTTCGCCTACCTGGCCTTCACCGTCGGGATGACCTTCCAGGTGTCCGACACCGCCCTCCAGACCTCGGCCTTGCGGGCGGCGGCGCTGCGCCAGGCGCTGCTGTCGTACCTGCTGGGCGCGGTCATCCTGGCCACCACCATCAACCTGGTCGCCGGGCTGCTCGGGTAGCGGGCAGACCCGGATTCCAGCCAGCCGGCAGGCGAGATGGCCGCTGGCTGTGAAGACTCCGGCCGGTCATGGCGCGACCCTTGGGCCAGCACAAGGAGGGTGCCATGACACAGACAACCGCCGATGCGGTCCCGCACACCGCCACGACCGGAACCGAGCCCCACGGCTGGTGGAGCAGGCGACCCTGGCTGCAGCTGTTCCTGGCCGGCCTGGGGCTGTGGGTGACGACGGTGCTGGTGACCTTCGCCACCCGCAACAGCAACCTGGTCCCCACCATCATCCTGCTCGGCAGCTTCCTCGTTCCGGCCGCCTTCGTGACCTACGCCTTCGGCCACGCCGACCGGGTCGTCACTCCCCAGCGCGTCTTCACCGCCTTCGTCTACGGCGGGGTGCTGGGCGTGCTCGGCGCATCCGTGCTCGAGGCCGCCTTCCTCCGCCAACCGTCCGGGCCCGCCTACCTCGGGGTCGGGCTGATCGAGGAGGCGGTCAAGCTGGCCGCGCTGTGGCTGCTGGCCCGGCGCCTGTCTCGCTACACCATGCGGGACGGCATGGTGCTGGGCGCGGCGGTCGGGTTCGGCTTCGCCGCCTTCGAGAGCGCCGGCTACGCCTTCAACGCCCTGTTCACCAACGATGGCCTTTCGCTGCTGAACCTGGTCGAGACCGAGGTGCTGCGCGGCATCCTGACCCCGGTCGGGCACGGGCTGTGGACGGCCATCCTCGGCGGGACGCTGTTCGGCGTCGCCGCCCGCCGCGGCCGGCTACGGCTCGGCCGGGCCGTCCTGGGATGGTATGTGGTGGTGGCGCTGCTGCACGGGCTGTGGGACGCCTCCCAGGGGATCGCGGTGTGGCTGACCCTGCTGCTCACCGGCACCCAGGCGCAGTGGCTGCTGATCCGGGTGGGCCAGGTTCCGGACGTGACCCCGGCCCAGGTCCACCTGTTCACCGTCGTCAGCTGGGCCCTGCTGGCCCTCGACGGGCTCCTGGGGCTGCTGGTCCTGCGTCACCGCTGGCGCCGGGCGACCGCCATGGATCGACCGGCGACCTCGATCTCGCTCCCGCTGGTCGTTGGCGAGAGGGGACAGTGATGAGCGCGATGAAGCGGCCGGGACGGTGGGAGCGGCATAAGACCGGCACGGCCAGGTCGGGCCCGCCGCCCGACCGGCCGCCGAGCCCGGCCCCGCCGCCTCCGCCGTGGTGGCGCAACTGGCTGCTGATCGCCGGGCTGATCCTCACCGTGGTGCTGTTCCTGCTCCCGCTGCCCACCTCGGACAAGGTCGAGCAGCTCAGCTACACCCAGCTCAAGGGTGACATCGCCGCCGGGCAGGTCGCCTCGGTGGCGATCGGCTCCGACGGCAACATCTCCGGCAAGCTGACCAACGGGACCCGGTTCGAGTCGTCGTACCCGACCAACCTCCAGGACCCGCAGTTCACCCAGCTGCTGGACAGCCACCACGTGCAGGTCACCACCCAGCCGGCCCAGACCTCGCTCGGCTCGATGCTGCTCAACCTCCTCCCGCTGGCCATCATCCTGGGCCTGTTCATCTGGACGGGCCGCTCGGCCCGCAAGCAGCTCGCGACGATGGGTGGGCTCGGCGGGATCGGCCGTTCGCGGGCGCGGGTGTTCGACGCCGAGCGCCCGGACACGACCTTCGCCGACGTGGCCGGCTACGAGGGGGCCAAGCGCGAGGTCAGCGAGGTCGTCGACTTCCTCAAGAACCCCGACCGCTACCGGCGGGCCGGGGCCGTCGGCCCCAAGGGCGTGCTCATGGTCGGGCCGCCCGGGACCGGCAAGACGCTGCTGGCCCGGGCCGTGGCCGGCGAAGCCCACGTGCCCTTCATCTCGGTCACCGGAAGCTCGTTTGTGGAGATGTTCGTCGGGGTGGGCGCCGCGAGGGTCCGGGACCTGTTCATGGAGGCCCGCAAGCGGGCCCCCTCGATCGTGTTCATCGACGAGATCGACGCCATCGGCCAGCGCCGCGGCGGCCAGCTGGTCTCCAACGACGAGCGTGACCAGACCCTGAACCAGATGCTGGCCGAGATGGACGGGTTCGACCCGGCCACCGGGGTGGTCGTGATGGCCGCCACCAACCGGCCCGAGACCCTGGACCCGGCCCTGCTGCGCCCGGGAAGGTTCGACCGGCAGGTGGTCA
>JASLBL010000703.1 GCA_030146615.1 Actinomycetes bacterium
GGAGACCGTCACCCGCCAGGTGTGGCCACTGGAGCAACGGGTCACCTCCGGCCACCTGGGCGACCCCGAGCAGTTCCTGGAGGAGCTGTTCGGCACCCGCCATGGGTTGCTGGCGGTGGCCAACATGGCCACCCTCGGCCATCAGATCTACCAGCGGATGTCGGCCCTGGGCCGGTTCATCCCCCCGGATTGCCAGCCGCTGGTGACCGACATCAAAGACCAGTTCGCCCGGGTCGCCGGGGTGGCCGACGGCCAGATCCGCTACCTGGAGGGGGTGATCGAGTTCTACAAGGCCCGGACCGACACCAAGGTGACGATCGCCGCCGAACGCCTCGCCCTGATCGCCGTGCTCACCTTGCCGATCACCGCCCTGTCGTCGGTGTATGGGATGAACATCATTGTCAATGACCGCACCGACTTCCCCCACCTGGCGGTGGTGCTGGCGGCGATGATCGCTATCTCGGCCATCTTGTTGCGCTGGGCCAAGCGACAGGGATGGTTGTAGCAGGCTCCCGGCCTGGCAGAGCACCAGATCCAAGTCTGGTGCTCTCAGCTTCCCAGCTTGGTCTGCTCGGTCAACGACGCGGTCAATGTTCTACCTTGCGCTACCTGGGCCTGCCTTAACGGTAGACCCCTTCTAACCTGCGCTGCCTTTCCTGGACGACGCTAGGTTTCTGGCCGCCCTCAGACTACGGATCTGGCGGCTCGGAGCGTGGATACTGCATACATGCATCGCCGACCGTCCTCTGTCGGACCTCCACCTGCCGGTCGGGTCACACTCACCCTGCACGGCCCAATCGGTGAGCTGGCCGCCGCCCTGCGGATCCTGGCCGACGCCCTGGACCAGGAGCAAGTGACCAGGACCGTCACCTACACCGCCACGGTTGCACCTCAGGCGCGTGGGCCAGCGCCGGGCGGGATCACCGCCAGCCTCGCCGACCGGTTCGTGGCCCAGCTCACTCCAGCGGCCGTCGAGGTCCTGGTGGTCCTGTGCCGTCATGCGCCAGAGGTAACCTACGAGGAGCTCCAAGCTGACGTCCACGCCCAACTCGGCATCAGCCGTGCCCGGCTCGGTGGGGTCCTCACCTCGCTGGCAGGCGCTCGCAAGCGGCTGCCGCGGGACGTGGACTACCCGATCGAACGGGACAAGGACCTGCGCCGCTACCGGATCGAGCCGGTTGCCGCCGGGCTCCTCTTGGGTGCGGTGGAGCGCGCTCGCGCGGCTGGACTGGTTGCCGGGCGAGGCCCGGCCGATGCTTAGCGTGCCGGCCAGACAGGCACGGCTCGATCGGCCGCCTCCAGGACGAGGCTGGCGTCGATCTCGACTCGGGAGGCGCCCCGCTTCGCTATGAAGGTGTGCCGGCCTCCTTGGAAGCTTCCGTCAGGTTGCCGTGGGCCCGGGGTCGCGGTTGAAGGCCGCGCGGGCCCACAGGAAGCTGACCAGGGTGATGCCGACGCACCAGGCGACGGCGACGGCCGCGCTGTTGCCGATGGCCGTGCCCAGCAGCAGGCCCCGCAGGGTCTCGATGAAGGGGGTGAAGGGCTGGTACTCGGCGAACCAGCGCAGGGCGGTCGGCATCGATTCGGTGGGGACGAACCCGCTGCCCAGGAAGGGCAGGAGCATCAGGGGCATAGGCAGGTTGCTGGCCGCCTCGACGGTCTTGCTGACCAGGCCGCAGGCGACCGACAGCCAGGTGATGGCAAGGGTGATCATGGCCAGGACGCCGACCGCCGCTGTCCACTCGACGGGACTGGCGGTGGGCCGGAACCCGATGAGCAGGGCGACCGCGAGGACGATAGCCAGGCTGGCGGCGGTCTGGGTCATGGCGCTGACGACGTGGCCGGTCAGGATGGAGGGCCGGAAGATCGCCATGGTCCGGAAGCGGGCGATGATGCCCTCGGTCATGTCCATGGCGACCGAGATCGCCGTTCCCTGGGCGACCCCGGCCACGGCCATGAGGAGAATTCCGGGTGTGACGTAGGCGAGGTAGTCGGCGCGACCGCCACCCGGGCCGCCGAGCCCGGCGCCCAGCGTGCCGCCGAAGACGTAGACGAATAGCAGCAGGAAGACGACCGGGATGCCGGCGACCATCAGGGTCAGGGTCGGGTAGCGCCACATGTGGCGGAGGTTGCGGCGCAGCATCGTCCTGGAGTCGCGCACCGCATAGGCGGGAGTGCTCATGGCAGGGTTGCCCTTTCCTTGTCGGGTTGGCCGGTGAGGGCGAGGAAGACGTCGTCGAGGTCGGGCAGGTGCACGGAGAGGCTGTCGACCTCGACCGACGCCCCGTCGAGCTGGTCGAGCAGGCCGCGCAGCGACCGGACGCCGCCGTCGCTGGGGACCTCCAGGGTGAGCGCGTCGTCGTCGCGGGCCGACGCCCCCAGGGCGCGGGCCGCCGACTCCAGTCCCTCCTGGTCGGCGAACTGCAGACGGACATGGCCGCCAGGGACGCGGCGCTTGAGCGTCTCGGGGGCGCCCTCGGCGATCAGCCGCCCGTGGTCCAGGACCGCGACCTGGTCGGCGAGCTCGTCGGCCTCTTCCAGATACTGGGTGGTGAGGAAGATCGTGACCCCAGCGGCCACGAGCTCGCGGATGAGCTGCCACATGGTGCGGCGGCTGCGCGGGTCCAGGCCGGCCGTCGGCTCGTCCAGGAAGATGATGCGCGGGTCGCCGACTAGGGTCATCGCCAGGTCGAGCCGGCGGCGCATGCCGCCGGAATAGGTGCCGGCCGGCTTCCTGGCCGCCTCGACCAGATCGAACCGGTCCAGCAGCTCGGCCGCCCGCCGCCTGCCCTCCGCCCTGTCCAGATGGCGCAGGTCAGCCATCAGGATCAGGTTCTCTTCCCCGGTGAGCAGCTGGTCCACCGCCGAGAACTGGCCGGTGACGCCGATCGCCGAGCGCACCGCGTCCGGGTCGCGGGCCAGGTCGTGACCGGCGACGCGCAGCTCCCCGGCGTCGGCGCCGATCAGGGTGGACAGGATCTGCACCATGGTGGTCTTGCCGGCGCCGTTGGGGCCGAGCAGGGCGAAGATCGTCCCCTCGGCGACCCGCAGGTCGATGCCATCGAGCACGACCTTGTCGCCGAACGTCTTGCGCAGCCCGGCGACCGCGATCGCCGACCGAGCGGTGGGACTGGTCATGTCTCGTCCTTTCCGGGGTCGTTGGCGGAGGAGCGGTGGATGGTGATGTCCCCGAAGGCGGTGCGGGCGCGGACCTCGACCGCGTCCTCGCCCGGTCCGGGACGCTCGGCGGCTTCCAAGTCGTTGCGCACGGTGCCGTAGCGGGTGTTGAGGTCCAGCCAGGCGGCGGCGCCGTCGCGGATCCCGATCTCGACCTTGCCGAAGGCGGTCTGGGCGAGGACGGCGCCGTGCGCGACCTCGCCCAGGCGGACGTCGCCGTTGGCGGACTTGGCGGCAACGGTCGCGCCCGCCTGGTCGACCGAGATCCGGCCGTTGGCCGCATTCACCCGCAGGTCTCTGGTGACCCGGCCGATCCAGGTGTCGCCGTTGGAGTTCTTGACCACCGCCGTGCCGTCGATGCCGTCGATCCGCACGGAGCCGGAACCCGTCGTGAGCTCGGCGTCGCCGCCGGCCCGCGCCACGGTGATGTCGCCGACGCCGGTCCGGAGCTGCACCGCGCCCGCCTGGTCGAGCTGGATGTCGCCGATGCCGGTCTTATAGCGGCACTCGCCCAGGCGACCTCGGCACTGCAGCGCCGCCACCCCGGTCTCACCTCGCAGCTGCGAGCCGGCCGGCAGCTCGACCTGCACGTCGATCGACTCGCCGCCCCCTCGGAAGGTGTACTGCCTCCAGTTCTTGGGGGCCTTGATCAGCAGCCTGCCGCCGGCGTACTCGACGCGGGTCTGCTCGGCGGCGGTCACGTCGGCCTTCTTGGCGGGGTCGCTCGGGCGCACCTCGACCATGGTGTCGGTGCGGTCGCTGGCCACGATCCGGAGGTCACCGACGCCCAACTCGACGGTGACGGAGATCGGTTCGGGAGTATCGAAGGTAGGCATCTGCAGTTCCTCTGGTGAGTTGGCTAGCGCGCCCAGCCCGTGTAGCGCTGCGCGCCCTGAGAGGCGCGTCGTTCGGGTCGACGGGACGGGCCGGTTCGTTCCAGGGCGGCGGCGGCCGCTCGCACGAGCCAGGCGTTGACCGAAAGCCCTTCGCTCGCGGCTGCCTGCTCGATCCGGGCCTTGAGGTGGTCGGGCATACGGAGGTTGATCCGCGACATCGTGCCCTCGTCGTCCTCTGGGAAGGCTGGAGGCCGGTCGTCGGGGTCCTCGGCCAGGTCGTCGGCGGACGGGTCGGCTGGCGGTGGTGTCACCACGAACTCAGGGTCGCGTCCGCGCAGGCGCAGCTGGACCGATCCCGGCGCGAGCTCGGTGGTGATCTCCTCCACCGCCGCCGCCAGCGCGTCCTGCAGGGTGAGACGGATCGCCGCCTCCAGCGGCGCGACCAGCCGCTCGGCCAGCGCCCGAGCCTCGTCGCCGCCGGCCTCGGCGGCGACCGCGAGCTGGCGGTTGAGGTTCTCGACATACAGTTCCAGGTTCATGGCACCACTTTGGCATCACATGTGGTGCCATGTCAAGCATGTCATGTGCCATAGCGATGCCAGCCCGCTGAGCCAAGGGCAAATGACGGCATGCCGACTCATGTCGCCCTGCTGCGCGGGATCAATGTCGGCGGCCGCAACAGGGTCGCCATTGGCCGACCTGCGTGAGGTTGTGCTGGGGCTGGGCCACACCGAGGTGGCGACCTACATTCAGAGCGGCAACGTGGTCTTCACCAGCGAGGAAGCCGACACCGCGACGATCGCCGCGGCGCTCCAGCGCGCCATCGCCGATCTTCAGGAACGGCCCCCTGCCCCCCGACGAGCTCGCCGCCGTGGCCGACCAGCAGCAGGCCCAGGACCAGGGTAGCGACGACGAGGCGCGGGTGGTCGGGACCACCATGTTCCTGCACACCCCCGGCGGCCTCGGCCGCAGCGAGCTGGCAGCCCAGCTGACCCGACTCGGCGGCTCCCGGACCGCCGAGGCAGCTGGCACCGCCCGCAACTGGGCAACCGTGAATAAGCTGCAGGCTCTATGTGATGGCTGACGTCGGCTGGTTCCCGACCGCGGGGGTGCGGCCGCTACCAGTGGCCGCAGTGCACGACCTCTTCGAACGGGCGCCGGTTAGGCCGCTGGATCGGTGCTCTGTTGCGCTGATCTTTGCTGACCGGTCCGGTTTGTGGGCCCGTTAGGGAGCTATCCACCCATTGTCGGCTGACCCGTAACCGGGCACTCGGTTCCTAGCGAGGCCCCCAGATCCCGGGCCCCCGTCGCGATCACCGAACCGCGGTACGCGACACCGCCTTGGCTGTCGTGCTGCTTCGCTCT
>JASLBL010000040.1 GCA_030146615.1 Actinomycetes bacterium
GCTCGCTCCTCATCCAGGTCGACCCCAGCGCTTGCCCCGGTCGTGGCCGAGGCCGCCCGCCGCTCACCCAGGTCGGCCCCGATGTTGTCGGCCAGCCAGGCCACCAGCAGGGCGGTCAGCAGCAGGACAAGTATGCCGGCCAGCTGCCGCCGGTCCCGGCGGGGCACCGGTGGGGCCGGCGGGAGGACTGGACGAGACGGCCGCTGGACCGGTGCCTGCTCCGGTGGCAGCTCCCATGCCGGCGAGAGGGTCGGCTCGAACGCCGGCACCTCCTGGGACCGCTGTGACACGCTGGCGCTGGCCGTGGCCGGCCGCGGCGGCGCCGGCGTCCCCGCCGGCTCGGGAGTGGAAGACTGCGGAATCTCCTGGAACGGGACCGTTCGGCTAGTCCTATTAGAGGGAAGGACCTCGGTGGGTGAGGCCGGGCGGGCGGCAACCAGATGCGCCACTTCGGCCCTGAGTTCCGGACCGGATGCGCGGTTCCTGGGGTCCTTGGCAAGCAGAGCCATCAGCAGCGGGGCCAGCGGGCCGGCCCGCTGCATCGGCCGGGGATCCTCGTTGACCACCGCGGCTAGCGTGGCGATCGAGCCGCCGCGATCGAACGGCGGCTCACCCTCGACCGCATAGAACATGGTGGCCCCCACCGCCCAGAAGTCGGCCGGCGGACTGCTGGCCTCACCACGGGCCTGCTCGGGCGCCATGTACGCCGGTGACCCGATCATCAGCCCTGCCGAGATCAGCTGAGGGTCTCTGGCCAGGGAGGCGATTCCAAAGTCGGCCAGCTTGGCCGGACCGGTGGGCGGAACCATGACGTTGGTCGGCTTGACGTCGCCATGCACAATCCCGGCCCGATGCGCGGCCTCGAGCCCACTCACCAGCTGGTTACCGATCTCGGCCACCCGCACCAGCGGCAGCGGGCCCTGGTCGCGGACCACCTCGGCGAGGGTCGGCGCCTCCACCAGCTCCATCACGATGAAGATGTCGCCTCGGTCCTGGACCACGTCATACAGGGTGACCACGCCGGGGTGGTCGAGCCGGGCCGCCGCCCGCGTCTCGCGCAGCACCCGCGCCTGGGCTAGGCGCCGCTCCTCCTCGGCCATGGTTGGTGGGAACACCACCTCCCTGACGGCCACCTCCCGGTCCAGCACCGCATCCTGAGCACGCCAGACAATGCCCATCCCTCCTCGTCCCAGGGAAATGCGGAGCGCGTAGCGGTCGGCGATGAGGCGGTCGGCGACTGGTCTTGCCATCTGGCCCGACTACCCACCAGAAAGGACAGGAACCGGGCAGCCGCGCCGAGCCTCTCAGATAACCGGCGTCATACACGAGGACACGCCGGCCAGGTTGACTGGAGCATACGGTTTGACTGCTGTGAGGCCGCAGGACATATGCGCAGTATTGGGTGGGTCCTGTTCCAACTACTGCTACTTGGCTTCTGAAAAAGGTCTGATCGGAGGGGTGAGGGATGGCCATGCTGGCCAGCGGCTGGCGCTTGAGGGCCGGAGTGTGGGCGGATGGGGTGCTTGCCAGACGCGAAGCTGCCTGCGGCCAAACCGCGCGCAGGCGGCCGCCGATGGCTCCCAGATGTCCAGCCGCCGACCCTTGATGGCTCCTCCCCTGTCGGCCGCCACCCGAGGGCCGACCTCATCGATCACCAGCCGCGTCCCCAAAGGCACCACCTGTGGATCGACCGAGACCGTCTCCTGCGAGCTGGGCCGGCCCGAGGCCGTGACCCCCTTGCCCGAATGGCAGGTCACCTCGAAGACGCCGAGCTCTACCCTCGAGCGCCGGTGGTGCTCCTCGGCGCCAATTTCTGCCCGGCCCGGGTCGTGCCCGGTGGTGAGGCAGGGGCCGGGTTCCCGGCACTACAGGCGGCCAGGAGGACCCCACCAGCGACAGCACCGAGCAGTGCAACCCTCGGTGCCTGCATGCGGCGGCTGTGGCGAGTGCGGATCAACATGGCGGGGGTCCTGTCGCAGGGGGAGCGGTGCTCTTAGCCGATAAGACCCCCATGGCCGGGGGCCGCCACGATGGATGAGAATCGGGGCATGCCCGACCAAGCTCAGCTCCTCCTTGGTGCGGCAGAGCTCGTTGGTAGCACGGGCGATTCTCCTTTCAGCTGGCCTTGAGGGGCCGGCCGTCGTAGGTCCAGCGGAACGGCGTGGCGGTGCGGTTGTAGTCGGCGATGAACGCCATCACCTTGCCCACCAGGTCCTGGACGGAGCGGAACTCGCCGCGCTTGAGCAGCCGGCGGGCCAGGATCGAGAAGAACAGCTCCACCTGGTTCAGCCAGGAGGCGTGGCTGGGGGTGTAGTGCGGGTGGAAGCGGGGGTGGTCAACAAACCACCAGCGGGTGTCGCGGGCGATGTGCGAGGAGCCGTTGTCCAGCACCAGGTGCACCTGCAGGTCGGCGGGCACGGTGGCGTCTAGATCGTCCAGGAAGCTAATGAAGTTGGCGGCAGTGTTGCGGTCCAGGTCGGTGGCGGTGAAGATCCCGCCGCCGTGGACATCCAGAGCAGCCAGCAAGATCGCGGTGCCGTGGCGCACGTACTCGTGCTCTTGGCGGGCCGGGCGGCCGGGAGCTACCGGCTGGGTCGGCCGGGTCCGGCTGCGGGCGGGCATGCCGGTCTTCTCATTACCGACAGCACCAGCGCGTTGGTCGGCGGGATCAGGTACAGCCCGCAGATGTCGGCCGCCCGCTCCCAGAAGCCGGGGTCGTCGGGGCGGGTGATCCAGCTGCGCACCCGGTGCGGCTTGATG
>JASLBL010000049.1 GCA_030146615.1 Actinomycetes bacterium
GCGGACGTCCGGAACCTTCCCCGTCCGATGTCCGCATGGTCTCGTGTCCGGCGTCCAGATGGACGTCGCGATCGGACAGGCTTCCGGACACCGCATGCCCGGTCGTATCTGGGCGGACACGGTCACCTCCAACCGGCACGCCACCGCCGAAGGAAGAGACGCGGACAGGCGACGGACCATCGGCGGCAGCATCGGACGTCCTTGATCGCCACAACTATGAAGATCGCCCGCCCGCCGCCGGACCCCAAGTGGGACCGGCGCTTGCGGCTGGGTAACCAATGACCGCTCAGCGAAGGCGATCATGTCCATCGCCCTCCTGTCCATCGCCCTCCAGGCCGCGCCTCGGCGCACTGCTGTCCTCAGAACGATTCGGGTCGAGAGTAGAGCGGCTTGGAGCCTGTCATCCGTTAGGGCGTTGGTTGGAAGCAGGCTGGTGAAGGGTTCCTGGCGAGTCTGGTGCTGTACGGATTCTGGGGTGGCAGAACGCTGACAGTGGTCGGGAGTGGTGGAGGTGTGTTGGGCGTCCGGCTGGTGATCCGCGTGCTGGGACCGCCTGACCGGTGGTAGGACAAGCCGGTCAGTGGTCACATCGGGATGCAGCCAGGGGGATGGCAAGGTGCGCCGGGTGCGGGACTTCTTCGTCAGCTACACCCAGGACGACCGAGGGTGGGCGGAGTAGATCGCCTGGGCCTGGCGGCTGGAGGCCAAGGGCTACACGACCGTGCTGCAGGCCTGGAATTTCGCCCTGGCAAAAACCTTGTCGCCCGGATGCGCGACGCGCTCCAGGAAGCCGACCTCGGTGGGTGATCCTTCACATTGCGGCAGCGGAACGCACCACCACAAAGGAAGAGCCCGCCGTTTGTCAGAAGCGTCCCGGCTGTAGTTGCGCGGTGGGTCAGATACTCGGGTTTCGCACTTCACGCCGCGTTGGTAGCCTCGGCTGCCTGCGCGTGGAGGAGTTCTTCCAGGGTGGGCGTGACCAGCCGAGATGGCAGAAAATGGGCGGCCAGCAGCTCGCGGCGGAGCGCGTTCAGCATGTCAGCCAGCGAGACGGTGTGCTTGGTGCGATACCAGGGCGCGCGGGCGCGGTGGGCGGCCACGTCGGCGGCTGGCCGGCCGTGCTGGGCGTACCAGCACACGACCAGGCTCACGCACAGCAGGCCGAAGGGGACGGTGCGCTCCACGGCACGGGGGGTGCGGTTGCGGGCCTGGCCGACCCCGGCGATCTGCCGGCTCTCTTCGAACAAGACCTCCACCTGCCAGCGGGCGGCGTAGCACTCGACCAGCTCGACCGGCGTGGCGGCAAGGTTGGTGGTGACCAGAGCCAGGTCGAACCCGTCGGGCGCGTCGGGATGGCGCACCAGCGCCACCTGGACCGGTCGGGCGCCGAACACGGCGGGCCACAGGCACGTGAAGCAGGCGATGGCGGCGAGACCGTTGTGGCCGTAGCGGGTCACCTTCAGCAGCGCGAACGGGGTGGCGACCATGCCAGCCAGGACGATCAGCTCGGGCAGCCGGTCGCCTTTGGTGCGGGGCCGGCCACGGGTGCCGGGCCGCCGTGGCGGTGGCAGCCGGTGCAGGCACGCGTCGGCGCGCAGCCTGGTGGCGACGGTGACCTGCTTGGGGAGGCTGCGCAGCGCCTTGCCGGCGTAGGCGCCGTCGCAGACCAGGTCGATCCGGCGAGGACCCAGGTGGCCGCAGACCACCCTGACCAGCTCGACGGCCAGGTCCAGCCGTCCCGGGGTGCGTCCTGGCTGCCACAGGCGGGCCAGGATGGGGAGGCAGACCGGCCGGTGCGGCAGCATCGGTAGGTCAACCAGGACGCCCACCACGACCCAGTTGTTGGCCCAGGCGACCCGGTGGCGGCCGGGGGCGAGCGGGTCGTGGTGCCAGGCGGCCCCGAAGACCTTGCGGCCCGAACGGCGCATGAGGGTGTCATCGACCACCAGCCGCACCGGCGCGCCGTCAGCGACCAGCAGGGCAAGGATCAGGTCCAGCAGGCAAAGGCCGAGCTGGTCGGCCGACCAGCGGGCGTGGGAGAAGAAGCGGTGGGCGCGGCTGTGGTGCCAGGCCTGCTGCAGGTGGGCGCCGACGAGCATGCCGGTGACGGTGTGCAGCCCGGGCTGGGCCCAACACCCCACGGCCAGCCCGCAGAAGGTGCCGAAGGTGGGCGCGGTGAAGCAGCCGCGGAAGCGGTCCAGCAGGCAGGTGACCGAGGGAGGTGGGCTCAACGGGAGCATCGGCGGTGGCTCCTTGGCTTGGGAGAGCCGCCGATGCTTGCTTGCTATAAGCGCACGAGCAACTCGGGCTGGTCTTGTGGCCGTCGGTGTCCCTGTTCGAACAGCTCAGAGGAACATTGCCCCTTGACAGCTATAGCTATTAGCCCTAGCCTGTGCTAGCCGATGTAGCTCGGATAGGGGGAGTGGTGGAGCCAAGCGAGGGCCGGGCAGACCAGGCCGTACCTGCCGTAGTCGCGGCCAACACGTCGATGGCGCTGGACCGTCGAGCACGCCGCCGCCAACAGACCATCGACGAGATCCTCACCGTCGCCATTCAGGTCATGGCCGAGGAGGGCGTGGCCGGCCTGAGCCTGTCGGAGGTGGCCCGCCGCATGGGCATCCAACCGCCCTCGCTGTACAAGTACTTCCCCTCCAAGCTTGCGCTGTACGACACCCTCTTCCAGCGCGGCGCCCGCGAGCTCCTGGCCGTGTTTCGGGCCGCCGCGGCCCAGGCCGAGCCGGGTTGGGCGGCGCTGCTGGCCGGCTTGGAGGCGAGCATGCGCCTGGGGCTTGACCACCAGGTGGTCGCGCAGCTGCTCAACTGGCGGCCAGTGCCGGGCTTTGAGCCCTCCGCGGACGCGTTC
>JASLBL010000159.1 GCA_030146615.1 Actinomycetes bacterium
GCCGCGGCTCAAGCCGACAGGTCGCTTGCAAGGCACCAAGCCACTGGGGGGAGGGGTCAGGCTCTCACTGCGGCCACCAGCGAGATGATCATCACAGTGGGGGGACCACGTGGGCGCAAATCCAGTCGATCGTGGCAAGCCCGGGAGCCAAGCTTCACCTGGTCTGCGACGGCAGTGGGCTGCCACTGACCGCTGCGGTGACCGCCGCCAACACCGGCGACACCACCATGTTCCAGGCGGTCCTTGACGACGTCCCGCCGATCCGCACGCCCGCCGGGCAGCGGCGGCGCCGGCCCGGCAAGGTCCATGCCGATAAGGGATACGACAGCCACGCCAACCGTACCTACCTGCGACGGCGTGGGATCAGCGCACGGATCGCCCGCCGTGGGATCGAGTCGTCGACCAGGTTGGGACGGCATCGCTGGCGGGTCGAGCGCTCGCTCTCATGGTTAAGCTGCTTCAGGCGGCTGCAGGTCCGTTGGGATCGAGATTCGGGGCGGTGGTTCGCGTTGGTGCTGCTGGCGTGTGCCCTGGTTTGCTTCAGGCGGCTCTAGCAGCCGGCAAGAGGGAACCGATGTCTACTTGGTCCCGGTCACCCAGACCGCCTGGTTCTCCAGGCGGACACGGCCGCCGGCGGTGGTGAAGGGCGCCCACGCCTCGGTGACCTTGGCCCACACGCGCTCCTGGACCTCGGGTGGTTGGGGGTCGACCAGTGCAGTGATCGGTGGGGCGACCTCGCGCAGCCACCGGGTGGCCAGCTCGGGCGAGCCGGGCTGGTAGATCGCGGTCACGGTGCCGGTTTCCACGTCGGTGAAGCCGGCCGCCTCGACCAGCCCGACCAGCTGGTCGGCGTCGGCGAGCGCGAAGGGGCCCGGGATGCCGGCGGGTGGCGGCGGCAGCCCGAGTTCGGCCCTGATGAGGGGCACGGGCGCGGCGAACTGCACCGTCTGGGGTGGGCCCCAGACGGCCGCGGCCAGGCGCCCGTGCGGCTTGAGGAAGGAGCGCAACCGGGCCAGCACCCCGGGGACGTCGGGCAGGAACTGCAGGCCTTGGCGGCTCAGCACCGCGTCGAAGCTGGCCTCCTCGAAGGCCAGCTCCTCGGCGTCGAACTCGAGGAACTCGAGGTTGTCCAGTCCCGCCGCGACCGCACGCTCGCGGCCGAACGCCAGCATCGCCCCCGAGATGTCGGTGCAGACAACACGCCCGCCGGGGACGACCGCGCGGGCGGCGGTCAGGCCGGGCTCGCCGTAGCCGGCGGCCACGTCCAGCACCGCGTCCTCCGGGCCGATCCCGGCCAGCTCGACCAAGGATCGGCTCACCGCTTGCCCGCCGTCGGCGGCCTCCAGCACCTCCAGCCAGGCCCGCCAGCCCGGCGCGGCATCCCGCCACTCGGTTCGGATGCTGTCCTTGTACTTGGCCGGGTCGAAGGTGGTGGTCTGCGTCATCGCGCTTCCCCTCGCGCGTGGGAGCTTGTCGGGAGGACCGTACGGCGCTGGGATGGGCCCCGGCATCGCCCGGATCAACCAAGTTCGCGAGCAGCGCGCCTGTGGTGGGTTCTGACCATCTGGTCAGAGGAGGCCTTGCTGGAGGGCCGAGGAGGTGGCCGCGGCCCGAGAGGACACGCCCAGCTTGGCGAGGATGTTCTGCATATGCCGGGCGACGGTGTGCTCACTCAGGTGCAGCGCACCAGCGATCTCTCGGTTCTGCTTGCCGGCCGCGACCAACCGCAATACCTGGACCTCGCGGTCGGTCAGCACCCGCTGCGAAGCGCGTCGCTGCAACATGGCGGCGGCGTGGCGCGCGTCGGCGGCGGCGCCGAGCCGGTCGAACCCAGCTCGAGCAGCGTCGATCTCAATCCGCCCGCCCTCCTCGTCACCGAGCATCCGCTGGGTCGTGCCGATCAACAACCGTGCGGTGGCTTCCTCGTATGGCAGCTGGAGCTCCCGCCAGCCGGTCAGCGCACCGCGGAGCTGCGCCAGCGCGGCCGCTGGACTCCCCGCGGCGAGCTGCAGCACGCCCTGGGCCATGGACGCGGTCGCACGGACCACCGCGCTGCTGAGGCCATCCGCGATCGTCACCAGCTCGCGGGCGGCGTCGCGCGCCTGGTCGAGCGCGCCGGCCGCGATCCCGACCTCGACCTGAGCGGCCAGCAGGCGCGCCCGCCCAAAGCGATCCACCGTGGGGGAGGCCAGCGCCGACCGCAGCGCCGCCGTTGCCGCCTCCACCCGTCCCTGCGCCAGCCGCAGCAACGCCATCCCGGGCTGCGGATCCCACCCCAGCTGCTGGGCCCGCACGAACGCCTGCTCCGCCCCGGCCAGATCACCACGACGCCGCAGGACCTCACCCACCCCGTAGGACGCCTCGGCTGCGCCCTGCGGCTTGTGGGGCAGCAACTCCTGGTGGGCGCGCCGCATCTCCGCTTCCGCCTCGTCCCACGCGCCGCGCAACGCGAGCACCTCGCCGCGGTAAATGCGGCACAGGCCCTGGCTGTAGGGGGTGGTCGCAGGCAGCGCCTCGCACCACACCCTCGCGGCCTCGGTCCACTCACTAGCGCGCCGCAGATCGGCCAGGTCCTTGCAGGCCAGGATCACCGAGCAATAGACCCAGCCGGTGTACAGGGGCGCCAGCTCGCCGGCCAGGACACAGGTCATGGCGTCGTCGAGCAACTCCAGGCCCTCATCGATCCTGCCTTGGGCGATGAGGGCGCGACCCTGGATCTGCATGGCTACCGCCGCCAGGTCGGCGTCGCCATGGTCTCGGGCCAGCTGGATGGCGTGCGCGGCACCGTCCACGGCCTGCTCCAGCGGCCCCTGGTGCAGGTCGAGCTCGGCTTCGGCCATCCGCAGCCAGCCACCCTCAACGCCGTCGGGGTCCCGGTCGAGGTGCTGGAACCCGCGGCGCAGCCAGCCGACCGCGACCGCGCCCTCACCACGGTAGAAGTGCTCGTGGAACAGCCGCGCCGCCATCCGAGCCGCCCCCCGGTCGTCTCCCGCGTCCCGGAACCCGGCGTAGGCCCGCTGGCGCGCGGCGATCGACTCGTCGGTCTTGCACAGCCACCAGGCCGCCTCGGCCAGCGCATCCAGCTCGACCGGCGCAAGCCTGACCGGGTCACGGCCGCTGAGGTCCTCATAGACATGAAGCCAGGGCCCGGTTCGAACAGTCTCTCGGACCCGCTCGGTGTCCGCTCGATGCTCCACGGCCGACCTTCCGTGATGATCCTAGCGCCGGGAATCGCACGAGGGCCGCCTGTGCCCTCGTTCGCCGCAAGCACCTCTAATCAGTTCAAGGGAGCGACACGCCGTCTTAAGGCTTGGCGTCGTCGCGTCCGCTGCGACGTCTGCCATACTGCGTCAGCGTCCACGCTAGGCCCGACAAGAGGATGAACACCACGCCGAGGGTTGACCGTCCGAGGACGAACAGGATCACGGCGACGACGCCGAGCACGGTGGCTGCGATGCTCAGCTGTCTAACGGTCATGAGGGCACCTTGTCATCTACTTCGAACTGTCCCACTTTGACCCGCCATCCGTCATCCCTGGTCGAGCTGGCTACCGCTCGGGGCTGCGTGTCGCCCTGATCGTCGTCGCCGTCGCCCACCGCAGCGATGGCCCCAGCTCCTCGGCCACGACCTCCACGACGGAGCGGGCGCTGCCGTCCTCAGCGGTCCAACTCCGCTGCTGGAGCCGGCCCATGACCACCACCCGGCTGCCCTTGGCCAGGGACTCCGCCGCGTGCTCGGCCTGGTCCCGCCAGACGATCACGGTGAAGAACGACGGCTCCTGGTCCCGCCGCCCCGACACGGCCACCCGGAACATGGCCCGGGCGATCCCACTCTCGGTGTGCCGCAGCTCGGGGTTGTCGGTGAGGTTGCCGGCGAAGCTCATGACTGCCTCGTCATGACTCTGCCGGATTGCCTGGCCGGGCGGTCTGCCCTGCCCTTGGAACCGGGGGACGGTGGACACCGTGGCATGCCGAAAGACCACCGGGGGCAAGCAGTGGAGCCAACGAACTCGGCCCGTTCTGGATCAGACTGCCGAGTGGGCTCGGCTCAGGTGCCGGGTTGGTTGGTGGGGCGCTTGCGGTTGGTGGTCGGGCATGCCAGCACCGTCCGGCCAGATCCCTCCACCCTGGGCGCGGTGGGAGAACGAGGCTCCCACCACGAGGGCCGCGTGTCGGCCCGTCCTAGGCTGCTTACGATGCGCCTTGCTCCATCTGATTCACAGCCCCACCACTAGTGGTGCCGCGCAGAAGTTCGTTGAACGTGGGTCATGCTGCCTTCAGGCCGCGCCCCTGGTATCCAGCGTCAGGATCAGAAGTTTCACCGGTCGCCTCGCTCATCGTGGTAGCGGGCCATCAGTTCCCAGTACCAGAGCAGCAACGCCATCATCGTCGCCATGGACACTGCGGCCGGTGCGGCACGGCGCTTGCCGGCGGCGATCATCGCGGCAACGCCCGCCACGGACGCGCCCACATTGACGGCCATCGCGGCGTCCATCGGCCGGTCCTCGATCCACTGCTCCTCGCCGAGCACCGCCCTGGTCGCCCACGCCCGCTCGTGCGCGGGCTTGCCGAACACTATCGGGTTCACCGCCATCCAGACGCCCACCAGCGCCGCGTCCCGCCAGCTGCGACGCCACACCGGCACCAACACGAGCGGCGCGCTGGCCCACCTGGTCCACGCGCTCCATGGGTTGCAGTGCCGGGCGAACACTGCCCGTTTCACCTGCCGCTCCCCCTTGCCTTCCGCCCCACGGGCGCTAGGGCCTTATTGTAAACCCGGCGTCAATACCCCTTGCAGCCAGTCCACACCGGCGCCTGGTACCTGCAGCGCGTGATAGACTAGCGGCGCATGCCAACGGGAGGTGCGAGGAGGTGCGAGATGGTACGGGTATACTTCCAGAACGGCGGCGAGGCGACCTTGCACACGGCGACGACGGTTAAGGGGGGGCACTTCCCCAACTCGGAGACCCCAGGCATCGTGTGTCTCGACCACGAGGGGGGGGAACTCGGCCACTTCAGGAACGACCAGATCGTCGGGTATGAGATCGAGCCACTCGGGACGCAGCGCGTGCTAAACTATCCGCGGCGCCGACACAATCGTGTCGAGGTCTCGGAGCAGACCCACGGGTGTGTTTCGCTCATCTTCCTGTGATGCCAGCGCCACACCCCAAGGGTTTGGTGAG
>JASLBL010000226.1 GCA_030146615.1 Actinomycetes bacterium
CGACCACCAGAATGATTGGCTGCGAACCTGATCCATGTGGGGGGAGCCCGCTCCCCCCACGGCCCCCCAGAACCTGCGACCCTGCCATGGCCAGGGGCTCCCTTCCCTTACCCGTCCTCGGCCGCCAGCCGGGCCTGCTCCTCCTTGGAGAGCAGGTCGGTGCCCATGGCATGGAAGCCGCCGTCGACGTGGATCAGCTCGCCGCAGACGCCCCGCGACCAGTCCGAGAACAGCCACAGGGCGACCCGGGCCACGACCGTCGGGTCGCCGACGTCCCAGCCGAGCGGGGCCCGCCTGGACCAGGCGTCGGCCAGCAGGCTGAACCCCGGGATGCCCTTGGCGGCCATGGTCCGGATCGGGCCGGCGCTGATGGCGTTGACCCGGATCTGCTTGGCCCCGAGGTCGCGGGCCAGGTAGCGGGTGACCGACTCCAGGGCCGCCTTGCAGACCCCCATCCAGTCGTAGACCGGCCAGGCGACCCGGGCGTCGAAGTCGAGGGTGACCACCGAGGCGTGGTGGTTCTCCAGCACCGGCAGCAGCCCGGCGGTCAGCTCCTTGAGCGAGAAGGCCGAGACCTGGAAGGCGGTCGAGGCCGACTCGTACGGGGTGTTGAGGAAGTTGCCCCCCAGCGCGTCGGCCGGGGCGAAGGCGATGGCGTGGAGCACGCCGTCGACCTGGCCCCAGCGGCCGGCCAGCTCGTCGTTGACCGCCCGGACGTCCTCGGGCTTGTTGACGTCCAGCTCGAGCACGTCGACCTCGCGAGGCAGCCGCCTGGCCGTGCGCTCGGTCAGCGAGCGGGTGCGGCCGAAGCCGGTGAGCACCACCTCGGCCCCGTTGTCGAGGGCCTCGCGGGCCACCGCGTAGGCGATCGACCCGGGCGTCAGCACCCCGGTGATCAGCAGTCGCTTGCCGTCGACGAGCACGGGGTGGTCCTCCTCGGGGGGCGTCCAGGCGATGAGCCCGCATTCTAGACGCCAACGGGGGGCGGCCATGGGGCCACCCCCCGGTTCACGACTGTGTTGCGCGTCAGTGCGTCAGGCGCTCGGTCATGAGCGAGATCACGTTGCCGCGGTCGTCGAAGTCGCGGACCACCGCGAACTGCGCCGTCTCCCGGGAGGCGAGCCTGCCCCCCGCATCCAGGTAGGAGAGGCGCTCGGCGCTGCCTGGCGCTGGCTCCTCGGCCACTTCCGAGTCCGGTGGAATTGCCACTGGCATCCCTCCTCGGGGCGAGGCACAACTTGCCCCTCACGGTGTACCACCTTCCGAGGGGTTTCGAAAGTCCGCAGGGTGATGATCCGTGCGGCGTGGGGGTAGTCAATTCGGGCTATATCGGGGCGGACTTCAGATAGTCCGTCCTACGACCACCAGCGTCGCCATCTCCGTAGTTCCCCTGATGTTCCGTTTGGGAACAGCGCAGTACGTTCACGCTGTCATCGCCGGTGGCGACCGAACGGGAGCGGTCCCCTGGCGATCCGGAAGCGCCGCCTCCCCCCGGGCGGCACCCGCAAGGGCCGGAACCGATGAGGTTCCGGCCCTTGTGTATTGAAACCGCCGGACCCGCCCGCTTCGGTTCCGGGGGTCTTGTGTATTGGCCTCCTCCAGACGAGTAGGATCAGGAGGTCGGGCGCAACGACGCGGGAGACACTGGCATGGACCAGACCGACGAGCAGGTTCGGCTGCTCGGCGAGGACGGGACGCTCCTCCAGCACGACACCTACAAGGTCGACCTGAGCGACGCCGATCTCTGCGACCTGTACCGCCAGCTGGTGGTGGTGCGGCGCATCGACGTCGAGGGCAACAACCTCCAGCGTCAGGGCCAGCTCGGCATCTGGGCCCCCTGCCTCGGCCAGGAGGCGGCCCAGGTCGGCAGCGCCCGGGCCCTCGGCCCGGACGACTTCGTCTTCCCCTCCTACCGCGAGCACGGCGTCATGTACGTCCGGGCCGGCATGGAGGTGCTGTCGGTCCTCGGCCTGTTCCGCGGGGCCACCCTGTCCGGCTGGGACCCCCAGCGCCACAAGCTCGCCCTGTACTCGATCCCGATCGGCACCCAGGCCCTGCACGCCGTGGGCTACGCCATCGGGGCCAAGTGGGACGGGGCCGAGGTGTGCGCCATCGCGTACTTCGGCGACGGCGCGACCAGCGAGGGCGACGTCAGCGAGGCGTTCAACTTCGCCGCCGTGCACAGCGCCCCGGTGGTGTTCTTCTGCCAGAACAACCAGTGGGCGATCTCGGTGCCGCTGGCCAAGCAGATGGCCGGGCCGGTCTACAAGCGGGCCTTCGGCTTCGGCTTCCCCGGGGTCCAGGTGGACGGCAACGACGTCCTGGCCGTGTACGCGGTGACCAGGGCGGCGGCCGAGCGGGCACGCGACGGGGCCGGGCCGACGCTGATCGAGGCCATCACCTACCGGCTGGGGGCCCACACCACCACCGACGACCCGACCCGCTACCGGACCTCCGACGAGCTCGACATGTGGAAGGCCCGCGAGCCGATCGGCCGCTACAAGGCCTTCCTGGAGCGGGCCGGGCTCTGGACGGAGGCCCTGGAGAGCGAGGTCCAGGCCGAGGCCGACCGGGTGGCGGCCGAGGTCAGGGCCACGGTCGAGCACATGCCCGACCCGCCCCTGTCCGACCTGGTCGACCACGTCTACGCCGACCCGCCAGCGACCCTGCTGGCCCAGTGGCGCCAGCTGGAGGAGTTCGAGGCCCAGTTCCAGGCCGAGGCGTGAGGGAGGCACCGATGGCGCAGATCACGATGGCCCGGGCGCTCAACACCGCCCTGCGCGACGCCATGGAGGCCGACGACCGGGTGGTCCTGCTGGGCGAGGACGTCGGCACCCTCGGCGGGGTCTTCCGCATCACCGACGGCCTGCTCAAGGACTTCGGCGAGCAGCGGGTCATGGACACCCCGCTGGCCGAGTCGGCGATCATGGGGGTCAGCATCGGGCTGGCCCTGCGCGGCTACCGGCCGGTGCCCGAGATGCAGTTCGACGGGTTCAGCTACCCGGCCCTCGACCAGATCATCAGCCACCTGGCCAAGTACCGGAACCGCTCGGCCGGGACCCAGCCCATGCCGGTGGTCTGCCGCATCCCCTACGGCGGGGGTATCGGGGCCGTCGAGCACCACTCGGAGAGCCCCGAGGCCATCTACGGCCACACCGCCGGCCTCAAGGTGGTCACGCCGTCGTCGGCCGCCGACGCCTACTCGCTGCTGCGCCAGTCGATCGAGAGCGACGACCCGGTGATCTTCCTCGAGCCCAAGCGGCGCTACTGGGCCAAGCAGGAGCTCGAGCTGCCGGTGGCGACCGAGCCGATCGGCACCGCCCGGGTGCTGCGCGAGGGCGCCGACCTGACCCTGGTCGCCTACGGCCCCATGGTCAAGGTGGCCATGGAAGCCGCCGAGGCCGCCGAGGAGGAGGGCGTCGGCTCGCTCGAGGTCATCGACCTGCGCAGCCTGGTCCCCCTGGACGAGGCGACTCTGGTCGCCTCGGCCGCCAAGACCGGCCGCATGGTGGTCGTGCACGAGGCCCCGCAGTTCCTCGGCATGGGCGCCGAGGTCGCGGCCCGGGTCACCGAGGCCGCCTTCTTCCACCTGGAGGCCCCCGTGCTGCGCTGCACCGGCCTCGACATCCCGTATCCGCCGGCCCGGCTCGAAGAGGCCCACCTGCCCGGCGTCGACCGGGTCCTGTGGACTGTGCAGCGGAGCCTGGACTTCTAGCTGAGGAGGAGACGGCTCCCACATGGCCGAGCGCGAGTTCAAGCTCCCGGACCTGGGCGAGGGGCTCACCGACGGCGAGGTCGTGCGGTGGCTGGTCGCCGAGGGCGACGCCATCGCCCTCAACCAGCCGATCGTCGAGATCGAGACGGCCAAGGCGGTGGTCGAGATCCCGGCCCCGTACGCCGGGACAGTGGTCAGGCTGCACGCCGCCGAGGGCCAGTCCCTCGACGTCGGCGCCCCCCTGATCAGCGTCGACACCGCCGGGGGGTCCGGGGGGCTCAAGCCTAGCCCCACGGAGAACCGGGGAGCGGGGGCACCGGCCGCCGAGACCGTGGCCGCCGCGGCGCCCGAGCCTGAGCCGGAGCTTCAGGCCACCCTGGTCGGGCCGGGGGAGCGCCAGCAGGTCCGCCGGCGACGGATCGGCG
>JASLBL010000245.1 GCA_030146615.1 Actinomycetes bacterium
CCAGGGGTTGCTGGTCCCGGGCCGGCAGTTGTACCAGTTGTAGGCGTCGGCACCGATGTAGTCGAGGTAGGCCTCGCCGGGGTACCAGTCGATGGCCCGTCGCCGGTCCTTCGCCTTGAAGCTGAAGGCGGTCATGATCCAGAGGTAGTCGGCGTTGGTGACCCCCTGGGCGCGGAAGACGGTGATCACTTTGCGCCAGGCGGCGATGAAGTCGGCCCCGGTGCCGCTCGAGTTGAGGGTCGTCTCGGGCTCATGGTTGAAGGTGAAGTAGACGTGGTTGCCGAGCGACTTGACCCGGCCGGCCCAGCGCACGATGTCGTTGTAGAGGGCCGAGCCCGGCTGGGCGTTGGCGATGTCGCGCCACTGCACGAAGGTGTGGTTGCGCCGCTCCGACTTGACCGACAGCAGCAGGGTGTAGCCGTTGGCGTTGAACCAGTTGATGTCGGTGTCGGGGAACGGCGAGTCCCAGTTGTAGTAGATCCGGATGGTGGCGAGGCGGCGGCCGATCTTGCTCTCCAGGGCGGTCGTGCCCTGCTGGGTGCCCGGCTCTGGCCGGGCCCCGAACAGCACCGTCGGGTCGTTCGGTCCGGCGCCGGCGGGCGTGGCCAGGCCGGCCGAGGCCACGGCCAGCGACAGGACCAGCACGGTCAGCAGCCACACTCGCTTGCGCATCGTTTCCCCCTGAGGATGGACGTGTGGCCAACGCTGCCCGAGCGCCGGACCGCCGGCAACGTGCGTTTGCCGTAGCGCCCTACGCCGGGTCCAGGTACCGGCGCTCGATGGTCGCCAGAACCGAGTAGAACGGGTCGATCATGTTGCCGACCCGCAGCCGCCCGGCCTGGCCGAGCAGCTGGTAGGCGTCGGGCCGCGACAGCCCGTTGGACCGGTGGAGCCGCTCCACCAGGTCGGTGTAGGCGGCCCGGGCGCAGCTGGTCAGGTCGGCCCCGGAGAGGCCGGCCAGCGACCCGATCGCCTCGGCGGTGTCGAGCTGGGGCAGGGCCACGAACCCGGCCTCCTCGCGGTCGCGGGCCCGCATGGTGAGCTCGACCTCGGCCTCGATCTCGACGGCCACCCCGGTGATCTCGCCGTCGCCCTGAGCGCCGTGGGCGTCGCCGAAGGCGACCAGGGCGCCCTCGGTCTGCACGGGCAGGCGCAGGGTGGCCCCGGCGCACAGGCCCGGCTGGTCGACGTCGCCCAGGTACTCGGGCGACTGGGAGAACGACAGGCGCCGCTCCCGGCGGGGGGCGACCCCGACCGTGCCCAGGAACGGCCGCAGCGGCAGGGCGACGGTGCGGCCGTCCCTGACCGGGAGGGCGGCCACGCCGTCGCGGTAGGGGACGCGGCGCAATTCGGCGGTGAGCGGCGGCTGGAGGCCGTAGCCCTCGTGCTGGAGGGCTCCGAAGCCGCCGAAGGTGCCCGTCCAGGCCTCGCCGGCGGCCGGGACCGGGTCGACCCGGTGCAGCTCGATCTCGACCACGCCGCCGGGCCGGGCCCCGGCCAGGTGGAACGGCCCGGTCACCGGGCAGGCGCCGCCGAGCCGCTCCAGCACCTCGTCGATGTGCAGCCCGGGCGCCGTCCAGGCGGCCGCCCCGGCCTCGCCGAGGCGGGCCTTGGCCAGCCCGCACAGGGAGTCGGCGGTCTCGACCACCACCCGCTCGCCGTCGGCCACCTCGGCCACCGGCTCGGCCTCGGGGTCGAAGAACAGGGTGGTCGCGGTCCGGGGGAACCGCCGCATCAGCCGCCGTCCCGCAGCGCCGCCGCGGCGTCCAGGAAGCACTCCAGGGGGGCCTTGAGGATGCCGGCCCCGATCTGGCCGCCGTCCTTGCCGGCCAGGCCGCCGTCGATCACCGGCACGACCCCGGTGGCCACCACCTTGTGGACGTCGATGCCGGTCGGGGTCCCCCGGAAGCCGAGGTAGGGGATCTTGAACTCGGGGTGCTCGCCGTGGGCGATGTCGTACATGGCCAGGTTGTTGGCGACCATGGCCTCGGGACCGCCGCCCTGGTAGGCCTGGAGGCCGAAGGCGGCCGCCTGGGCGAAGCCGCCGAGGCCGACCGTCTCGGTGATGTGGCTCTCGCCCCCGATCCACTGGATGTCGTCGGCGGTGAAGCCCTCGAACAGCTTGGCCTCGACGGTCGGGAGCGGCCCCCGGAACCAGTGCTGGCCGAGCCCGCTGACCCTGATGGCGTACTCCCGGCAGCTGATCGTCATGGCCGTGACCAGGCTGGAGCCAGGCACCCCGGCGGCCGCGTCGGCCAGGACCTTGGCCGCGGCCATGGAGCAGCGCAGGAAGAAGTAGTCGGCTCCGCGCAGGAAGGCGAGGGCGTCGCCGATCTCGTCCGACCAGCCGTCGCCGGCCAGCTCCAGCAGGGGCCCGAACAGCTCCCGGGTGAACAGCAGGGTGGCGGCGGTGTTGCGGCTGTGGAGCTCGTCGCCCATGTGCAGGGCGCGCCGGATCACCGGCACCAGCGCGATGCCGTCGGTGCGCCGCAGGGCCGCGCTCAGCAGCGGCCCCAGCGACCCGGCAAGGTAGTCGAGACCGCGCCGGACCTCGTCGTCGTAGACGCCGTAGTTGAGGCGCTTGCGGGACTCGCCCTCGTACAGGTTGCAGAAGCCGCGGTTGCCGTAGCGGGCGCTCTCCACCACCAGCACCGGCATGGAGGCGGTGTAGATGCCGGCCACCGACCCGACGCAGCCGTGGTCATGGCAGGCGGCCAGCCGGATGCGGCCGGCCCGGATGGCTTCCTCGGCGTCCTCCGGGGTCGCGGCCAGCTCCTCGTAGACGGCGGCGTGGAGGATGGCCCGGCGCTGGCCGCCGTGGTAGGCCTCCCAGGGCAGGGGGGCGCCCGAGGTGAGGATCGTGTCGGCGGTCATGCCCGGCACGGCCTCGCCGGCCGGGCGGACGTCGACCAGCACCGGGTCGGCCGACGTGAGCCGGGTGAACGCCTCCTGGTTGGCCGCGACGGCTCGGGTGGTGGTCACCTCGTCCTCCCTCACCACAGGTGCAGGTAGCGCTCGCGCTCCCACTCGCCGACAACGGTGTTGTACTCGCGCCATTCGTCGCGCCGGACGCGGGCGTAGGTGGCGTGCAGCTCGGGCCCGAACACCTCCTTGGCCAGGGGGTCGTCCTCGAACTCGTCGACCGCCTCGCCGAGGGTGGCCGGGACCCGGCGGACCCCGGACGCCTGGAGCTCCTCGTCCCCGACGCTGTAGGTGTCGACGTTGACCGGGTCGCCGGCCTTGAGCCGCCGCGAGATCCCGTCCAGGCCGGCGGCCAGGGTGATGGCCGCCCCCAGGTAGAAGTTGCAGGCGCTGTCGGCGATGCGCAGCTCCAGGCAGCGCCGGTTCATGGGCAGCCGGCACATCAGGGTGCGGTTGTTGTGGCCGTAGGCCCGGTACACCGGGGCCCAGGAGATCTCGTTCATCAGCCCGCGGGGCAGCATCCGCTTGTAGGAGTTGACCGTCGGGCAGACCACGGCGGTGATCGCCCCGGCGTGCTCCAGGACCCCGGCGGTGAACTGGTAGGCCAGCTCGGTGTAGCCGCGGTCGGGCCGCTCGCCGACCCCCTGGGCGCCCGGCTCGCCGCCCTCGGCCTGGAACAGGTTGGCCCCACTGGCGGGGTCGGCCAGGCTCAGGTTGTAGTGGGCGCCCGACCCGAACGCCTCCGACCACGGCTTGGGCATGAAGGTGGCGATGCAGCCGAGGGTGCGGGCGACGTGCTTGGCCAGCAGCCGGAACACCACCATGCGGTCGGCCATGGCCAGGGCGTCGGTGTAGCCGAAGTCGAACTCGTACTGGCCGTCGCCGCCCTCGTGGTCGAAGGAGTAGACGTCCCAGCCGAGCTCGTCCAGGTAGGTGACCATGGGCCCGAGGAAGGCGTCGGCGAGCATGGTCGCCTCCAGGTCGTAGCCCCGGGTCGGCTGGTTGTCGAGGTCGGAGGCGACGAACGGGAGCCAGCGGCCGTCGACCTGGCGCAGCACGTACACCTCGGGCTCGACGCCCATCCTGGGCAGGTAGCCCATGGCGGCCGCGGCCTCCATCTGGCGGCGCAGGACCCGGCGGGAGTCGTGGCTGTAGGGCTGGCCGTGGAAGTACAGGTCGGCCGCGGCCAGGGCGTAGCGGGTGTCCCAGGGCAGCACGGTCAGGCTGTCCAGGTCGGGGATGCTGACGCACTCGTCCTCGTTGGGCCCGAGCTTGCCCATCCCCTCGAGCGCCCCCACGGTGTAGAGCTCGGAGCCGGCGGCCATGTCCTCGAAGTGGGCCAGGGGCACGCACTTGGACTTGGGGACGCCGTTCAGGTCGGTGTAGGCCCCGAACACGTACCGCACCCCGGCCCCCTCCAGCCGCCGCCGCGCCTCCTGCACCTCGGTCATCTCCGGATCTCCTCGCTCGCCGCCTAGCCGGTGGTCGCCTGGTAGCGCAGGACTCTGCCGCCGCCCACGGTCATCAGCACCCCGCGCAGCACGCCCTCGCCGTACTCGGAGCCGGCGTTGACGGCCAGGGTCCGGCCCAGCCGCGCCGTCCCGCCCGACTCGTGGATGTGGCCGTGCAGGCTGACCAGCGGCTGGTGGCGCTCGATGGCCTCCCGGACGGCGGTCGACCCGACCGGGGCGGTGACCTCGCCGCCCATCGAGGTCCGCACCTTGAGGTCCTGGCCGAGCAGGGGGGCCGTGTCCAGGCGCGAGTCGTACGGCGGGACGTGCGCGTTGAACAGGGCCCCGGCCGGGTTGGCGAGCCCGGCGGCCAGGTCGTCGAGCCGCTCGGCGATGGCCTCCTCGGGGTACTCGCGCGGGGTGTTCCACGGGGTCTTGTTGGTCCAGCCGGTGGTCAGCAGCTCGTGACCGGGGGCGACCTCGACGATCTCCCCCTCGGCCAGCGTCACCCGCTCGCCGCCGTGCTCGCGGAGCACGTCGTCGACCAGCCAGGGGTCGTCGTTGCCGGGGGCGGTGAGGATGCGGACCGCCGAGCCGTCCAGCCGCTCGTTGGCGTGCCGCAGCCAGCGACGCAGGGTCTCGGTCATCAGCTCGGCGAACAGCGCCTCGACGGCGTCGGGGTGGTCCTGGAGGTGCTGGTGCTCGTCGGGGGTCATGCGCCTGGTGTAGCTGCCGGCCACCCGGGACCGGCGCTCCAGCTCGGCCGCGCCGGCCTCGTCCAGCAGCCGCCGCCGGCCGTGGACCCAGGCCTCCCAGCGCCCGCCCGGCCGCTCGACCAGGGGGACGACCAGCTTGCCGGTGAGGTCGCCGCCCAGCACCAGCAGGTCGGCGCCGTAGAAGCCGGCCGCGGCGACGAACTTCTTGAAGCAGGTCTCCGACCCGTGCAGGTCGGTGGCGAAGAAGATGGTGGTCGCGTCCGGGTCGGCCCCCGGCTTGCGGCTGTTCGCCCGGCGCCGCCGCAGCAGGCCCACTCAGTACACCGCCTCGCGGTCGTCGACGTCCTGCCACCACTGCATCCGCTCCCCCACCCGGGCCCGGGCCCGCCAGCGGACCGACTTGGGCGCGGCCTGGATCGCGGCCAGGAGCGCGCCGGCCCGCTCGGCGACGGTGGCGGCGCCGTTGCCGGCCACCGGCTCGCCGAGGGCGGCCAGGTTGGCGGTGGCGGTGTGGTGAAAGCCCCAGTCCCTGGCCAGGAGGCCGGCCACGTAGCCGGCGTCGATGGCCTCGCCGGCGCCCTCCTCCGGCGCCGGCCCGGGCGCGACCGGGTGGGTGGCCAGGAGCGCGGCCGCGTCCATCCGGTCGGTGACCGTCTGGCGGACGATCTGGAGCTTCTGGAGCAGGAGGTCCTCCACCGGCAGGGTCAGCTCGCGGGCCCCGAGCCGGTCGCGCAGCTCGATCGTGTGGCAGAACTCGAGGCGGTCGACGAACACGTCCAGCTCCAGGCCGCTGCCCGGGTGGCGGAAGGAGAAGCGGCGGCCCTCCATGGCCACCAGCAGGTCCCGATCGATCTCCCAGCCCCGCTCCTCCAGCAGGCGCCGCAGCCCCTTGCGGTCCTCGTGACGGCAGACGACGTCGATGTCCTTGGCCGGGCGGCCGAGCCGGTCGAGGGCGGCCGCGGCCGGCGGGCAGTGCAGCCGGATGCCGGTGGAGCCGACCAGCCGGAGCAGGTGCCCGCGGGCCGCGGCCTCGTCGACCAGGGCGACCGCCTCCTCGTGGACCGCCGCCCAGCCGGGTCGGGGCGCCTGCCCAGCCACCATCACTCGATCGGGATCTGCCGGAAGGCGAGGTCGACGTCGATGCCCTGCCGGCGCCGGTACAGCCGGGTGCCGAGGAACCAGGCCAGGCCGGCGACGACGATGCCGAGCACCATCCAGAATTCCCGCGACGCCGAGCCCAGGGTGAACATGGGGCCAGCGGCGATGGGGTCGTTCCAGAGCAGGAACAGCACAAGGGCGAAGAAGGCCAGCGAGATGGCCGCGGTCACGACCATCACCGGCACCCCGCCGACCTTCGAGGTTGCCGCCGGGGAGGCCTGGAACAGCTCGCGGCGGGTCCGGGGGAACAGGATCGCCGCCACCATGGCCGCCCCCCAGACCACCACCAGGGCCTCGATCAGGCTCAGGAAGGCGATGTTGCGGTAGGCGATCAGCCACATGAACACGACCGCCCCGGCAGTCGACAGGCCGATGGCCACCACCGGGGTGTGGAACCGCTGGCTGACGTAGCCGAGCCGGTCGGGGGCCAGCCGGTCGAAGGACCAGGCGATCATCGTGCGGGTGGTGTAGGCCAGCTCGGCCGGCACCCAGAACCAGATCCAGGCCACGAAGGTGGCCATGATCACCGTGGCCAGCAGCACGTTGCTGGTCAGGATCCCGGCCAGCACGGTGAACCAGGGCGAGGCCCCGACCGAGGCCTCGGTGGAGCCGTCGGCGATCCCGGAGATCGAGTTGAAGCCGATGGCGCCCTGGAACTCGTACCCGAACGCCTTGGCGGCCAGGCCGTCGAACAGGGCGATCAGCAGCCCGGTGGCCGCGACCGCGCCCAGCATGCCGAACAGCTGGGAGCGGCGGACCCGCTTGACCTCGCCGCCCAGCCCGATCGACTGCACGGCCCCGAGCAGCGGCAGGAGCGGGAAGACCAGGAACTGGATCGAGGTCCCCAGGTTGAAGCTGCCGGTCTGGTAGCCGTTCTCCTTGGCGGTGGCGATCACGCCGGCGTAGTCGAGCCCGGTCAGCTCCTTGAGGTTGGCCTGGAAGGTGGCCCGGCTGCCCAGCAGCAGCACCGCCACCAGCACCAGGGTCCCGGCCACGGCCAGGACGAACAGCACCTTCTGGACCGAGAAGTAGCGGCGGGTGCCGGTGGCCAGCAGCAGCCCGGCCGCCACCAGCACGGCCGTGCCGATCCAGAAGACCCCGCTCGGCTCGCTGGTGGTGGCGGCCCAGTCGAGCAGGGTGCGGTTGCCGGCCACCACCCCGACGGTGGCCAGGAACGACGACAGCCCGACCTTGACGATCAGTGAGGCCGCGAAGGCGGCGTAGTAGAGCAGGATCACCGTCTCGACCAGCGAGCCGACGAAGGCGAAGCCGGGGCTGAGGCCGCGCGACAGCGACACGTAGACGCCGCCCGAGCGGGGGAAGATCACCGACCAGAAGTAGAAGGTGGCCGCGACGGCCAGCATGCCCGCGGCCGCCAGCAGGGTCGACAGCCAGACGCCGGCCCCCGGGTAGAGGCTGGGGCCGTAGTACTGGTTGAGGGCGATCGCGATCCCCACCGAGACCAGCCCGACGTTGTAGATGAAGACGTCGGCCGACCCCGCCACCCGGATCAGCCCCGACGCCGGCCGGGAGAAGACCCCGCGGCCGGCCAGATCGGCCTGTTGCGCCACCGCCCTACCTCCTCGGACAACGTTTGCCGGGGTCGGCTTATCAGGGGTGGGTTTGGATGTCAACGCGGGTCGATCGCTCAAGGTCGAAAAGCGACCTAAAAGGCGGTTAGATGGTTGAATATCGAACCGAACCCCGAGGGCCTGGGAGGCGGCGGATGCAGCGGAGCAGGGGGCCGGTGGATGAGGTGGACCGGGAGATCATCCGGTTGCTGCAGCGGGACGGGCGGACCAGTAACACCGATATCGCCAGGGCGCTGGAGGTGACCGAGACGACGATCCGCAAGCGGATCGCCCGGCTGATCGACGAGGACCTGGTGAACGTGGTGGCGGTGCCGACGCCGCGGGCGGTGGGGATGACCCTGTCGGCGATCATCGGGATCTCGGTGCAGCTGCCCAGCCTCCAGGCGGTGTCGGAGCGGCTGGTGGCCTACCCCGAGGTGCGATACGTGGGGATCGCGACCGGGCGCTACGACATCATCGTCGAGTCGTTCTTCAACGACCACGAGCACCTGCTGGAGTTCGTCTCCCGCAAGCTGGGGGCGCTCAAGGGGGTGACCGGCGCCGAGACCAGCCTGATCCTCAAGGTGGCCAAGTTCTCCTATGAGTGGGAGATCCCCTGAGGGCGCTCAGCCGAGCTTGGTCAGGGCCCGGCGAAGGTTGCGGACGCCCTGGCCGATGCGCTGCTCGTTCTCGATCAGGGCGAAGCGCACGTGGCCGTCGCCGCCCGGGCCGAAGCCGACGCCCGGGGAGGTGGCCACCTTGGCCTCCTTGACCAGCATGGAGGCGAACTCGACCGAGCCCAGCTCCCGGTAGGGCTCGGGGATCGGCGCCCAGACGAACATGGTCCCCTTGGGCGGCTCGACCTCCCAGCCGATCCGGGCCAGCCCGTCGCAGAGGGCGTCGCGGCGCGACTGGTAGACCGCCTGGGCCCGCTCAGGGTGGTCGGGATCCTCGTTCAGGGTCACGGTGGCGGCGATCTGGATCGGCTGGAAGGCGCCGTAGTCGAGGTAGGACTTGAGCTTGGCCAGGGCCTGCACGACCTCGGCCTTGCCGACCAGATACGCCATGCGCCAGCCGGCCATGGAGAAGGCCTTGGTCATCGAGTACAGCTCGACCGCGCACTCCTTGGCCCCGTCGGCCTGGAGGATCGAGGGCGGACGGAAGCCGTCGAAGCCGAGCTCGGCGTAGGCGTTGTCGTGGACCAGCAGAACCTCGTTCTCGCGGGCGAAGTCGACCATCCGCTGCATGAAGGCCAGGTCGACGCAGGTGGTCGTCGGGTTGTGGGGAAACGAGAGCACGATCACCCGGGGCCGGGGCCAGGAGAAGCGGTAGGCCTGCTGGACGTTCCCGAAGAAGTCCTCGCCGGTGCCGACCGGGATCTCGCGGACCTCGGCCCCGGCGAACAGCGGCCCCCAGATGTGGATGGGGTACGACGGCGACGGCACCAGGGCGGCGTCGCCCGGCTGGAGCAGCACCCACATCAGGTGGGAGAAGCCCTCCTTGGCTCCGATGGTGGTGATCGCCTCGGTCTCGGGGTCCAGGTCCACCCCGAAGCGCCGCCGGTAGAGGTCGGCCACGGCCTGACGCAGCTTGGGGATGCCCCGGCTGGCCGAGTAGCGGTGGTTACGGGGGTTGCGGACAGCCTCACAGAGCTTGTCGACGGCCGTCGGGGGCGAGGGCAGGTCGGGGTTGCCGAAGCCGAGGTCGATCACGTCCTCGCCGGCCCGCCTGGCCGCCACCTTGAGCCCGTCGATGATGGTGAAGACGTACGGCGGCAGGTTCGTGATCCGGCGGAACTCCACGGGCAACCCCCATCTGGCAGAGCGTGAAGCTGGAAGCCTACCCGCTCGAGGGAACCAGACCGCCGGGGCCGGTGCCCGTCCTACCGGCCGGGGGTGCCGGTCCGGGAGGTGGTCGGCCAGGGGCACGTGCTCACCGGCGCCGACGGCGGCTACCGGTTCCAGAGCGACCCGCCCGAGCACATCCACATGCTCGTCTCGGCCGAGGGGTTCGAGCCGCTGGCCAGCAACCGCTACCACCCCGAGGGCAGGTCTGCCGGCCGCTTCGACGTCCTGCTCACGCCGGCCCGGTCCTGACGGTTGGCGGGTGGCGGCGGCCCTCGGGTAACGTCCTGCCCTTGTGAAGGACCCGATCTCGCCGATGGAGTGGCATCCCGGCCCCGGGGCGGAGGAGCTCATCCGCCGCAAGGCGCAGCTCCACGTGCTCTCCAAGGAGCTGCTGGACCGCGAGCGCGGCCTGGCCGCCTTCCGCAACGAGCTGCACGCCTTCGAGACCAGCTACCGCAAGGCGCTCGGCTCCCGCTACGCCCGGCTCGACGAGCTGGCCGAGCGGCTGGACGAGACGGCCGCGCCCGGCCAGGACCCCGGGCAGCCCGATCCCGACGGCGACGACCCGGCCGAGCGCTACCCCGGCCAGGGCGTGCCCGGCGGCCAGAACTGGGCCTGGGGGGAGCGCGAGCCGGACAGGGAGCCGGAGCGGCGGCCGGTGATCGGCGACGAGGCCAAGCGGCTGTTCCGCCAGCTGGCCCGCCTCATCCATCCCGACCTGGCCGGCGACCCCAAGGAGCGGGAGCGGCGGACCAACCTGATGGTGGCGGCCAACGACGCCTACGAGCAGGGCGACGTGGCCGCCCTGGAGCGCATGCTGGCCGACTGGCACGCCAGCCCCGAGGCCGTGACCGGCAGCGGGGCCGCGGCCGAGCTGGAGCGGACGCTGCGCCGCATCGCCCAGGTCGAGGCGGGCATCAAGCGGATCGACGAGGAGCTGGCCGAGCTGGAGGCCTCGGCCATGGGCTGGCTGCGGCGCCGGGTCGAGAAGGCCGCCCACGAGGGCTGGGACCTGCTGGCCCACATGGTCAGGGAGCTGGACCGACAGATCGGCGAGGCGCAGCTGGAGCTCGAGCGCCGGGCGGCCACGGCCACCGCCGGAGCGTGGGAATAGGGCCGCCCTCGCTGGGGTACGGTTGCGGCGACGCAGCCCCTGCGGACGACGGGGTGTGGGCACCATGGCCAGGGACATCCAGGGCGGGCCCGGAGAGGCTCCCGACCACGGCGCGGTCGCGACCACGTTCCCGACGAAGCACCTGCCGCCGGTCACCTACCGCGACATGCCCGAGCCGCTGTCGCTGCGCAAGGTCCTCGGCCCGGGCGTGATCGCGGCCGGGATCGGGCTGGCCTCGGGCGAGTTCATCCTCTGGCCCTACATCACCTCCCAGGTCGGGCTCGTCTTCCTGTGGGCCGCGCTCGTCGGGGTGGTGACCCAGTTCTTCATCAACATGGAGTCGAGCGCTACACCCTGGCCACCGGCGAGACCGCCCTGACCGGGTTCAGCCGCTACTGGAAGCACTGGGGGCTGTTCTTCGCCGTGCTGACCTTCCTGGCCAACGCCTGGCCGGGGTGGATCACCAGCTCGGCCACGCTGGTCACCTTCATCTTCGGCGGCGGCAACGTGAAGCTGCTGGCCATCCTCGGGCTGGCCTCGATCGCCATCGCCCTGACCATGGCCCCGGTGGTCTACACCATGGTCGAGCGGATCGAGTTCTTCAAGGTCGGGATCATCCTGTTCTTCATCGTGGTCGCCATCGCCACCGCGATCACCGCCGAGGCCTGGGGCGCCCTGCCAGACGCGGTCACCAACTTCGGCCGCCTGCCCGCGGGCCTGCCCCTTGCCCTGGTCCTGCCGGCTCTGGCCTTCGCCGGGGCGGGGGGCGGCCAGAACCTGGTCCAGAGCAACTGGATGCGCGACAAGGGCTACGGCATGGGGGTCCACATCCCCCGGCTGGCCTCGCCGGTCACCGGCGAGCCCGAGGCCGCCCCGGGCACCGGCTACACCTTCCGCGAGGACGAGACCAACCTGGCCCGCTGGAAGGGCTGGTGGGACGTTGCCAACAAGGAGCAGCTGGTCAGCTTCGTGGCCATCACGATCGTCACCATCGCGCTGATGTCGATGCTGGCCTACTCGACCGTGTTCGGCGCCGAGGCCGAGAACAACATCACCTTCCTGGAGGCCGAGGGCAACGTCCTCAAGGACACCGTCGGGACCTGGTTCGGCTACCTGTTCTGGATCATCGGCGCGACCTCGCTGTTCGCCGCCGCCCTCGGGATCGTCGACTACACCTGCCGGCTGGTCGCCGACGTGCTCAAGGTCAGCTACCTGCGCGAGAACGAGACCTGGACCGAGAGCCGCATCTACTTCCTGCTGGTCTGGCTGCTGGTCGTCTGGAGCGCGATCATCCTGCTGACCATCCAGTCGCAGCCGCTGATCCTGCTGATCATCTCCGCCTCCATCGGCGGGTTCATGATGTTCGTCTACTCGGGCCTGCTGATCCTGATCAACAAGCGGTCGCTGCCGCCCTCGGTCCGGATCAACGGCTTCCGCACGGCGACCATGATCTGGTCGGTGCTGCTGTTCGGGACCGCCTCGGCGATCGCCATCAGCGACCAGTGGGACAACATCAAGGAGCTGTTCGGCCTCTAAGCCGGCCCGATGTACCGGTTCCTGCTCACGGTGGCCATCGCCCTGGTGATCTGGGCGTTGCTGGCGGGGCTGGCCGCCCTGCTCGGGTTCCTGTAGAACCTGCGCATGCGCCGCGCCGCCGATCGACCGCGTCCCAACCCGGTCTGGTTCCTGGTCGTGGTGGTGATGGTCGGCCTGGCGGTGGCCGGCCCGGTGATCATGGTCCGGGACCAGGCCGGCGACGACACACCAGCGGCCCCCTCGGCCGCCGAGGGGGCGCTGCCGGCGGCGGAGGCGGCGGCCGGCGGGAGCACGGTGAAGATGGCCGGGCTCGCCTTCGCCCCCGGGACCCTGACGGTGGCCAGGGGCACGACGGTCGTCTTCGACAACGACGACACCGCCCCCCACACGGTCACGGCCCGCTCCGGCGGCGTCGACTCGGGCGTGCTCGACCCGGGCCGCCAGTTCAGCCTGGCCGTCACCGAGGGCTTCGACTACTTCTGCAGCATCCACCCGAGCATGACCGCCAACATCGCCGTGACCGGCTGACCAGGAGGCCTGGTGGACGTCATCGAGCTCCTCAACGACCTGACGGGCGGCCAGCTGCTGCTCTGGAAGGTGCTGCTGACCTCCGTGATCTTCGCCTGCGCGGGCCTCCAGGTGCTGCTGGCGGCCCGCTTCTACGAGGCCAGCACGGTGCCGCCCATCTCCACCGGAGCGGCCTCGCGAACCCACCGCCTGAACGGGAAGCTGACCGTCACCCTGGCCGTCGTGGTGGCGCTGTCGTGCCTGGCCGGCCCGGCCGGGCCGACCTCCCCGACCCGGGTCCTGCTCCACTCGGTGTTCGGGAGCCTGGTCTTCGGCCTGCTCGCGGCCAAGTACACCGCGCTCAAGCTACGGCCGGCCTGGGGCCGCTTCCTGCCGTGGATCGGCAGCGGCCTGTTCCTGACCTTCGCCGCCATCTGGGCCACCAGCGTGGCCGACTACGCCACCGCGAGGTAGCCGACATGCGCGCCGTCCGCCTGCTCCGCCTCCTGCCCCTGCTCGCACTGACCAGCCTGGTCCTGGTGGCCGCCCCGGTGGCCGCCGCCCAGGACGGCGGGGAGGCCGAGATCGTCGACTTCGACTTCTCCCCGCGACGCCTCACCGTCGAGGCCGGGACCAAGGTCACCTGGTCCAACAATGGCGAGCGGCCCCACACGGCCACCGACCGGGGCGGCACCTTCGACACCAAGCCGATCGCCCCCGGGGCCAGCGCCGAGGTCACCCTGAGCACGCCGGGGACCTACTTCTACTTCTGCCGTATCAACCCGGCCAAGATGAACGGGGTCCTGACCGTCGCGCCAGGAGCCGACGAGGCCAGGACGGCCCGGGTCCAGGCGGTCGACCCGGGACAGATCGGCGACAAGCTCCGCTTCGACCCATCGGAGCTGACCGTGGCCGCCGGGACCACCCTGCTGGTGGCCAACGTCGGCGGCAAGCCGCACTCCCTGACCGCCGACGACGGCTCCTTCGACACCGGCATCATCGACCCGGGCGCCCAGGGGGGCCGCTTCGCCGGCAAGAACGCCAGCGTGACCCTCAACCAGGCCGGCACCTTCAAGTTCCACTGCGAGATCCACCCGGCGGCCATGAAGGGCACGGTGACGGTCACCGGCGAGGCCGCCGCCGGCGGCCCGGCCCAGGCGTCGGCCGGGCCACGGGAGGTCGACGTTGGCGCGGTCGACTTCGCCTTCGAGCCCAAGGACGCCTCGGTGGCGGCCGGCGGCAAGGTCACGGTCACCAACCGGGGCCAGGCCCCCCACACCATGACCCTGGACGACGTCGACCTCGACACCGGCAGCATCGACCCCGGAGCCAGCGCCGAGCTGACCGCCCCCGACGCGCCAGGCAGCTACAGCTACCGCTGCGCCGTCCACCCAGGCCGAATGCGAGGCGTCCTGGTCGTCCTCGGCCGCGACACCGAGGACCCGAACGCCCAGGCCGCCGCCCCATCCGCCGCAACCCCGGCCGCAAGTGGTGGCGGCCCGAGCGGCGGCGTCACCGCCTTCGTCCTGGCCACCGCCGTGGTCGCCGCCTTCCTCGGCGGGATCGGGATCAGCGCGTTCGCCCTCCGCCGCCGCACCGCGACCTGACAGCCGTCCGGCGCCGGGCGTCACCCACCGGAGGCACCCCTGAGCCCCTACCGGGAGGGTAGCCGACGGCGGGTCCTGGGGGCGATCGGGTGTCCACAGCCCCCAGCGCCCCTACCCCCAGCACAGCCCGAGCAGCTGTCCAGAGCCCCTCGGCTACGGCCCCTCAGCGTCGATCGACGAACAGGGCCTGGGCGGCGCGGCCAATTGGTCCCTGCTCGTCGTGGAGGGTGGTGTCGGCCAGGCCGATGCCGGCGGCGGTGGTGGTCGCCGCCTCCAGGGCGACCCACTCGCCGGTCGGGGGGCGTAGCAGGTAGACGGTGAGGTCGGGGTTGATGAAGCGCCATTGCTGGAAGTCGAGGCTGGCGCTGACCCCGTTGCCGGAGTCGGCCGCGATCAGCACCCGGGAGAGGGGTGAGGGGAGCTCGTCGGCGACCAGTGGGTGGCGCATTCGTGCCCACACCGTGGCCGGGCCCAGCTCCAGGAACGAGCCGGCCACGAAGCGGAACTCCATGGCCGTGTGGTAGCCGACCTCCTGGCCGGTCGGGAAGAACGGCATGACCCGCCCGGCCGCCGGTGCCGGCAGCCGCGGGCCCGGGACCAGGCCGTCGGGCAGGCCGACCTCGGCTGTCCGGATCCGTAGGGCGGTGGCCCGTATGATCTCGTCCTCCCCGGCCCGCAGGCTGGCCTCGACCAGCTCGACGCTGCGCCCGCCCCGTAGCAGCCGGGTGGCGACCGCCAGCTCGGCCATAGGCGGCGGGCGCAGGATCTCGAAGGTGACCCGGGCGACCTGGAACCCAGGCCGGTCCGAGTGGCCCTCCACCGCCCGGCCGAGCAGGGCCGCCGGCGGCCCGGCGTGCTGGAGCCCCGGGCCCCAGGGGCCCTGGGTCAGCTCGGTGGCCCGGAACCGGTCCGGGGCGAGCGGGACGAAGAAGGCCTCGGACATGCCCGCAGTCTAGATGCGCCGATCACCGTATGGGTGCCGCCCGCGGCGAGATGGGATCTCCGAGCGGTCTCGGACCTAGCTTCAGCGGAGGGACGTATGGGTCGGCGCGTTCTGCTCATCGTCACCGTCCTGGCGCTGATGAGCTGATAGCGTCTCGCCCATGTGGGAGTACGCCATCCGCGAGTACGTGCAGGAGTGGGGCGAGCAGACCGAGGACCGGTCGATGGCCGCCTTCCTGGCCGAGCTGAACCGGCTCGGGGAGGACGGCTGGGAGGCGGTCGGGATCACGCCACGGACCCACTACGACCGGGGCGGCGGGCCAGGGGGCTGGGACACCTACACCTTCGTGGTGCTCCTGAAGCGGCTGCGGCCGGCCGACGACATGCTGCCGAGGAGTTGAGGCCATGAAGAGCGCGATCCGGGTCCTGTTCGTCGGCGCCGCCGCCGGCTATGCGGCCAGCCAGGTCATGGACAAGGCCACCACCTGGTTCTACGGGCGCCAGAGCGACGCCTCCAAGGAGCGCGAGAACCAGCTGCTGCCCGAGGGCGCCCCGATGGCCTCGGCCAGGAAGCTGGCCGCCCTGGTCGGGGCCGAGCCGACCGACGAGCAGGCCGGGCAGATCGCCACCGCCCTGCACCAGTGTCTGGGGCAGGGCTACGGGGTGGCCGCGGCCGCCCTCACCCGGCGCGGGAACCCGCCCCTGGCCGCCGGGCTGGCCGCCGGCATGGGCGGGTTCCTGCTGGTCGACGAGCTGGCCAACAGCCTGTTCTTCACCCCGCCGCCCCAGGCCTACCCGGCCGAGAGCCACCTGCGCGGGCTCGTCGGCCACCTCACCTTCGGCGCCGTCCTCGGCGTCCTCCTGGCCGTGGCCAGGCGGCTGCGCCTGCTCTAGCGGTCCAGCAGCGAGCTCGGCTGGGCGCCGCTGACTACCGCCGTTCAAGGAGCGAGGCGGGGGTTGCGCCGCTGACTACCGCCGTTCAAGGAGCGAGGCGGGGGTTGCGCCGCGGACGGCGGCGTCCAGGACCTCGGCGACGTGGGCCATGGCCAGGCGGCGGCCGCGGCGCTCGAGGGCGTTGCCGAGCTGGAGCAGGCAGCCGGGGTTGGAGGTGACCAGCAGGTCGGCCCCGGTGGCGAGCACGTTGGCGGCCTTGCGGTCGCCCAGTTCGGCCGCGGGCTCGGGCTCGACCAGGTTGTAGATGCCGGCCGAGCCGCAGCAGATCTCGGCCTCGGCGATCTCGCGCAGCTCCAGGCCGGGGATGGCCCGCAGGGCCGAGCGGGGCTGGGAGCGGATGCCCTGGGCGTGGCCCAGGTGGCAGGCGTCGTGCCAGGCGACCTTGATCGGCAGCGGATGCCGGGGGGCCACCGGGCCGAGCTCGACCAGCAGCTCGGACAGGTCGCGGACCCGTTCCGAGAACGCCTTGGCCCGCTCGGCGTAGGCCGCGTCGTCGCGGAGCAGGTGGCCGTACTCCTTCATGGCCGAGCCGCAGCCGGCCGCGTTGACCACCACCTGGTCGACCCCGGCGGCGTCGAAGGTGTCGATGGCCGCCCTGGCGAACGCCTGGGCCTCGGCCTCCCGGCCGGCATGCAGGCTGAGGGCGCCGCAGCAGCCCTGGCCGGCCGGGGCCACGACCTCGCAGCCGTCGGCGGCCAGGACCCGGGCGGTGGCCGTGTTGACCTCGGGGAAGAAGACCCGCTGGACGCACCCGGTCAGCATCCCGACCCGCCGCCGTCGCGGGCCGGCCGGCGGGGTGACCTCGGGCACCGGCTCCAGGCGCCCGAGCCTCGGGGTGAGCCGCTCCATGGCCGACAGGCGCCGGGGCAGCCGGTCGAGCAGCCCGGCCCTCCTGGCCAGGGCGCCGAGGCGGGAACGCTGGTAGAGGCGCAGGGGCCCGCGGAGCAGGCGCAGCCGCCGCGGGTAGGGGAACAGCCGGAAGATCAGGGCCCGGAAGGCCCGGTCGCCGCGGGAGCGGGGGTAGCGGCGCTCGACCTGCTGGCGGGTGGCCTCGATCAGCTTGCCGTACTGGACCCCCGACGGGCAGGCGGTGACGCAGGCCATGCAGCCGAGGCACTGGTCGAAGTGGCGGACCATCTCGTCGTTCATGGCCTCGCCCTGGCGCCCGATCTCCATCAGATAGATGCGGCCCCGGGGCGAGTCCATCTCCTCGCCCCAGAGCACGTAGGTCGGGCAGGTGGGCAGGCAGAAGCCGCAGTGGACGCAGTCGTCGATCAGCTCCTGCTCGGGCGGGTGGTGGTCGTCGAAGGCGGGCAGCACGGCCACCCCGGCCTCGGGCCGCCCGGCCCCTTCGGTGGCCCGGTCCGCCTGGCCGGGGTCGGCCCCGACCTCGTCGGGCAGCCCCTCCGGCCCCCTGGCCCCGATCTGGGTCGCCGACGCCCGCTCGTGGGCCGGCTCGGGTCCGGTTCCGGTCTGCTCGGTCATCAGATACCTCCCACGAACCGGCCGGGGCTCATCCGGCGGTCCGGGTCGAACCGCTCCTTGACCCGGCGCATCAGCCCGAGGGCGTCGCCGGGCGGACCCCAGACGTCGACCTGCCGCTTGAGGTGCGGCGGGGCCTTGACCACGACCAGGCTGCCTCCCCAGGGAGCCAGCCGCTCCCTGACGTCGGTGACCGCTCGGGCCACATACGCGACCTCGGGGCCGTCGGCCAGGAGGTCTCCCTGACGGAAGCCGCTGGTCATCCAGAGGACGCCGGTCGCGGCGTGGGCGCTGCCCGACCCTATCCAGCGCCGCTCCCAGCTGCGCCGGTCGCCGCCCAGCACCTCGGTCAGGACTTCCGGCAGCTCGGCCGGCGGGAACGCGGCCTTGAGGGCGACCTCGGCCTTCTCGAACGGGCGCGCGCCGAGCTGGCTCAGGGCGGCGTCGGTCTGCCCCGGCCCGGCCACGGCCGCCTCCCCCACCTGGCCGAGCAGTTCGGCGGCGGCGGCCGCCTGGGCCTCCACGCCCGGCTGGATGCCCTCGAACACCACCGTGAGCCGGCCCGGCCAGCCCCACTCGTCCACCACCAGCTCGACGGCGCTCGGCTCCAGCGCGGAGCGTCCCAGCCGCTGCACCGCCCGGCCGGCCTGGGCGGGCTCCTCCACATCGAGGGTGACCACGGCCGCGGCCGTCGGCAACGGGTGCAGGCGGAAGATGACCTCGGCGATCATGCCCAGGGTGCCGAGCGACCCGCAGAACAGCTTGGCCAGGTCGTAGCCGGCGACGTTCTTGACCACCTTGCCGCCGGCGTGGGCGACGGTGCCGTCGGCCAGCACCACAGTGATGCCGATGATCAGGTCGCGGACGGTGCCGTAGCGGAGCCGCCGGGGCCCGAAGGCGTTGGCCGCGACCACCCCGCCGACGGTGGCGCGGGGCTCGGGCGGGTCGAGGGCCAGCCACTGGCCGGCCGGGGCCAGGTGCTGCTGGAGGTCGGCCAGCCGGACCCCGGCCTGGGCCCGCACGACCAGGTCGCCGGCGGCGTGCTCCAGCACCTGGTCGAGCCGCTCGGTGGACACCAGCAGGTCGGCCCGCTCCGGGGGGTTGCCCAGCCCGAGCTTGCTGCCGCCGCCGGCGACGACGACGGCCAGGCCGTCGGCGGCCGCGGCCCGCAGCACCTGGCTGGCCTCCTCCACCGACCCGGGACGGGCCACCATCGCCACCGGCACCCCGTCGACGGCCGTGCCCGGCGGGGCCGGCTGGACCAGGCCGCCGCGCTCCAGCTCCGTGGTGCCCACCCTCAGAACACCTCCGCCAGGCCGGCCTGCTCGACCGGGTGGACCCGGCGCGGGCCGGGCCGCTCGCCGCACAGCCGCGGGGTCGGGAACACCTTGCCCGGGTTGGCCCGGCCGTCGGGGTCGAAGGCGCAGCGCACCAGCTGCATGGCGTCCAGGTCGGCGGCGCTGAACTGCTTGGGCAGGTAGTGCTTCTTGTCGAAGCCGACGCCGTGCTCGCCGGTGATCGAGCCGCCCTCGTCGAGGCAGGCGTACAGGATCTCGGCCGCCAGCTCCTCGGCCCGCTGCTCCTGGCCCTCGACGTCGCCGTCGTAGAGCACCAGCGGGTGCAGGTTGCCGTCCCCGGCGTGGAAGACGTTCGCCACCCGCAGCCCGCGCTCGTCGGCCAGCTCGCTGATCCGGCGCAGGACCCCGGGCAGGGCGGTCCGGGGGATGACCCCGTCCTGGACGTAGTAGTCGGGGCTGATCCGCCCGACGGCGGCAAAGGCCGACTTGCGGCCCTTCCAGAACAGGGCCCGCTGGTCCTCGTCCTCGGCGATCTGGATGGTGGTCGAGCCGGCCTCCTGGCAGAGTCGCTCAACCTCGTCGAACTGGTGGGCGACCTCGGCCTCGGGCCCGTCCAGCTCCACCACCAGCACCGCCCCGGCCCCCTCGGGGTAGTTGACGTGCACGGCCGCCTCGGCCGCCTCCATGGCCAGGGCGTCCATCATCTCGATGGCCGCCGGGACGATCCCGGCCCCGATGATCTTCGACACGGCGTCGCCGGCGTGGTCGGTGCTCTCGAAGGCGGCCAGCAGAGTCCGGACCGCCTCGGGCTTGCGCAGCAGCCGCAGGGTCACCTTGGTGGCGATGCCGAGGGTGCCCTCGCTGCCCACGAAGGCGCCGAGCAGGTCGTAGCCCGGCGGGTCGGGCGCCTTGCCGCCCCCCAGGTGGACCAGCTCGCCGTCAGGCAGGACGACCTCGAGGCCGGTGACGTGGTTGGTGGTGAACCCGTACTTGAGGCAGTGGGCGCCGCCCGAGTTCTCGGCCACGTTGCCGCCGATGGAGCAGACCTGCTGGCTGGAGGGGTCGGGGGCATAGTAGAAGCCGTCGCCGGCCACCTCTTTGGTGACCTGGAGGTTCAGCACCCCCGGCTCGACCACGGCCCGCTGGTTGTCCAGGTCGACCTCGAGGATGCGGCGCATCCGGGCGAGCACGATCAGCACCCCGTCCGACACCGGCAGGGCCCCGCCGGACAGGCCGGTGCCCGACCCGCGGGCCACGAACGGCACCCCGGCCTCGAAGCAGGCCCGCACTGCCCCCTGGGCCTGCTCGGCCGTCTCCGGGAGCACGACCACGCTGGGAATGACCCGGAAGTTGGCCAGGCCGTCGCACTCGTAGGTGCGCAGCTGGTTGCGCTCGGAGATCACCCCCTGGGGGCCGGTGATCGTCTCCAGCCGGCGGATGAGGGCTTCCCGGTCCATCTCGCCCTCCTGTGGGAGGTCAGTCCAGCTGCTCGTAGGCGGGGATGGTCAGGAACTCGATGAACTCGTCGGCCAGGGCGACCTGCTCGAACAGGGCCCGTGACTGGTCGGGGCGGCCCTGGGAGTAGAAGAAGTCGTCCCCGACCTGCTCGCGGATCTTCTCCAGCTCCTCGGTGGCGGTCTGGCGGACCAGGTCGGCGGTGACCGTCTGGCCCTCGGCCAGCTTGACGCTGTTGTGGACCCACTGCCAGACCTGGCTGCGGGAGATCTCGGCCGTGGCCGCGTCCTCCATGAGGTTGAAGATCGGGGCCGCGCCCTGGCCGCGCAGCCAGGAGGAGATGTACTGGATACCGACGTTGACGTTGTTGCGCAGGCCCTCCTCGGTCGCCTCCCCGGGGGTGGAGGCGATGTCGAGCAGCTCGGCCTGGCCGACCTGGACGTCGTCGCGCTGGCGCCCGATCTGGTTGGGCCGCTCCCCCAGCACGGCGTCGAACACCTCCATGGCCACCGGGACCAGGTCGGGGTGGGCGACCCAGGTGCCGTCGAAGCCGTCGCCGGCCTCGCGCTGCTTGTCCTCGCGGACCTTGGCCACGGCCTGCTCGTTGATCTCGGGCCGCTTGCGGCTGGGGATGAAGGCCGACATGCCGCCCATGGCGAACGCCCCCCGGCGGTGGCAGGTCTTGACCAGAAGCTGGGTGTAGGCGCGCATGAACGGCACCGTCATGGTGACCTTGTTGCGGTCGGGCAGGGTGAACTCGGGCCGGTTCCGGAACTTCTTGATGACCGAGAACATGTAGTCCCAGCGGCCGGCGTTCAGCCCGGCCGAGTGGTCGCGCAGCTCGTACAGGATCTCGTCCATCTCGAAGGCGGCGGTGATCGTCTCGATCAGCACCGTCGCCTTGATGGTGCCGCGCGGGATGCCGAGGCGGTCCGAGGCCAGCTGGAAGGCGTCGTTCCACAGCCGCGCCTCCAGGTGGCTCTCCAGCTTGGGCAGGTACAGGAAGACGCCCTCGTCCCGCTCGAGCAGCCGCCGGGCCCCGTGGAACATGAACAGCCCGAAGTCGGCCAGGCTGGCCGAGACCGGCCGCCCGTCCACGGTGATGTGCTTCTCGGGCAGGTGCCAGCCCCGCGGCCGCGGCATCAGGGTCGCGGTCTCCTCGTTCAGGCGGTACCGGCGGCCGTCGGGGCTCTCGAAGCTGATCGTGCCCTCGATGGCGTCGATCAGGTTCTGCTGGCCGCCGAACATGTTCTCCCAGGTCGGGGAGTTGGCGTCCTCGAAGTCGGCCATGAACACCCTGGCCCCGGAGTTGAGGGCGTTGATCAGCATCTTGCGGTCGGTCGGGCCGGTGATCTCGACCCGCCGGTCGGCGAGGCGCTCCACCGGCGCCACCCGCCAGTCGCCCGCGCGCACCGACGCCGTCTCGGGGAGGAAGTCGGGCAGCTCGCCGGCATCGAAGCTGGCCTGGCGGTCGCCCCGCCCTGCCAGCAGCGCCTCCCGGGGCGGGCCCAGCTCCCGCTGGAGCTCGGCCACCAGCCCGAGGGCCTCGTCGCTCAGGACGTCCGGGTACTTGTCGCGTGCCGGCCCGTGGACCTCGACGCCGCCGGGGGATGCCATCGGCCAGACCTCCGTCGCTCAATGGGTGGTCCTGCACCTATGCCCATTGTGTCAGGGGGCTAGGCGCTCGATCTTCCAGCTGTCACCGGCCCGGCGGTAGCGGAGCCGGTCGTGCAGGCGGTTGGGGCGGCCCTGCCAGAACTCGACCACCTCGTGGGCCAGACGGAAGCCGCCCCAGAAGTCGGGCAGGGGCACCTGGCCGTCCTGGTGGCCGGCGGCCAGCTCGGCGACCCGCCGCTCCAGGGCGGCCCGGCCGTCGATCACCCGGCTCTGGGGCGAGGCGGCCGCGCTCAGCTGGCTGCCGGGCGGGCGGGAGTGGAAGTAGGCCTCGCTCTCCTGGCGGGTGGTGGGCCCGACCGGGCCCTCGATCCGGACCTGGCGCTCCAGCTCGCCCCACCAGAACACCAGCGCCGCCCGCGGGTTGGCGGCCAGCTCGGCCCCCTTGCGACTCTCGTAGTTGGTGTAGAAGCAGAAGCCGCGCTCGTCGAACCCGCGCAGCAGCACCATGCGGGCCGACGGCCGGCCATCCGGGGTCGCGGTGGCCAGGGTCATGGCGGTCGGCTCGAGCAGGCCGGCCTCCTCGGCCTGCTCGAACCAGCGCCGGAACTGGGCCACCGGGTCGGCGTCGACGTCGGCCTCGGTCAGCGCCTCCCTGGTGTACTCCCTTCGCATACCTCCGAACGCTACTCCGTGGTGATCGCCCGGAGCACGTCGATCCTGGCCGCCCGGCGCCCGGGCAGGACGGCGGCCAGGATGCCGGCGATGGCGGCGGCGAGCACGAACCCGACCAGCTGCCCACCCGGCACGGTGAACTCGCTGATGCCCTGGCTGGACAGGGCCCGCACGATCGTCCAGCCGAAGAACACGCCCACGGCCAGCCCGAGCACGGCCCCGAGGACGGCGATGATCACCGCCTCCCAGCGGATCATCGAGCGCAGCTGGCGGCGGGTCGCCCCGACCGCCCGGAGCAGGCCGAGCTCGCGGATGCGCTCGAAGATCGAGAGGCCGAGCGTGTTCACGATGCCGAACAGGGCGATCAGGATGGCCAGCCCGAGCAGCGAGTAGAACAGGTTGATGATCTGGTCGATCTGCCTGGCCTGCTCGTCGCGGAACTCGGCCTGGTCGCGGACGGTGACGTTCGGGAAGGCGGCCATGACCCGGTCGACCGCGGCCCGCGAGTCGGCCGGGGCGACCCCGGGGGCGGCCTTGACCAGGATCTGGCTGTCGGCCTGGTCGGCGTAGGCGCGCTCGTAGGTGGTCAGGCCGAGCAGGAAGTCGCCGTTGAGGCTGTTGTCCTTGTACAGCGCCTTGACCGGCACCTGCTCGACCCCGGCGCGGGGGAACTCCATGGCCACGTTCTCGCCCACCGTCCAGCCGTTGGCCTCGGCCACGGTGTCCTTCACGGCCAGGCCGCCCGAGGTCAGGTCGCCGAAGTTGCCCGAGGTGACCTCGGTGCGGACGACCTGCTGGTAGGCGACCGGGTCGACGCCGGCGAGGGACTTGCCGGCCCCGTTGAGCTTCCAGGGGCCGAAGCGCATCCCGGCCACCGCCGCCAGCTGCGGCTGCTCGGCCAGACGCTCGGCGGCCTCGGGGCTGAACGGCTGGAAGTTGTCGTTCATCAGGATGTAGTCGGCCGAGACGCTGTCCTCCAGGATCGCGGTGGTCGAGGCCTTGATCGAGGCGGCGAAGATGCTGACGAAGGACACCAGGGCCAGCCCGATCATCAGGGCGGCCGCGGTCGAGGCGGTCCGCCGCGGGTTACGCATGGCGTTCTCCCGGGCCAGGTTCCCCGGCAGCCGGAACGCCTTGGCGAACGGCCAGCCGATGACCCGGGCCAGCGGACGCGCGATCAGCGGGCTCAGGACGGCCACGCCGAAGAACACCACCACCGCACCCGAGGCGACGTTGACCAGCTGGTTGCCCTCGGAGCGGAACAGGCCAGCCAGCAGCAGGGCCACCCCGATGGCGGTGACCAGCACGCCGAGGACGATCCGGCGCATGCGGAAGCCCGTGGGGGCGAACGCCGTCTCGGGCTGGAGGGCGGCGACCGGCGGCACCCGGGTCGCCTTGCGGGCCGGCAGCACCGCCGCCAGGACGGTGACGACGATGCCGACCAGCAGCGACACGATCACCGTGCGGAGCTGGAACTGGATGCCGGTGGCGGGGATGTCGGCGCCGAGGAAGGTGCTCAGCAGGGCGCGCAGGCCGCCGGCGATCAGCACCCCGAGGCCGAGGCCGACCAGCGAGGCGACGATCGCGACGATCAGCGACTCGACCAGCACCGAGTTCATCACCTGGCGGCGGCTGGCCCCCAGGCAGCGCAGCAGGGCCAGCTCGCGGGTGCGCTGGGCGACGATGATGGTGAAGGTGTTGAAGATCAGGAACGCGCCCACCAGCAGGGCCACGAAGGCGAAGGCCAGCAGCGCCGTGCCCAGGAACCGCCCGATGGTGTCGTTGATGGCGGCGGCCTGGTCGGCGGCCAGCTCCTCACCGGTGAGCACCTCGTAGCGGGGGTCGACGGCGGCCCGGATGCGGTCGCGCAGCTGCTCGGGGGTGACGCCGGGCTCGGCGGCGACGTCGATCTCATCGAAGCGGCCCTCGCGGTTCATCACCTCCTGGGCGGTGGCCAGGTCGAAGCCGACCAGGCGGGCCCCGCCGAGGTTGTCGGCCTCGCCGAAGCCGATGACGCCGCTGACCGTGAAGTCCCGGGCCGGGCCCTGGAACAGCACCTTGGCCCGGTCACCGACCTGGTAGCCGGTGTCCTCAGCCGTCTTGGCGTCGATGGCCATCTCGGTCGGCCCGCTCGGCAGGCGCCCGGAGCGGACGGTCGAGCCGGCCGTGAACTGGGTGTCCTGGTTGAACGACACGCCGAGGCTGGGCGCGCCGCCGGTGGTCACCGCCTTGCCGTCCTTGCCGACGAGCTGGGCGTAGCCGGTGACGTTGCCCTCGGCCACCCTGACCCCGTCCACGGCCTTGACCCGCTCCAGGAGGGAGGCCGGCATGGGGTCGCGGACCTCGCCGGTCTCGAAGCCGCCGAAGGTCTCCTCGGAGCGGACGGCGACGTCGATGCCCTGGGTGACCTGCTTGAACAGGGAGTCGAAGCTGGCCGTGATGGTATCGGTGAGCACGTAGGTGCCGGACACGAAGCTGACCCCGAGCACGATGGCCAGGGCGGTCGCGGCCAGCCGGAGCTTGTGGGCCATGAGGCCCTTGAGCGTTGCCTTGCCCATTGCCGCCGTCAGCCTCCCAGCTTCTTCATCAGGTCGAGCACCTTCTCGGCGGTCGGGTTGGCCATCTCGTCGACGATGCGGCCGTCGACCAGGAACAGCACGTGGTCGGAGAAGGCGGCCGAGTTCGGGTCGTGGGTGACCATCACGATGGTCTGGCCGTACTCGTCGACCGAGCGGCGCATGAAGCCGAGCAGCTCGGTGCCGGAGGCCGAGTCGAGGTTGCCGGTGGGCTCGTCGGCGAACACGATCGCCGGCTTGGAGGCCAGCGCCCGGGCCGCGGCCACCCGCTGCTGCTGGCCGCCGGACAGCTCGGCCGGCTTGTGGCTCAGCCGCTCACGCAACCCGACGGCGTCGATCACCCGGTCGACCCAGGCCCGGTCGGGCTTGCGGCCGGCGATGGCCAGGGGCAGCTCGACGTTCTCGGCCGCGGTCAGGGTCGGGAGCAGGTTGAAGGCCTGGAACACGAAGCCGACCTTGTCCCGGCGGAGCAGGGTCAGCTGCTTCTCGGACAGCTTGCTGAGCTCGACGTCGCCGATGAAGATCTGCCCGGAGGTGATCCGGTCCAGCCCGGCCAGACAATGCATCAAGGTCGACTTGCCGGAACCGGACGGGCCCATGATGGCGGTGAAGCGGCCGCTCGGGAACTCGACCGAGACGTTGTCGAGCGCGCGGACCTCGGTCTGGCCCTGGCCGTAGATCTTGGTCGCCTGGACGGCCCGCGCGGCCAGCGTCTCGGTGGTGTCGCCGGGCACGGTGGCAGCTGACATGGGATGGCTCCCCTTCTCTCTTCCTCGTCTTTGCTTGCTTTCGTCGCGAGCCTACGCGACCGCGCAAGCGGATTCGTCGGCCACGACGCCGATTCCGCTCTCCACCTTTCGGAGGATGCTGGCATCATCCGGGTCATGCATACGGCAGGGGTGGACCTCGGCGGGACCAAGGTCCAAGGCGTGATCGTGGCCGACGACGGCACCAGACTCGGTGAGGCCAGGGGCAAGACCCCGGTGGAGGGCGGGCCGGCGGCCGTCGTGGCCGAGATCGCCGGGGTGGTCAAGGCGGCCGCCAAGAGCGCCAAGGTGCCGGTGAGCAAGCTGGCCGGGGTCGGGATCGGCTCGCCGGGGCGGGTCGACCAGGCCACCGGCGACCTGTTCGGGGCGGCCAACCTCCCCGGCTTCGGGCAGCCGGTGCCGCTGGGGGCGATGGTCGCCAGCACCCTCGGGATCAAGCGGGTGGTGGTCGACAACGACGTGGTCGTGGCCACCCTGGCCGAGCACCGCCTCGGCGCCGGCCGCGGCTACGACGACCTCCTGGTCGTGTTCGCCGGCTCCGGGGTCGGCGGCGCCCTGGTGCTGGGAGGCCAGCTGCGGGCCGGCGCCCACGGCGCCGCCGGCGAGATCGGCCACGTGGTCGTGGTCGACGGCGGCGAGCTCTGCCCCTGCGGCCGCCGCGGCTGCATGGAGGCCTACGCCGGCCGGATCGCCCTGGAGCGGGCCGCCCGCGCCGCCGCCGCCGCCGGCCGCCCCACCGAGCTGCTGGCCATCCAGCAGCGCCTGCGCCGCCCCCGCATGAGCAGCGGCGTCTGGAAGGCCGCCCTCGACGCCGGCGACCCCCTGGCCCACGAGCTGATCGACCGGGCCGTCGAGGCCCTCGGCGCCGCCATCGCCTCGGCCGTCAACCTGGTCGACGTCCAGGCCGTCCTGATCGGCGGCGGCCTCGGCGACAAGCTCGGCGAGCCGTTCGTCCGCCGCATCGAGACGGCCATGATCCCCCACCTGTTCCTGGCCCCCTCCCAGGTGGCGGTCCGCCTGGGCGAGCTCGGCGACTACGCCGGGGCCATGGGCGCGGCCCTGCTCCTGTCCGAGAACGGTCAGGCGGCGGCCAGGCGGTAGACCTCGCCCCCGAGGGAGAGAGCGTAGAGCTCGCCGCTGGCGTCGACGCCGAAGGAGCTCAGGCCGGGGACGCTCAGGCCGAGGTCACGCTGCTCGGCGACCTTGCCGTCGCGGACCCGGGCCGCCCGGACCCAGCCGGCGCAGTAGTCGCCGTAGAGGTAGGCGCCGCGCAGGCCGCCGATGCGCCGGCCGCGGTAGACGAAGCCGCCGATCACGGTGCATGCCCCGCCGGCCCGGCCGTACTCGATCACCGGGTCGACGGCGCCGGGGGGCCGCTCGCCGCCGTTGTAGGCGTGGCGGCCCTCGCGGCGGTTCCAGCCGTAGTTGCGGCCACCCGACCCGGCCGGCTCGTAGTCGACCTCCTCGTAGGCGTTCTGGCCGACGTCGCCGATCCACAGGTCGCCGGTGGCGGCGTCGAACGAGAAGCGCCACGGGTTGCGCAGCCCGTAGGCCCAGATCTCGGGGCGGGCGCCCTCGCGGTCCACGAACGGGTTGTCGGACGGGACGCGGTAGGGCCGCCCCCCGCCCGGCCGCGGGTCGATCCGGAGGATCTTGCCGAGCAGGCTGCCCAGCGACTGGCCGTTGCCCTCGGGGTCGCCGCCGCCTCCGCCGTCCCCGAAGGCCAGGTACAGCCGCCGGTCGGGGCCGAAGGCGAGCTGGCCGCCGTTGTGGTTGCCGAACGGGTCGTCGATCTGGAGCACCGAGCGCTCGGAGCCCGGGTCGGCCCGCTGGCCCTGCATGGCCAGCTCGGAGACCTGGTGGTCGCCCGACCGGTCGGTGTAGTGGAGGTACAGGTAGCGGCCGTTGGGCGAGAACGCCAGACCGAGCAGCCCCTGCTCCCCGCCGGCGGTGACCTTGTCGGAGATGTCCAGGACCGGGGTCGGGTCGAGCCGGCCGCCGCGGATCGCCCGCACCCTCCCCACCTGCTCGACCACGTACAGGGTGCGCTCCCCCGGCCGGATGGCCATGGCCACCGGCTGGGCCAGCTGGGCCACCCTGACCAGCCGGACCTTGGCCGCCCGGAACTGGGCGCTGGAGGCGGCCTGGGGCGCGGCCGTGGTCGAGGGCGCCTCGGTGGTCGAGGGCAGCAGCGTGGTCGAGCTGACGCTGGTCGTCGGCGCGGCCTGCGGGTCGGGGTCGCCGCCGGAGCAGGCGGCGGCCGCCACGGCGAGCACGAGGAGCGCGGCAGGGCCGCGGAGGGTTCGGCGCATGGCCGACATTCTCGTCGGCCCGGGCGAAGTTTGCTCGCCGGCGCTACCGGAGTCGGCCCCGCAGCCACAGCGAGGCCCGGGTGGGCTGTACGGTCTCGGCGACCACCTCGAGCAGCTCGGTGTGCAGGGGCGTCCAGGTCGACCTGGTCGCGCAGGCGGGCCACGAACGCCTCGACGGTCCGGGCGGCGTCGTAGCGACGGCGGTTGAAGCGGCGGTCGACCACCGCTTGGACCCGTCGCCGGGCCGGCTGGAACATCGCCGCGACGGCCAGGGTAGGCCCGGCCACCGCCCAGCTCGGCGGCCGGTCGCCCAGGCCACCGAAGACCAGGAACCGGTGCACCGTCCCGGCGGCCGCCCAGAGCAGGTTGGTCAGGGCGGTGCAGGCGGTGATCGCGCGCAGCTCGGGCCGGCCGAGCACGAACCGAGCCCCTCGGCGAGCTCGCGGCGCAGCCCGGCGCGGGCGGGCGCCGCCGGCGGGGAGGGTGCACGGGCGGTCATCCGCCCCCAGCCTTCCCGTCGCTCGGGAGCGCCGGCAACTCCCCCGCCGGGCCGCGGGACCCGGCTGGCGCCGGGCCGGGTGTCAGCGGGGGCGGGTGGGGAGGGCCACGCCTATGCGGATCAGCAGGCGCTGGACGCGGCGGTCGATGGCGTCGCGGATGCAGCGGACCGCGTCGGGGCCTTTGCCCCTCGGGTCGTCGATGCACCAGTCCTCGGTCCGCCGGCCCTCGGTGAGGTTGTCCTGGCCGTAGCCCATGACGACGACCAGCTCGGCCCCGTCGAGCAGCGCCGCCGACGGCCGCTCGGAGACGAGCCGGCCCAGGTCGACGCCCAGCTCGGCCAGGGAGGCGGCGACCGCCGGGTCGGGGTCGACGGTGGCCGGGCTGGCCGAGACGGCCCGCACGCGGCCCTTGGAGCGGTGGGCGAGCAGGGCGGCGGCGATGCGGCTACGGCCGTCGTCGGCGACCCCGAGGAAGACCACCACCCGGGCCGGGCGCGCTCCCGGCCGCCCGTTCCCGCCGCCTGGGACGGCGACCAGCCGTGGCGGGATCCCCGCTCGATCACTGGCCGCCGCGGCCCCCGACCCCGTTCCGCTCATTTCCACCACCGCCCAGCGACGTAGGCATGTACCTAAGAAGACGCCACAGCAGGGGTCCAGGTTCCATGCTGATCTACGCAGATGCTGTCATTTCGGTGACACCGGACCCGTCGCAAGGTTGTCGGCTGCCGGGGGCGGCTGCTGTAGTACCCGGATGCGAAGGTTCGGGGTCGAGGAGCGCCGGGCCCGGCTCGGCCTGCGCCACCACCTGGCCGACACGGCCAAGGCGGGCGTGGTCGAGGCCGCCCGCGACCTGGTCGGCCTGCACGCCACCGACCCGGCGACCGTCTACCTGGCCGCCCGGGCCCGGATGCGCGACCCCCAGGTCGCGGCCGTCGAGCAGGCCCTGTACGAGGACCGGGTGCTGGTGCGGCTCCTTGGCATGCGCCGGACCATGTTTGTCGAGCCAGTCGAGCTGATGGGGGTGGTGCAGGCCGCCTGCACCGACGCCATCGCGGTGCAGCAGCGGCGCCTGCTGGTCGACCTGGTCGCCCGGGCCGGGCTGGCCGAGGACCCGCCCACCTGGGTCGAGGAGGTGGAGAAGGTCGCGGTCAAGGCGCTGGAGGCCCGGGGCGGTGGGGCCACCGCCGCCGAGCTCGCCAGGGACGACCTGCGCCTCGCTCAGCAGATCGTGCTCGCCGAGGGCAAGTCGTACGAGGGCCGCCAGAGCGTGGTCTCGCGCATCCTGCTGCTGCTGGCCGCCGAGGGCCGGATCGTCCGCGGCCGCCCCCGCGGTTCCTGGGTCAGCGGCCAGTACCGCTGGTCGCTGGTGGAGGCCTGGCTGCCCGACGGCGTTCCCGCCTGGTCGCTCCAGGAGGCCCAGGTCGAGCTGGTCGGCCGCTGGCTCCGGGGGTTCGGGCCGGCCACGATCGCCGACGTGAAGTGGTGGACCGGGCTGCCCATGGGCCAGGTCCGCCGGGCCGTCGCCGAGGCCGGCGCGGTCGAGGTCGACCTGGACGGCACCCCCGGGCTGGCCCTGGCCGACGACCTCGACCCGGTGCCGGCGCCCCAGCCGTGGGTGGCCCTGCTGCCCTCGCTCGACCCGACGACCATGGGCTGGGCCGGCCGCGACTTCTACCTCGGCCCGCACCGCCAGGTGCTGTTCGACCGCAACGGCAACGCCGGTCCGGCCATCTGGTGGGACGGCCGCGTCGTCGGCGGCTGGGCCCAGCGGGCGAGCGGGGAGATCGTCCTGCGCCTGCTCGAGGACGTCGGCGCCGACGCGGCCGCGGCCGTCGAGGCCGAGGCGGCCCGCCTGGCCGACTGGCTCGGCCCGATCCGGATCACCCCACGCTTCCGCACCCCGCTGGAGCGCGAGCTGTCCGCCTGACCTCGCCGAGGAGACCAGACCGTGAGCGAACGCGACGGGTTCCAGGCCGGCGTCCCCTGCTGGGTCGCGGCCGTCCTTCCCGACCCCGAGGCCGGGGTCGCCTTCTACACCGAGGTGTTCGGCTGGGAGGCGGCCGACATCATGCCGCCCGACGGGCCCGGCCGGTACTACGTCTGCACCCTCGGCGGCCGCGCCGTCGCCGCCGTCGGCTCCGGCCGCGGCGGCCAGGCCCCGGACGTCCCCGCCTGGGGCACCTACATCTGGGTCGACAGCGCCGACGCCACCGCCACCCAGGCCGCCGAGGCCGGCGGGAGCGTGCTCGCGGCCCCGTTCGACCTGCCCGACGCCGGCCGCCTGGCCGTCCTGGCCGACCCGGCCGGGGCCGTGTTCTGCGCCTTCGAACCGGGCCGGCTGCGGGGCGCCCAGGTCGTCAACCAGCCGGGAGCGTGGGCCATGAGCACCCTCGCCACCCCCGACCCCGACAGCGCCGCGGCGTTCTACGGCTCCCTGTTCGGCTGGCAGGCCGACGCCATGGACTTCGGCGGGTTCACCGCCACCATGTGGCGCCTCCCCGGCTTCAAGGGCGGCGAACCCGGCCAGCCGGTCCCCGCCGACGTCGTCGGCGTGATGCTCCCCGAGGACCCCGGCGACCCCCCACCCCACTGGAGCATCGACTTCTGGGTCACCCACGCCGACACCACCACCACCAAGGCCACCAACCTCGGCGCCAAGATCCTGGTCCCGCCCTTCGACGCCCCCACCGGCCGCACCGGCATCCTCGCCGATCCCCAGGGCGCCACCTTCTCCCTGAGCACCGCACCAACCGGGCCCTAGCGCCTCCGCGCGCAGCGGGTGCGCTCAGCCGCCGGTCGCGCCGCCCTCGTCGCTCCGCTCGGCCTCGGAGGACTTCACCTCCCGCTCCCGCTCGCGGGCCTTCTCCCCCTGCGCGACCTCCTGCTCTTCCTCACTCTCGACCCCACCAGCCGGCCGCTGCTCCTGCTCACCCCCGGCATGTGATTCCTGGTCGCTCATCTCCACCTCCCGTGGTCGTGGCTCTTCGAGTTACCTGGTCGTGGCTCCCCAACCGTCCTGGCTGTGGCCTGTGGACAACGACCAGCACCATATCCGCCCGTGGCCTACGCTCCCCCTCCGGCGCCGGGCGTTCCCATGCCCGGGCGTTCCGTCCTTCGGCGTTACAGCAGCACCTCGACCCCGGGCCAGCGGTCGGCGATGCGCCTGTCCCGGACACGCTGACGGTAGTGATCGACGGTGACCCGGCGGGGGTGCGGCGGCAGACGAGGTGGAGGTCAGGGCGACCTCGGCGTCGCGGGCCGGGTCGAGGCGGGCGGGGTCGAAGGAGGCCAGGTCGAGGTCGTCGCCTGGAACTGGGCCGGCGCTCGGCAAGGCTACGGGCAGCTCGTCCCGGCGCACTGTCTGGCCGCTCGCAGAGCTTGGGACAGGGGCGCGGTGTCGGGGTCGTTCGCGGGGACGCCATCGGCCAGGAGGTTGACCAGCTGGTAGGGGTCGGCCTGGAGGTTGTAGTACTCACGGAAGGTGACGGTGGCCGGGTTGGCGATGTCGTAGTACTCGCTGTACTGGTAGGCCGCCGTACGGATCGAGGCCCAGGTCGGGATGGTGCGGCTGTTGTTGGCGTCGTGCCAGTACTCGATCAGGGCACGCTGGCGGGTGTGGCCGGAGAGGAGGTCGCGGCCGTCCAGGGTGGCGTGGGTCTGGGTGACGCCGGTCGCGGCCAGGATCGTCGGCAGGACGTCGACGTGGGTGACCAGGCGGTCGTCGACGGCGCCGGCCGGGACCCGGCCCGGCCAGCGGAGCAGGAGCGGCACCTCCACGGCCTTGCGGTAGGGCAGGAACTTCTCGGTGGCCTTGTGCTCGCCCAGCAGGAAGCCGTTGTCGCTGGTGAAGATGACCAGGGTGTTGGCCAGCTCCCCGGTCGCCTGGAGGTGCCGCATCAGCCGGTCGACCTGGTCGTCGACGGTGTACAGGGTCCGGACCATGGCCGTCCGGGTGGCCAGGGCCGCCGCCGGGGTCTGGTTCTGGCTGCGGACGAACGGGGGCTTGTCGGCCCGGTCGGCCTCCATGTACGAGGGGTCCGGCTGATGGGCCGGGACCGTGACGCTGGCGTACCTGGGCTCGGCGATCGACGGGGCGTGCGGCGCCACCGGCGCCAGGTGGAGGTAGAACGGCCGGGCGTCGTCCCGGCGCTCGAAGTCGTCGACGTACTCGACGGCGCGGTCGAAGACGATCGTGGTCGAGTAGCCCTGGGACCGGCGCACGGTGCCGTCGAAGTTCATGTAGGCGTTCTCGTAGCCGCCCTTGAAGTAGGTCCAGCGGTCGAAGTGCGGCGCCTCGACGCTCAGGTCCAGCCAGTGCAGGAACTTGCCGGCGTGGCCGGTGAGGTAGCCGGCGTCGTGCAGGTACCGCTGGACGGTCAGATTCAGGTTGAACCCGAGCGTCTGCTGCTGGAACTGCCCGTTGTTGTGGACATACCGGCCACTCATCAGGCTGGCCCGGGACGGGCAGCAGCTCGGGGTCGACACGTACCCGTTGCGGAAGGTGGTGCCGCCGTCGACCAGCCACTGACGGACCTTGGGCAGGTACGGGGTCAAGTCGGCCCGCATGTCGTCGAGGTTGATCACCACCACGTTCGGGCGCCCGGACGAGGGCGGTCTGGTCGTGGTGGTCGGGGCCGTGCCCTGGACCAGCACGTAGGTGTAGCTGCCAGCCCCGCTGGCCGCCCAGACGCCCGAGTGGTAGGACACGCCGGCCTGGAGGCTGAGGGTGACGGACTTGGGGTTGGCGGCGGTCAGGTTCTCGCCCAGCTTCTGGCCGGTGGAGCTGTTGAAGACCGTGAAGCGCAGGTCGGCCGTGCCGGTCCAGGACAGCCGGAGCGTGCTCGGCCCGGTCTGCGGCACCGTGAAGTCGACCCGTCGCCACCTGGGTCCCTGCGTCCCCGAGGCGTCGGCGACCCCGGAGGAGAGCACCGTCTCCTCGGCCACCGCCCGGTCGGAGGAGACGAGCAGCACCGAGCCGATCATCGCCGCCACGATCAGGAGCGGCGCGACCGGGCCCCACCGTTTCCGCTGCTTGTCGGCCATGCGACCACTCCGGTGTCCAGCCCGGAGTGTGGCGGCCCAGCAGCAGGCAGGTCAAGCTTTGCCTGGGCTGCTGGGCCGCTGATGCCGGCCGGTCACTCGGACGGCATCAGGATCCACAGGAGCGGGTAGACGATGATCTGGCTGCCGGGGATCACGATCAGCGTGACGATGAACAGGATCCTCATCATCGTCGCGCCCATGCCGAACCGGCGGGCCAGCCCGGCGCAGACTCCGCCCAGGATCCTGCCCTGGCGCGGGCGTACGAGCCCCTGACGACGAAACGCTTCCATCTCTGCGGTCCTCCATGACCTCGACGTTCAGCTCCCAGCCTAGGACGATGCCCCGGCAACGGCATCGGGTATCGGCCCGCGATTCGCCGCGGCCGGGTCAGGGTCGCCTCAGGGACATCCCCGATACGCGGCTCGCGGAGCATGTTCCCTTGGCGGCCGCTTGGTATGCTCCGGCCGCGATGCAGCCGAACCCGACGCTGGCCGACCAGGTCAGCCGGCTCTATGACCTGATCGCCGGCTACCACGCCACCCACCTGCTCGAGATCGCGCGCGAGCTGGGTGTCTGGGAGGAACTGACCCGGAGCCCGGGTCTGGCTTCGGGCGCGCTCGCCGACCGGCTGGGCACGGACCCGTTCTACACCGACGTGCTCTGCCGCACCGCGTTCTCCTTCGGCCTGCTGGAGCGCCAGGGCGCCGGCTGGCGCATGGCCCCGCACTTCGACCAGATCCTGGGGAACCCCGAGTCGAGCTTCTACCTGGCCTGCGCCCCGCGGGTCCACATGGTGCTCGGGGAGGACTACCGCGACTACCCCCGCCACTTCCGGGCCGGGACGACCAGGTCCTACCAGGAGCACGACGAGCAGTTCATGCGCGAGGTCGCCGAGGCGCTGAAGGCGCTCCCGCGTATCTTCGTCGACCTGGTGCTGCCGCGCCTGCCCGGCCTGAGCGCGCGGCTGGAGGGCGGCGGCCGGCTGCTGGACGTCGGCTGCGGCGGCGGCTGGGCGGTGGTGCAGCTGGCCGAGCGGTTCCCCGAGATCTCCTGTGTCGGGATCGACCTGGAGCCCTACTCGGTCGAGCTGGCTCGGCGGCTGATCGACGAGCGCGGCCTGGCCGGCCGCTGCCAGGCCCGCCTCCAGAGCGCTGACCAGCTCGGCGAGGACGGGACCTACGACGTGGCCACCAGCTTCCTGGTCGTGCACGAGATCGCCCCGGCGGCCAAGGCGGGGGCGTTCGCGGCGGTGGCCAGGGCGCTGAAGCCCGGCGGCTACTTCCTGATCTTCGACGAGACCTACCCGGAGACCGACGAGGCGCTCCAGACGATGCCGTCCCGCTTCGCCGCCCTGGCCCAGTGGTACGAGCTCACCTGGGGCAACATCGTCGGCACGCGGTCCGAGCTGCACGCCCTCTGCCAGGAGGCCGGCCTCCGGGTCGCCGAGGAGACCAGCTTCTCGCGCTTCAGCATCCTCGTCGCGGCCAAGCCGTAGCCGCGGCGTCAGGGGGTGGTCGGGGTCTCCGGCTGGCTGTCGAGGACCCGCTTGGCGATCTCGGCCAGGGGGAGCTGGCGGTCCATGGCCGCCCGGCGCATGCGGGTGTAGGCCTGGTCCTCGGTGAGGCCGAACTGCTCCATGAGCCGGCCCTTGGCCTTCTCGATCACCTTGCGGGCGGCCAGCTTGGACTCCAGGTCGTCGACCGTGCCCTGGAGCTCGCGGCGGTCGGCCGCCCTGGCCAGGGCGACGTTCACCCCGGCCAGCAGCTGGGCCGGCTGGAACGGCTTGACCAGGTAGCCGATGGTGCCGGCGTCGGCCGCCTCCTCGACCAGCTCCTTGTCGGAGAAGGCGGTGAGAACGAGCACGGCCGGGCCCTCGGCGGTGATCTGGCGGGCCGCGGTCAGGCCGTCGACCTTGGGCATCTTCACGTCCATGACCACCAGGTCGGGACCGAGCTCGCGGGCCAGGCGCATCGCCTGCTCGCCGTCGCCGGCCTCGCCAACCACGGTGTGGCCGCCCTCCTCGAGGGTCTCGACGATGTCCACCCGGATCAGGACCTCGTCCTCGGCGACGAGCACACGCGCCATCCTGCTCCTTCCACCACGAACGTCGGGTAGGCATCGTAGCCCGGAAGCTGGCTGGCGGGTCATGCGGTTCCCTCGTGGGCGCGCTCGATGGCCGCGACCTCAGCCCGGGGCGCGACCCGCCAGAACGCGGCGTAGGAGCGGTCCCAGCTGTCCAGGATCTCCCCAGCCACCGCCGAGCCGGTCAGCTCGTGGTGGGCGACGATCAGCTCGCGCAGGAACACCAGCTCGAACTCGTCCGGCCGCACCGGCTGCACCAGCTCGTCGTTCAGCTGGTCGAGGGCCCGGCCATCGGGGTCGTAGAGGAACAGCTCGCCGCCGGTCATGCCGGCTCCCAGGTTGCGGCCGACCGGCCCGAGCACGATCACCGACCCGCCGGTCATGTACTCGCCGGCGTGGTCGCCGACGCCCTCGACCACCGCCGTGGCCCCCGAGTTGCGCACCGCGAACCGCTCCCCGGCCCGCCCGGCGCAGAACAGCTCGCCCCGGGTCGCCCCGTACAGGGCGGTGTTGCCGATCAGGACGGGCGTGCCGGCGTCGTCGGCCGGGGGGCGGACGACGATGCGGCCGCCGCCCATGCCCTTGCCGACGTAGTCGTTGCAGACGCCGGTGAGCCGTAGGTCGATCCCGGGGGCCAGGAACGCGCCGAAGCTCTGCCCGGCCGTCCCCTCGAGCTCGATCCGGGCCCGCCCGGCCGGCGGCCGCGAGCCGAAGGCGGCCCCGACGGCCACCCCGAGGCGGGCCCCGACCGCCCGGTCGGTGTTGCTGATCGGGTACTGGAGGTGGACCAGGCCGCCGTCGCGCAGCCCCGGCCAGGCCTCGTCGTGGACCCGGTCGCCGAGCTCGGAGCGGGGGCGCTGGATCGGGTCGGAGGCCACGAACCGCGTCGCCGGGACCTCGCCGTCGTCGCCTTCGGCCCCGATGGCCAGCAGCGGCGACAGGTCGAGACTGTCGGCCCGGGCGTCGCCGGTGCGGCGCTGGGCCAGCAGGTCGACCCGGCCGACGGCCTCGTCCAGGCTGCGCAGCCCCAGGGAGGCCAGCAGCTCCCTGGTCTCCTGGGCCACGTACTCGAGGTAGTGGACGACCATGTCCGGGGTGCCGGTGTACTTGGCCCGGAGATCGGGCCGCTGGGTGGCGATCCCGACCGGGCAGTTGTCCTGGTGACAGGTCCGGACCATCAGGCAGCCCTCGGCCAGCAGGGCGGCGGTGCCGAAGCCGAACTCGTCCGCCCCCAGCAGGGCCGCCACCAGCACGTCCCGGCCGGTCTTGAAGCCGCCGTCGACCCGGACCTTGCAGCGCGAGCGCAGGTTGTTGGCCACCAGGGCCTGCTGGGTCTCGGCCAGGCCCAGCTCCCAGGGGGCACCGCCGTGCTTGATCGAGGACAGCGGGCTGGCCCCGGTGCCGCCGTCGGCGCCGGAGATCATGACCACGTCGGCCAGCGACTTGACCACCCCGGCGGCGATCGTGCCCACCCCGGCCTCGGCGACCAGCTTCACCGACACCTCGGCCTCGGGGTTGGCCTGCTTCAGGTCGAACACCAGCTGGGCCAGGTCCTCGATGGAGTAGATGTCGTGATGCGGCGGAGGCGAGATCAGCGCCACCCCGGGCTGGGTGTGCCGCAGGCGGGCGATCTCGGCCGACACCTTGTGACCGGGCAGCTGGCCCCCCTCGCCCGGCTTGGAGCCCTGGGCGATCTTGATCTGGAGCTCGACGGCGTTGGCCAGGTATGCCGGGGTGACCCCGAAGCGGCCGGAGGCGACCTGCTTGATGGCCGAGCTGCGCTCGGTGCCGAAGCGGGCCGGGTCCTCGCCGCCCTCGCCACAGTTGGACCGGCCCCCGACCCGGTTGAGGGCGATGGCCAGGGTCTCGTGGGCCTCCGGGGACAGCGACCCGAGGCTCATGGCCGCGGTCGAGAACCGGGCCATGATGTCGGCCGCCGGCTCGACCTCGTCCACCGGCACCGGCGGGCCGGCCGGACAGGTCGCCAGCAGGTCGCGCAGGGCGGCCGGGGGCCGCTCGTTGACCAGGCTGGCGAAGTGCTTGTAGCGCTCGAACCCGCCCCCCTTGACCGCCTGCTGGAGCAGGTGGGCGCCGCGCTTGGAGCCCTTCATCTCGGCCCCCTCGCGCACCGTGAAGTGCAGGGCCTGCATGACCTCGGGGTTGGTGGCGTGATACTCGCCCCCGGGGCGGTGCTTGAACCAGCCGGGGTTCTCCAGCCGGGCCACCTCGGCCTGGCCGGCCCGGTGGCGCTCCAGGGCGTCGGCGGCCAGCTCGTCGAGGCCGATCCCGCCGAGGGGGGACGGGGTGCCGGCGAAGCAGAGGTCGACGACCTCCTCGTCCAGGCCGACGGCCTCGAAGATCTGCGCCCCCCGGTAGGCGTCGAGCACCGAGATGCCCATCTTGCTCATGACCTTGAACACGCCCTCGGTGAGGGCGCCCCGGTAGCGGTCCTGGGCGGCCGCCGGGTCCTGGTCGAGGGTGGCCGCCGCGGCCAGGGTGAGCCGGGGGCAGACGGCGTCGGCCCCGTAGCCGAGCAGGGCGGCCGCGTGGTGGGAGTCGACCGGCTCCCCGGTGTCGGCGACCACGCCGGTCCTGGTGGCCAGGCCCTCCCGGAGCAGCCGCTGCTGCACCGCCCCGACGGCCAGCAGCGACGGCACCGGCACAGCCCCGTTCAGCTCGTCGGCGGCGGCGTCGGAGACGACCAGCAGGCAGGCGCCGTCGCGCACGGCCGCCACCGCCTCGTCGCCGAGGCGCAGGCAGGCCGTCCGCAGCCCGCCCGGGCCCTCGTCCGCCGGCCAGGTGGCGTCCAGCACCCGCGGGCACAGCCCGAGGTCCGGGTCCTGGAGGGCCTCCAGCCCGTCGGGGGTGAGGACGAAGCCGTCCAGCTCCAGCATCCGGGCCGCCTCCGGCTCCTCGCTGAGCAGCGGGTGGCGGCAGCCGAGCAGGGTCCGGCTGGACAGCACGTGGCGCTCGCGCAGGTGGTCGATGGGCGGGTTGGTGACCTGGGCGAAGCGCTGGCGCAGGAAGTGGCCGACCGGGCGGGTGGTGGCCCCGAGCACGGCCGGGGGCGTGTCGTCGCCCATGGAGGCGGTCGGCTCCTTGCCGGCGGTGGCCATCGGCCGCAGCACGGTGGTGACCAGCTCCCGGGTGAACCCGAAGATGGCCTGGGTGGCGACGGCGCGGCGCTCGTCGGCGGGCGGATCGACCGGCCGGCCGGCGTCGATGGTCGACAGATTTTCGGCCACCCAGGCGCTCCAGGGCCGGCTGGCGGCCAGCTCCTCCTTGATCTGCTCGTCGGTGAGCAGGCCCCGCTCGGGGTCGACGCAGAGCATCTGCCCCGGCCCGAGCCGGCCCCGCCGCACCCGGCCGCGGCCGGCGGTGTCGACCGCGCCGGCCTCCGAGGCGCAGACGACCAGGCCGTCCTCGGTCGCCTCCCAGCGCATCGGCCGCAGCCCGTTGCGGTCCAGGGCGGCCCCGACCAGGCGGCCGTCGGTGAACACCAGCCCGGCCGGGCCGTCCCAGGGCTCGGTCAGGCAGGCGTGGTAGCGGTAGAAGTCGCGCAGGTCCTGGCGGTCGTCGCCGGCCAGCGGCTCGACCGCCGGGACCAGCATGGCCAGGGCGTGGCGGAGGTCCCGGCCGCCCCTGACCAGCAGCTCCACCGCGTTGTCGAGCTTGGCCGAGTCGGAGCCGTCGGGGTCGAGCACCGGCCGCAGCAGCTCCTCGTCCAGCTCGCCGGCGCCTAGACGCCCCTCCCTCGCCCGCATCCAGGCCACGTTGCCGTCGAGGGTGTTGATCTCGCCGTTGTGGCAGAGGAAGCGGAACGGCTGGGCCCGCTCCCAGGAGGGTGCGGTGTTGGTCGAGTAGCGCTGGTGGAACACGGCGAAGGCGACCTCGAAGGCGGGGTCGGCCAGGTCGGGGTAGAAGGCGGCGAGCTGGTCGGCCGCGCACAGCGCCTTGTAGGTCACGGTCCGGGTCGAGCAGGAGGCCAGGTACAGGCCGACCTCGGCCTGCCGGGCGGCCAGGGCGGCCCGCCGCCCGGCCCGGAAGCAGCGCCGCTCGGCCTCCTCGGAGTCGGTGTCGACCTGGAAGATGGCCTGCTCGATGGCGGGCGCGTTCGAGCGGGCCACGTCGCCAAGGGCCGCCAGGTCGACTGGGACCGGCCGCCAGCGGAGCAGCTCCAGCCCCTCGGCGACCAGGGCCTGCTCGACCAGCCGGCGGGACTCCTTGGCCTCCTCGGGGTCGCGGGGCAGGAAGGCCATGGCCACCCCGAGCCGGCCGCGGCGGCCTTCGGCCTGGGGACCGGCGAAGAACGCCTCGGGCAGCGGGAGCAGGACGCCGGCGCCGTCGCCGGTGCGGGCGTCGGCGGCGACCGCGCCTCGGTGCCGGAGCCGCTCCAGCCCGGCGACGGCCGCGTCCAGGACGGCCCGGCCGGGGCGGCCGTGCACGTCGGCCACGAAGCCGATGCCGCAGGCGTCGCGCTCGTCGCGCCGCCGGTCGTACAGGGCCCGGCCGTTGCGGCCGGTGCCTTGCAGGAGGTGGTCCGTCATCTCGCCTCCGAAAGCACTGCTGGAGCGGCGGACGCCAGGACCCGGGTGGACAACGATGTCCAGGGACACGAAAACGGCGCCGCCTGGGGCGAGCGCCGTTGCTCTTCGAACACTGAGCGTACGGAGGCTGGTCCGGCGCGTCAACAGCCGGTCGGCCTGGCCGGCGGGCGGCCGGGAAGGACCCTACCCGTCGCGGGCCGTCCTCTGCCGCCAGGCGACCACGGCGCCGGCCCCGGCGGCCAGGAGCAGCAGCGCCAGCGCCCCGCCGACCAGCCGCAGGAGCGGGGCCGGGTCGAGCCGGATCTCGGCCGGCCCGGCGGGCAGTCCGGGCACCGGCTCCGGCCGCATGGCCTGCCTCGGGACCAGGCCGAGGCGCACGGCCAGCTGGCCGAGGGCGGCCGGTCGGACGGGGCCGCCGTCGGCCGGCAGCTCCAGCACCGCCCGCTCGAACGGCTGGCGCATGGCCCCGTCCGGCATGATCTGGGGCAGGCCGAGCGGGCGCCCGAACCGGTCGCGGGCCCGCGCGAAGTCCTCGGCCGTCGCCGTCGCCGGGTCGGTGCCCAGGTAGGCGCGGGCGATCAGCTCCTCACGGAGCAGGGCCCGGGTCTGCCGGTTGGTGACCGGCGGGGCGGTCGACGGCAGCGGGATGTCGGCGTCGGCCACCGCCTCGACGTCCAGCTTGGCGAGCAGGGGCGGCAGCTCGATCGGCCGCACGGCCGGCGGGCCGCCGGCGGTCGGGACCGCCCCCAGGACCATGGTGTCGAACGCCTGGAGGGCCGGGCCGTCGCTGGTCCAGACCGACCCCAGCGGGCGGCCGAGGACGGCCTTGCCGCCGACCGACCGGTAGGCGCTGTGGAACGTGCCGGCCTGGCTGTCCACCACCCGGTAGCCGCCGCAGGCCGAGCCGGTGGTGTTGGAGAACACCCCGTCGGGCAGCGGCAGGAGGTCGGCCACGGGGTCGAGCGGGGCGGCGTCGACGCGCCACAGCTCCACCCCGGACAGGCTGCGGGACGGGTGCGCGGCCAGCCTGGTCCCGTGCTGGCGGACCCAGGCGGCCAGCGACGGGGTCAGGGGGCCCTGGGCGGTCCCGCCGGTCAGCACGAAGTAGCGGACGCCGGCGGCGTGGGCGGCCGGCCCGCTGGAGAACTCGGTCACGGTGACGCCGGCGGCCAGCAGCCGGGCCCGGTCGTCGGGGCCGCTGGCGTTGACCGCCGAGCACTCCGGAACCTCGGCGCCGACCGTCGCCACCAGGCGCCCGAGGCCGTCGTCGGCCTGCCCTCCGTACCGGCCGGCCCAGTTGACCGCCTGGGCGGCGAGCAGCCCCACGAGCACGACCCCGGCCCCGGCGAGGGCAGCCCGCCGGGCCTGCTGGGTGGCGCCGGCCGCGACCAGCGTCACCGCCGCCACGGCCACGGAAACGGCCGCGGCGGGCACGGCGAACGGGAGGGCCTGCTCGGCCGGGTACCCGAGGGCGATCGCGGCCAGCGCCCCGGCCGCCGAGGTCGCCGACCAGGCGAGCAGCCGGGCCGCCCCTGGGCCGGCATCCGACCTGGCGCCGGACCGGTGGCGCCAGGTCAGGATGGCGGCGGCCAGGCCGGCGGCGACCAGCAGCCAGGTCAGGGGAGCGCCGGCCAGCGACGCGGCCACCGACCCGCGCCCCTGGGGCCGGCCGAGCAGCCACCCGGCCTGCCCGGCCCCCAGGTCCTGGCCCGCCACCCAGACCGGCAGGAGCAGCCAGAGGCCGATGGCCAGCCCGAGCGCGGCCATGTCCTTCCAGGCCTCCTGGTAGCGCCCATGGAGCAGCTCGGCGACCACGGGCACGGCCAGCACCGGCAGGGCCAGCGGGCTCACCAGCAGGGCGAGCCCACCCCCGGCGGCCACCAGCGGCAGCCAGCGCAGAACCGGCCGCGCCGGCACCCCCCAGGCCAGAGCGACCGTGCCCACCGCGAGGAGCACGGCCAGCACGGTCCCGGTCGCCGCCCGTCCGCTCTGCACCACCAGCGGGTCCAGCGCCACCAGCGCCCCTGCCAGCGCCGCTCCTCCCAGCCGCCACAGCCGGCCCGGCCGTCCTCCTTGCGGCGGGGCCGGACCCGGCCCGGCCGCCGCACCGGAACCGGGCCCGACCCGCATAAGCAGCAGGAAGAGCGCCACCGTCAGACCAACCACACCCGCCAGCAGGAACCGGCTCGGCACCCTCGCCTCCCGGACCACCGCCTCCAGCGACCCCCCAGCCTCGGTCGCCCGCAGCCAGATCCCAGCCCCCAGCGCATACACCGGCTCGATCGGCCCAACCCTGGGGTCCTGCACCACCAGCCCGCCCCCACTCCCCCCGGCAGCCCTCACCACCGCCACCTCACCCGCCCGGGTGTCAGCCCCGCCAGCTCCAACCCACCCGGCGGCCCCCACGGCCAGCACCGCCATGAGCAAAGCAACCACGGCGGGTCGAGCCACCCGCCCACCGGCATCCGCAGTCGGCGTCGCACCCGCCGCCGCGTCCGCCGCAACCTTCGCCCGCCGCGCTTCGTCCCGTGCCGTCCTCCGGGCCGCCCGCTCCCGAGCCGCCTCCGCCCGGGCTAGTTCCCGAGCCTCGGCCTTCGCCGCCTTGTCCTGCCGGGACTGCTCCCGCTTCACCCGGTTCTCGACAGCCTTCGCCTGAGCGGCGGCGGCCCGCTCCGCCGTACGCGCCTCGGCTTGAGCCGCCTTCACCCGCTCGGCCTCCATCTGCGCCGACTTGCGGGCCTCGGCCCTCGCCTGCGCGGCAGCGGCCCGGGCCGCCCGCCGCTCCTCCGCCTTTGCCGCTCGCACCTGCCCGGCCTCCGCACGGGCGATCCGCCGTGCCTCGGCCTCGATGGCCTTCGCCTTGGCTGCCTCCGCCTGCTCCGCCTTCCGAGCCTCGGCCTCCGCGGCCCGTGCCTGCTCGGCCTCACGACGGGCGGCCGCCTTCGCCTCCTCCTGCGCCGCCTTGGCCTGGGCGGCGGCGGCGCGGGCCGTCCGCCGCTCCTCCGCTCGGGCCGCCTTCGCCTGGCTGGCCTCCGCGCGCGCGGCCGCCTGGGCCTCGGCCTTGGCCGCCTTCGCCTGCTGGGCCTGCTGGCGGCGAACCTCGGCCTCTGCCGCCCGCTTCGCCTTCTCCTCTGCCCGCGCCGCCTGGCGAGCCTCGGCCTGCGCCGACCTCGCCTGCGCGGCGGCGGCCCGGTCCGTACGGCGCTCCTCGGCGCGGGCTGCCCTGGCCCGCCGGGACTCGGCACGCGCCGCCTTTCGGGCCTCGGCACGGGCCGTGCGCCGCTGGCGGGCCTCGGCGCGAGCCGCTTCCCGGACCTCGGCCCTTGCCGCCGTCGCCTGGAGCGCCTGCTCGCGCCGGACCTTGGACCCGGCCGCCCGCTTCTCCCGTGCCTGGGCCCGAGCGGCCCGCCGCTCCTCCGCCCGTGCCGATCGGGCCTGTCGCGATGCGTCCTTCCGGGCGGCCCTGGCCCGGACCGCCTCCTCGTGGGCCGCTCGACGCTCCGCGGCCCGCGCGATCTTCGCCTGACGGGATTCCTCGCGCGCGACCCGCCGCGCCTCCGCCTGCTCGGCCTTGCGCGCCTCCGCCGCGGCTGCCTCCACCCGGCGTGCCTCGTCACGAACCGCGCGACGCGCCTCCGCCTCAGCCGCCTCCGCCTGACGTGCCTCCGCGCGGGCGGCCCGTCGCGCCTCAGCCTCAGCCGCCCGGGCCTGGCGCTCCTGGTCACGGGCGGCCCGACGGGCCTCGGTCTCAGCCGCCTGGACCCGGCGGGACTCAGCTCGGGCGGTGCGGCGCTCCTCAGCTCTGGCGGCCCTGGCCTGGCGGGACTCGGCGCGGGCGGCCTGTCGTTCCTGTTTCCGGGCCGCCTTGGCCTGGCGGGCCTCCTCGGCGCGGGCCTGACGTTCCTCGCGGGCGATCCGGCGGGCCTCGGCCTGGGCAGCCTGGGCTTGGAGCTGCTCCTCGCGGGCGGCGGTTCGCGCGTCGGCGCGGGCCATGCGCTGGCGGCCGGCTTCCGCGCGGGCCGCCTTCCGGCTCTCAGCGCGAGCCGTCTTCTTCTGGCGGGCCAGCTCGCGGCGGGCTTCGGCCTCGGCGGCCCTGACCTGCCGGGCCGCCTGGCTCTCCGCTTCCGCGCGACGCTTCGCGGACGCCGGACTCTTCCTGCCGGCGGGCTGGCGAGCCCCCGGACCGGTCTTCCACCCGCGGAGCCGCTCGAACGTGGCCTCGTCCATCCCGGGCGCGACCTGACCCGGGCCGATCACCGGGTCCAGCTCCTGACCGCTCAGGCCGATGAGCCGTCCCGACTCGGAGACCGGCAGGCCCGGGCCCTCCACCTCGACCGCCGCGGCCGCCCCGTCCGCCTCCTCCACCGACCCGGCCGGCGGCTGGTCAGTGGCGGCCACCTCCGGGTCTGGCCGGACCTCCGGTCCAGGGGGCGGGTCCGGCTGCAACTCCGGCCCGGGGGGCGGGTCCTGATCCGGCTCGAGCTCCGGCTCGGGACTGGTCTCCACGTCGGGCTCGAGCTCCGGCGGGGTGGACTCGCCGGCCTCCTCCAGCGCCGCCTCCTGCTCCGGTGCCACCTCGTCGGTGACCCGGGTCTCGGTGGCACCGGTAACCGCCGACCAGAGCTCGCCGATCTGGAGGGGGCGGTAGAGGACGGTCCGGGGCGGGCTGGGCGGGAGGGCTTGGACGTGCTCCCCTTCCTGGAGGAGGACGACGGTGCGGCCCAGGAAGCGGCCGTCGAGGACGGCGAAGGTCCGCTCGTGGAGGGTTGGGGGCATGTCGACGATGACCACGTCGGCGTGACGGATGACGGTGTCGAGCTCCTCGCTGTACCAGTCGAGCATGCGGACCCCGCCGGGGGTCTCGATCAGGGAGCGGAGGGCGCTGGCGAGCATCTTGTCGCGGGAGACCAGGATCACCCGGAGGGCGGGGCCCTCGGGACCGGGGGCGGGCTGGCCGGCCCGTGGGCCGGAGCTCGGCAGCGAGGTGCGCTCGGGACCGTTGGAGCGGACCGGCTTGCCGGGCCCCGGCTCGGGGCGGGGTGGGGACTGCTGGGAGGTCGAGGTGGCGCGGCCACCGGCGCGCCCGGACCCACCGGGACGGTCGCTCACCGGGCCACCCCCTCGCCGTCGGGGACTCTGGTCGCCGAGACGACCAGGTTGTCGCGGTAGCTGCGGCTAGCCCGGTCGAAGGTGCCGGCGCAGGTGATCAGGCGCAGCACCGGGGCGGTTGTTGCGCCGTAGACAGCCTCGGACGGCAGCGACTGCTTGGGGTAGCTGGCCAGCGCGTCGACCTTGAACCTGACCACCCGGCGGTCGGCCCGGACCACCTGGATCTGGTCGCCGGGGCGCAGCTCGCGCAGCCGGTAGAACACGGCCGGTCCGGTCCGGGAGTCGACATGGCCGGCGATCACCGCCGGGCCCAGCTGGCCGGGCTGGGGAGCGCCGGTGAACCAGCCGGCGGCCTGGAAGTCGCCGGGGACCTCCATGCTCCGGTCGGGGTCGAGCCCGAGCCGGACCAGGGGCGAGGACACGCCGATGGCGGGGATCTCGACCCGCACCGGGGGCGAGGGCGGCAGGCGCCGCCAGGACCCGACCGGGAAGTCGATGACCTCGGTGGAGCGGGTCGGGCTGGCCGCCGGCTGGGTGCTGGCGGCCCCGGCGACCGCGGAACGGCTGGCCGGGGGCGCGGCGTGCGACACCCGCTCCCCCGCTGGCCGGGCGCCGGCGCAGCCGGCCGCGCCAGTGACCACCAGACTCAGCACGACCACCCCCCGGCGGATCCTGTCTTCCCTGGTCATGACATCCCGGCGGTCCCTAGCCGCTCGACCGCCGCTGCTGGACGACGAACCCGGTGGTGGCGGCCAGGCCGAGGCCGATCAGCAGGAGCAGCGCGAACCTGCGCCCGCCGCGGCTGGGGCTGGGAGCGGTCCCGCCCGCCCCGGTGGCCACCCCGCCGGCGGCGGACACCGCGGCGGCCGCGTCGCTGATGTCGAGCAGCTGGAGCTTCTCGCCGATGCCGCCCACCGCGACCAGCGACGAGATGGAGCCGCTGGCCAGCTTGACGTTGTCGGACTTGGCCAGGACCTCGCCGGTGCCGGTCTTGCGGACCTCGACGTCGACCGAGCCCGCCTCGACCTCCTGGTAGTCGCTGGCCGACGGGAACTTGGCGTTGGCGATGAGCACGTCGCCGCCCGTGACCAGGTCCACCGCGCTCTCGCCGGGGATGGCCTGGATCAGCCTGACCTTGCTCTTGCTGCCGGCGGGTCGGGACATGTCGTCGGTCAGCAGCGCCGCCTCGACGGAGGTGAGCTGCCCGAACACCGCGACCGTGTAGGCCTTGCCGGCCGCCAACTCGACGGTGGCCGCGATCACCGGGGGCGAGTTCGCCGGCTCGCCGGCCTCGCGCACCTCGACCTTGAACTTCCCCGGCTTGACCTTGAGGTAGTCCGAGACGGTCTTGAACGGCACGCCCTTGAGCTGGAGCCGGCCGTTGACGTAGACGACGTAGACGTCGCCCTTGAGCAACCCTGGGGCGAAGTGGGCCACCCGGACCAGCGATTCCTCCCCAGCTTGGGCACCGGCGGCGGCCGTCCCGGGCATGGCCAGCATGGCCGCTGTCATTGCGGCCAGGACCACGGCGGCCAGTCGTCGGCGTTGCATTGCCCCTCCTCGTTCGTCGTTCGTCCGGGGGGACGCGAACGACGACGAGTTGGTACGCCCCCCGCGATCCCGACCACGCATGCCGTCACGAGCCGTTTCGATGGTCATTATCTGCGCTGACCGTTCCTGCGAGCGCCCCCAATTCTGCGTAGTTCGCATCAGACGAGCAGGTGAACGCGGTAGTATCTGGCCGCCGAATAGCGCCGGACATTGACGAATCCGGGGTCAACGAGTTACTTGAGGCTTTTGCGAACCTCATCGTCGGACGGACCACCGGGCTCCGGGACGGCTAGGCTGACGCCATGACTGACGTTGCCCCACCGGTGCGGCGCCGGCTCTCCGACGACGCGATCGAGCACCTCCACAGCCTGATGGCGGGCTGGCAGCTGATCGCCGACCTCGCCTTCGCCGACCTGCTGCTGTTCCTGGCCGTGGAGGGCAGCGAGAGCTTCCGCATCGTCGGCCAGCTGCGCCCCTACACGGCCCGTACCCTGTACCCGGCCGACCTGGTCGGCGAGGTGGTCGAGCCGACCTGGCACCCGTATGTGGAGCGGGCCTGGCGGGAGGGGCGGCGCCAGCGCTCGCTGGAGCCGATCCTGATCGACGCCGAGCCGGTCCGGGTCGAGACCGTGCCCGTCCGGCACCAGGGCGAGATCGTGGCCGTGCTCAGCGTCGAGGCGCCCGAGACCCCCGCCCGCCCCACCGGACGGCTGGAGGCGGCCTACCTGGGCGCGGCCGAGGCCCTGCTGGAGATGGTGGCCACCGGCGCCTTCCCGTTCGTCGAGGCCACCGACCCGACGGCCTCCCCCCGGGTCGGCGACGGCCTGGTCGTGCTCGACGCCAGCGGCCGGGTCGAGTTCGCCAGCCCCAATGCCACCTCGGCCTTCCGGCGCATGGGCACCAACGCCCTGCCGCTCGGCCAGCCGCTCCCCCACCGGGCGGCCATCCTGGTCGCCGAGGCGATGGCCGGCGGCCGCCCGGTCGAGTCCGAGATCGACGCCGCCGGGGCGGTCACCGACGTCCGGGTGGTCCCGCTGCTGCGGGGCGCCGACCGCCGCGGGGCCCTGGTGCTGGTCCGGGAGGCGACCGAGCTACGCCGACGCGACCGGGTCATCTCCCGGCGCGAGGCGACCATCCGCGAGGTCCACCACCGGGTCAAGAACAACCTCCAGACGGTCGCCTCCCTGCTCCGGCTCCAGGCCCGCCGGCTCGGCGACCACCCGCAGGCGGTGGCCGCCCTGGAGGACTCGGTGCGCCGGATCACCTCGATCGCGCTGGTCCACGAGACCCTGACCGAGGAGTTCGAGGGCGCGGTGGACATGGCCGACGTCGCCCGGCGGATCGTCAAGATGCTGGCCGGCTCGCTCGGCCGCGAGGACGCTCACATCGAGCTGCACACGGCCTCGGTGCCGGTGGACGCGGCCGTGGCCACCCCGCTGGCGGTGGTGCTGAACGAGCTGGTCCAGAACGCGATCGAGCACGGCCTGGGTGACGGGCGCGGGACGGTCACGGTCGAGCTGCGCGGCGGCGGGAACGAGCCGGTGGTGCTCCAGGTCCACGACGACACCGGCTCCGGTAAGGATGCGGAGCAACCGGCCATCCACAGCCCCGAGGGCGGGCTTGGCCTGCGCCTGGTCAGGGCGCTGGTCCAGGAGGAGCTGAACGGCCAGTTCACGCTGTCCCACCCGGCCGGGCGGGGAAGCATCGCCACCGCCATTGTCCCGCCGGTCGAACGAAAGGCCTGAGCCGCCGTGACCCGCACCCAGGTGCTGATCGCCTCACCGCTGGAGGCCGAGCTGGCGGCCCGGATCCAGGCCGCCGACCCGCGGGCCGAGGTGCTGTTCGAGCCCGAGCTGCTCCCGCCGGCCCGCTACCCGGCCGACCACCGCGGCGACCCGGCCTTCGAACGCGACGCCGAGGGCGAGGCTCGCTGGCGGGCCCTGCTGGACCGGGCCGAGGTCCTGTTCGGGGTCCCCGGCGACTCCGCAGAGGGCCTGGCCGAGGTGGTCAACGGCCTGCCTCGGCTGCGCTGGGTCCACGCCACCAGCGCCGGAGCCGGCGAGCAGGTCCGCAAGGCCGAGCTGTCGCCCGAGGCCCTGGAGCGGGTCACCATCACCACCTCCAGCGGGGTCCACGCGGTTCCCCTGGCCGAGTTCGCCGTCCTCGGGCTGCTGGCCGTGGCCAAGGAGCTGCCCCAGCTGGTCGAGGACCAGCGGGCCAGGGCCTGGCCGGAGGTCCGCCAGCCGCTGCGGGAGCTGTCCGGCCAGACCCTGTTCCTGGTCGGGCTGGGCGAGATCGGCCGTGAGGTGGCCCGGCTGGGCAGGGCGCTGGGCATGCGCACGGTCGGGTTCCGGCGCACCCAGGGCCCGCCGCCCGAGTGGGTGGACGAGGTCCACGGCCCCGAGCGCCTGACCGAGCTGGCCGACCAGGCCGACGCCATGGTGGTGAGCCTGCCCATGACCGAGCAGACGGCCGGCCTGGTCGACCGGGCGACCATCGAGCGGCTGCCGGCGAGCTGCATCTTCGTCAACGTCGGCCGGGGCGGGGTGGTCGACGAGCCGGCCCTGGTCGACGCCCTCCGCGACCGGCGCATCGCCGGCGCGGTCCTCGACGTGTTCACCACCGAGCCCCTGCCCGCCGACTCGCCCCTGTGGACGCTGCCCAACGTGCTCGTAACCCCGCACGCGGCCGCCCTCTCGGCCAGGGAGAACGAGCGCATCACCGAGCTGTTCACCGACAACCTGCGCCGCTTCCTGGACGGCCGGCCGCTGCGCAACGTTGTCGAGCCCGGGGTGTACTACTAGCCGATGCGCGTCCTCACTCAGAACCTCTGGGGCTACTACTACCCGCTCGATGGCCCGGGCACCGGCAAGGCCCGTCCCGGCGCCGAGCCGGCCGCCTGGAGCGACCGGCGAGCGGTACTCGCCGACGGCCTCCGGGCCCTCGACCCGGACCTGGCCGCCTTTCAGGAGGCCATCCACCGCGACGGCTACGACCAGGTCGCCGACCTGCTCGGGCCCGGGTACCACCTGGCCCACCAGACCCGCCGGGAGGCCGACGGCTCCGGGGTCTCGCTGGCCAGCCGCTGGCCGCTGGGCGCGGTCCACGAGGTCGACCTCCAGCTGACCCCCCGGACGAAGGGCTTCCTGTCGGTCGCGCAGGTGGCCGAGATCGAGGCCCCGCCGCCCATCGGGCCGCTGCTGTTCGTCAACCACAAGCCCAACTTCGAGCTGCACCTGGAGCACGAGCGGGGCCTCCAGGCGGTGGCCACGGCGAGCTTCATCGAGCGGCTGGTCTCGGAGCGGGAACGGCACGTGGTGGTGGCCGGCGACTTCGACGCCGCCCCGGACTCGGCCAGCCTGCGGTTCTGGCGCGGCCGCCAGGGCCTGGCCGGCACCAGCGTCTGCTACCGCGACGCCTGGGAGCACACCCACGGGGACGAGCCGGGCCACACCTTCACGCCCGAGACCCCGCTGGTCGCCGAGGGCACCTGGCCGCTCGACCGGGGCCGGCGGATCGACTACGTGCTTGTCCGGTGCGCCGAGCACGGGCCGTCGCTCGACATCACCGCCTGCGCCCGCACCTTCGACCAGCCCGTCGACGGCGTCTGGGGCAGCGACCACTTCGGCGTCGTGGCCGACCTGGCCCTGGCCCCGCCGGAGCCGCTGGTCACCGGCTGACGAAGGCGATCAGCCGGTCCATGGCACCGGCGCTCTTGGGGGGCCGTGGGATGAGCGAGCTCCCCCCACATGGACCAGGACGGCGCTTAGAGCTCCGGCTCGGCGCCGTCCGGCACATGGCGTGCGCTAAACCGCAGCAGCACCTCCATCTGGCGGATCCGCTCGTTGACGACCAGGGCGCCGTGGCCGGCGTCGAAGCGGTCGAGCTCGAACGGCTTGCCCAGCTCGCGGAGGCGCTCGGTGTAGTTGAGGACCTGCTGGAGGGGGCAGCGGGTGTCGTTGTCGCCCACCATCAGCAGCACCGGGGTGGCGACCCGGTCGACGTAGGTGATGGGCGAGCGCTCGACGTACAGGTCGTGCTTGTCCTCGGGGCCGCCGCCGAACAGGCTGCGGTCGAAGGCCTGGAGGGCCTCGGACTCGTCGGCGTAGGCGGACAGGTAGTCGGCCACCGGGACCACCGCCATAGCCGCCCGCCATCCCTCGGGGACGGTCCCGATCGCCTGCAGGGTCACGTACCCGCCCCAGGAGGCGCCGCTGATGACCACCTGGCCGGGGTCGGCCAAGCCGCGGGCGACCAGGTCGTCGCGGCCGGCGACCACGTCCTCGATCTCCGGGCGCCCGGGGTCGCCCTCGAGCACGTCCTGCCAGGCCTTGCCGTAGCCGGTGGAGCCGCGATAGTTGACCAGCCCGACCGCGTAGCCGTGGTCGACGAACGCCTGGACCTCCGGGTCCCAGCTGTCGGCGTCGTGGTGGTGGGGTCCGCCGTGGACGATCAGCACCGTGGGATGCGGCCCGGCGCCCGGGGGCACGGCCAGGAACCCGTGGACCTGGTCGCCCTGGGGGTTCGGGAAGGTCCAGCTCTCGTAGGCGACCCCGGAGGGGGCGCGGGGGCCGGGCGGGCGTAGCACGGCCTCGGAGGCCCCGACGGCCCGGACCTCGGGCGCGGCCGCCCCCGAGGACAGCCGGTACCAGACGGTGCCGTCGGGCCGCACCCCGGCCCGCTGGATCGACCCGGCCGGGTGGTCGAGCCGCTCCAGGGCGCCGCTGCTCAGGTCGAGGCGGTAGAGCTCGTCGCGGCCCATGTAGGTGTGGACGACCAGCAGAGCGGCGGCGTCGGGCCACCAGTCGGCCACGTCGACCTCGCCGGGCAGGTCGAGCTCGAGGTCGACCCGCTCGCCGGCCGCCGGGTCCCAGATGGCCGGCCGCAGCCTGCCGGTCCGGTCGGCGAGCACGACCAGACGCCCGTCCCCGGCGACCGGGGAGAACCCGGCCGAGGCCACGAACAGGCCGAAGCCCTCGCCGTCCCACAGGTCGGCCACCGCGCGCATGCCCTCCAGCTCGAAGGCGCGCAGGGCCGGGTGCAGGTTGTCGCCGTGCTCGGCGTGGTGGACGACCAGCAGGCGGCCGTCGCGGCTCATCCCGCCGACGTCGACCATCTCGTCGTGACGGTACAGCTCCTCGCTGCCGCCGCCAATCTCGCCGACCCGGACAGAGAAGCCGTCCCGGCTGGCCAGCCCGACCGCCACCCGCCCCTTGGGACCGAGGGCGAGCCCGGCGCTCCAGGCGGGCTCGGCGTCGGCGACCAGCCGGGTCGCCTCGCCGCCCTCGAACGGCTGCTGGAGCCAGCGGCCGACCTCGTCGCCCTTGGAGTCCTCGAACCAGACGACGCGGCTGCCGTCGGGGGTCAGGCCGGCCGCGACCACACCGGTCGGGTGGTCCGACACCTGGCGGTGCCGGTCGGCGGCCCGGTCCCAGGCGTGGACCTGCCAGGAGCCGGAGAGGTTGGAGACGTAGACAAGGCGGTCCGGGTCGTCTGGCGCCCACCTCGGGAGAGTCAGCGAGGGGGCCCGGTAGCGCTGCTTCCAGCGAGGCTCGCTCATGGGAGCATCCTACTTATGCCGCCTGGACAGAGCATCCTGATCACCGGTGCCACCTCGGGCATCGGCCGGGACGCGGCCCTGCGCCTGGCCCGGGCCGGGCACCTGGTCCTGGCCGGCGGCCGCCGGCCCGACGCCCTGGCCGCCCTGACCCGCGAGGGCGGGGGCCGGGTGGAGCCGGTGGTACTGGACGTGACCGACCCGGCCTCGGTCGAGGCAGCCCGCGAGCTGGTCGACCGCCGCACCGGCGGCCGCGGCATCGACGTGCTGGTCAACAACGCCGGCTACGCCCTCCCGGGCCCCCTTGAGACCTTGTCGGAGCGGGACCTGCGCGCGCTGTTCGACACCAACGTGTTCGGCCTGCTGGCGGTGACCCGGACGTTCGTCCCCGCCATGCGCGGGCGCGGCCAGGGCCGGGTCGTGAACGTCGGCAGCATCATGGGCCGGGTCGCCATGCCCCTCCTGGGCGCCTACAACGCCACCAAGCATGCCGTCGCCGCCATCACCGACGCCCTCCGCATGGAGCTGGCCCCCTTCGGCATCACCGTGGTCCTGGTCGAGCCGGGCGCCATCCGAACCGGGTTCGCCGCCACGGCCCTCGCCACCCTGGCCCCCGACCGCGACCCAGGCTCCCCGTACGCGACCGCCCTCGCCGCCACCGAGGAGGTCTGGGCCCGGGTCTACCGGTTCGCCCCCGGCCCGGCGGCGGCGGGTCGGGCGGTCGTTCGCGCCGCCACCTCGCCCCGCCCGGCCGCCCGCTACACGGTCCCGTTCAGCAACCGCCTGCTCGTGGCCACCCTGTCCGGGCTCCCGACCCCGGCCGCCGACGCCACCAAACGCCTGATCATGGGCCTCCCGCCGTTCAGGCGTCGAGCGCGGTGACCTCGATCCCGAACTCGATCGTCCAGGGGCCGTCGCCGGCGTCGGGGCCGGGCCGCTCGGGGAGGGGGGCGTCGGGGGCGGTCGGGAGCGGGGCCGGGAGGCCGGGGCGGCTGCGGTAGGCGTGGTCGCCGGTGCCCCAGTCGTCGAGGCCGAGGTAGGGCTCGCGGACCATCCCGGCCGGCGAACCGTCGCCGTCCTCGCCGGTGACGGCGACCGACAGGACCGAGCTGGGGTTGAGGACCAGGTCGAACCGCTGGTCGAGCTCGAACCGCTTGCCGTCCTGGACGTCGGCCGCCCCCTCCTCCGGCCAGCGGGCCGCCTGGTCGCCGACGTTCAGGCGCAGCACCAGCCGGCCCCCGACGGCATCGGCGTCCTCGACGGTGACGCCGGTGAAGGTCACCGTGACCCGGGAGCGGCGGTGCGGGGGGATCACGGTGACGCCGACCTCGTCCACCGCGCCCGGCTCGCCCGGGGGGATGCCCAGCCAGCAGCCCTCCTCGGAGAGGTAGCCGGCGGCGATGGCGTAGCTGCCGGGGACCGTGCCGAAGCCGTCGCTGGCCTTGAACACTGCCCGCTCCTCGCCCGGCTCCAGCGGGGTCGGGTCGCCGTCGCCGCCCAGGAAGCGGTCGAGGTTCTCGCCGGCCGGGCCGCGGACGGCCAGCCGCAGCTCCGACAGGTGGGCCCGGTAGTCGCCGTAGTTGCGGGCGGTGAACTGGGCGACGAAGTTCCCGCCGAGGGTGGGGGTCCAGGAGTTGACCCAGATCCCCTTGGCCGCCCCGAGGTCGATGTAGGGCGGGCGCTCGCGGGCGTAGTCCTGGAGGAACAGCCCCCGCCACGGCCCGTCGCCGGCGCTCGCCTCCCAGCACCGGTCGCCCGGCTCGAACCCGAGCACGACCTCGTCGTCGGGGTGGTGGCTGTCGTAGACGAACAGCCGGATCGGCGGTCCGCCGCCCGGCCCTGGACCCTCGTCGTCGTAGCCGTAGGCGACCACCTGACGGTTGCGGCCCACCTCCTCCAGGGAGCGGGCGCCGACCAGGCCGAGGACCACCGGGCGGCCGGCGTCGATGCTGCGCCGCACCCGGGGCAGCTCGTCGGTGGTGAGCCGGGCGACCCCCGCCGAGGACCAGGTCGGGTGGTCCTCGGCCAGCGACCAGGTCAGGAACTGGCGGGCGCTCCAGGTGGCGTAGCTGTCGAACAACCGCTTGTGGATGAAGTCGGCCAGGCGGGTGCCGTCGTCGGGGACGGCCCGGTCGGGGAAGTCCTCAGGGCGGTGCGAGGGTACCGGCAGGCCCGCGAACCAGTAGTCGAGCGCCGCGAACGCCATGCCACCGGAACGACCGTCGGTGGCCACCTCGCCGTAGCCTGGAATGGTCACGACCTTGTCCACGAAGTCGTTGGCGAAGTGGAATCCGTGCGCGCGTGGATCGAAGCCGGTTCTCGGCACAGGCCCCCCCTGAAGATCTTGCACCGGACGAATGTCGCGATCCTCGCTCCCGGTCCCCCTTCAAGGCAATAGTCCGAAGGCATCTAGTCAGTCGGTGTAGGCCGGTCCGGCATGTCCCCCGTCCAGGGGACATGCAAGAGTATTCATCCGGCCTATTGGTGCGGGCGTCGCGAAGCGTCAGCATGTCGCCTCCATGCTTCCAACCGCACCGATCCGTGTCCTGATCGCCGACGACCTCCCGGAGCTGCGAACGCTGCTCAGGACGACCCTCCAGGGACGGGGATTCCAGCTGGTCGGGGAGGCCGGGGACGGTCGCGAGACCCTCGCCCTGGCCGTCGACCGGGAGCCCGACGTCGTCGTGCTCGACCTCGGCATGCGCGGGATCGCCGGCCCCGACCTGGTCGCCGAGCTGCGCCGTCGGGCCCCGGCGGTCCGGGTGGTGGCCCTGTCGGCCTTCGCCGACACCGAGCAGCGGCGCCGGGCCCTCGACCTGGGCGCCCATGCCTCCCTGGACAAGGACGTCGACCCCGACCAGCTGGTGGCGACCCTGCGCGAGGTCTGCGGGCGGGCCTTCGGGCCGGTGGCCCTCCCCCCGCCGGAAGGGCTGGAGGGGCTGGCCGCCGACGAGCTGGAGCGGGTCTGGAGCACCCTGGCCGCCGCCCCGGTGGCCACCGCCGTGGTCGGCCCCGACGGCCGCTTCCTCAAGGTCAACGCCGCCCTGAGCGCGCTCGTCGGCCACCCCGAGGGCGCCCTGCTGGCCGCCGGCTACCAGGCCGTCGTCCATCCCGAGGACCGGGACGCCGACCTCGAGCAGCTCCAGCGCCTGCTCGCCGGGGAGGCGACCGGCTACCAGCTCCAGCAGCGCTGCCGGCGGATCGACGGGGAGGCGATCTCGGTGCTCTGCAACACCTGGCTGGCCACCACCCAGCGCGGCGACCCGCTGCACCTCGACGGCCAGGGACGGCCCCGCTACGTGGTCCGCCAGCTGGTCGACCTGCGCGAGGGCCGCCGCCCCGAGGACCAGCTGGCCTGGCGGGCCACCCACGACGCCCTGACCGGGCTGCCCAACCGCAGCCTGTTCCTGGACCGGCTGGAGATGACCCTGGCCCGCCTTGGCCGCGACCCCGCCCTGGCCGCCGTGCTCGTGGTCGACCTGGACCGCTTCAAGGAGGTGGCCGAGCGCTTCGGCGACGACGCCGTGGACCGGCTGCTGGTCGCGGTCGCCGGCCGCCTGCGCAGCATCCTGCGGCCCAGCGACACCGTGTCGCGGTTCGGCAGCGACGAGTTCGCCGTCCTCTGCCCGGACCTGGCCCACGAGCGGGACGCGGTCCGCCTGGCCGAGCGGATGACCGCCGGGCTGGCCACCCCGTTCGCTATCAGCTCCCGGGAGGACACGAATCCCATGCGGTTCGCTGAGTCCCCCAGGCCGAGTTCTCCCGTCGGGGGCCAGGAGATCGTGGTCTCGGCCAGCATCGGCATCGCCCTGACCGGGTCGCGGACACGCCGGGCCGAGTCGCTGCTGTCGGACGCCGACACCGCCCTCCAGCGGGCCAAGCACCGCGGCGGCGGCATCTACGAGCTGTTCGACGAGACGGTCAGGGCCCAGCTGATCGAGCGCCTGGAGCTGGAGCAGGCCCTGCGCCAGGCGGTCGACGCCGACGAGCTGCGCGCCCTCTACCAGCCGATCGTCTCCCTCAAGGAGGGGCGCCTGGTCGGGGTCGAGGCCCTGGTCCGCTGGGACCAGCCGGGCCGGGGCCAGCTGCTGCCGGCCGAGTTCGTCCCCTTCGCCGAGGAGACCGGCCTGATCGTCCCCCTCGGCGCCTGGGTCCTGGCCGAGAGCTGCCGCCAGGCGGCCCGCTGGCGGGCCAACGGCCCCCGCACCCTGCCCCCGACCGTGCACGTCAACCTGTCGCCGCGCCAGTTCGCCGAGCCCCACCTGATCGACCTGGTCGCCGGGGCCCTGGCCGACACCGGCACCGACCCCGACCGGCTCTGCCTCGAGGTCACCGAGCGGGCCCTGGCCGCCAACCCGGCCTCGGCCGCCACCACCCTCAAGCGCCTGTCCGCCCTCGGCGTTCACGTCTCGGTCGACGACTTCGGCACCGGCTACTCGTCCCTGGCCTCGCTCCAGTACCTGCCGCTGTCCTCGCTCAAGATCGACCGCTCGTTCGTGGCCCGCCTGGACCTCGACCCCTCCGACGACGCCATGGTCGCGGCCGTCATCGGCCTCGGCCACACCCTCGGCCTGACCGTCATCGCCGAGGGCGTCGAGACCTCCCGCCAGCTGGCCAAGCTCGACCAGCTGGGCTGCGACTACGCCCAGGGCTACCTGTTCGCCCGCCCCGAGACCGCCTCCCGGGTCGGCGAGCTCCTCGGCCACGACCGCCGCTGGCAGTAGCGGTTGGTCTAGGGTGACGCCATGGAGCAGCTGCCGCCTGGCGGGTTCGTCAACGCGGTGGTCCGGGTCGGCGACACCGTCCGCCGGCCGCCGTCGCCCAACGCCGGGTTCGTCCACGACCTGCTGGCCCACCTGGAACGCCACGGCTGGACCGGCGCCCCCCGGTACCTGGGCACCGACGCCGACGGGCGCGAGATCCTGAGCTTCCTGGAGGGCCACGTCGCCTGGGAGGACCGGCAGCCGGCCGAGGTCGGGTCGGACGAGAGCCTGGCCGAGGTGGCCCGGCTCGCCCGCCAGCTCCACGACCTGACGGCGGGCACGCCCCTGGCCCGCCCCGGCGAGGTGGTCTGCCACAACGACCTGTCGCCGAAGAACACCGTCTACCTCGACCGCGGGCACGGGCTACGCCCGGTGGCGTTCATCGACTGGGACATCGCCGGCCCAGGCGACCGGCTGCACGACGTGGCCCACGTCTGCTGGCAGTACCTCCCGCTCGGCCCGGCCTCCGGCGACCTGGACGCGGCGGCCCGGCGGCTGCGGCTGGTCTGCGACAGCTACGGCCTGGAGGACCGGACCGGCCTCGTCGACACCGTCCTGTGGTGGCAGGACCGGTGCTGGCGGGGTATCGAGGCCGGGGCGGCGGCCGGCGACCCGGCCATGCGGCGGCTTCGTCACCGGGGCACTGTCCGAGCCGTGTGGGCCGACCATGCCTGGGTGACCGCCCACCGCAAGCGCCTGGAGGCGGCGGTCGCCTAACGCGGAACCTGTCGGCCGGCGGTGGTGTATGAGGATGCGAGACCGAGTCCGTGGAGGGCCGACCACTGGACGAACAGGAGCTCGTCGAGCAGGCACGAGGGGGTGACGCGCGTGCCTACGAGGTGCTGGTCCGGCGGTACCAGGACCTCGCCTTCCGGACGGCGTGCGTGATCGCCGGAGGGTCGGCCGACGCCGAGGACGCCGCCCAGGAGGGGTTCGTGAAGGCCTGGTACGCGCTGCCGCGGTTCAGAGCCGGGTCGCCGTTCCGGCCGTGGCTGCTGGCGATCGTGGCCAACGAGGCCCGC
>JASLBL010000308.1 GCA_030146615.1 Actinomycetes bacterium
GCAGGATGGGCAGGACCACGATGTCGTTGGTGCCAGCCTCCACGCTCAGGGTCCGCCGCACCGAGCGCGGGATGCGTACGTCGCGCAGGACGTCGCGCAGCACCACCGGGTCGGTGGAGGCCAGGATCGTCCCCAACAGCAACGCCAGGACCACCGGCAGGTCGAGCAGCAGCGTCCCGAGCCCGGCGAGCAGCCCGATGACCAGCAACGTGCCGGGCCCCAGGATCAGGACGGGAACCAGCCAGTCGCGGCGCAGCTCGGTGAGCTCCAAGTTCACCGCGTCCAAGAACAGCACCAGGGCCAGGGCGATCACGGCCACGACCTCCAGGACGCTGTCGTCCAGGCCGATGGAGATGAACCCGAGACCTCGGTCGCCGAGCAGGAAGCCAAGGCCCAGGAACAGCATCGGGAATGACAGGGGGGCGCGCTCCACCAGGCCAGCAGCCAGGGCGGACACGACCAGGACCCCGGCGATCAAACCGAAGGCGGTGTCCAGTTCCAACCAGGGCTCCTAGGGCTCGAACGGCGGATCAAGGCGAGATCAGATGGCTCAGGCCTCCTCCGGTGGGACAGCGGGCGACCACGCCAGGCAGTCTCTGAGCCACAGGAGAGGAAATGGTGTCAGTCGGCATCTTGCTGGACGTCGGCCACGCCGTCTTCGCCGTAGTAGCGCAGGAACGAATAGTTGTAGTCGGCCAGCAGCGCGACCAGATGATCGGCACGGTCCCTGGTTGGGGCGACCAGCCAGAGGGCGCCGCCGCCGGTGCGGGCGTTGTCCAGGATTTGTTGCTTGACTGATGGGTCGGCGGCCAAGGCGAAAACGGCCTTGGCCAGGATGGAGCGTTCCTTCTGCGCTCGGGCCAGGATACGCAGGATCTCCTCGGACTCATACAGTCGAATGTCCTCCTGGGATATCTCGTGCTCGAGGAGACCGCTGCGAGCCCGCCGGGCTTCTTCAGGGTGGCCGAATAGCACCATCAGATGGCCGGTGGCCGTGAGGTACCACGGGCGCAGGGTGCCTTCGGCTGGCTGCTCGAACGGCCAGTCGTGTGGCTCGGTCACAGCGATCACCTCTGTGCAAGGAGCGGGTTCCATTCGGAGCACCTGTGCCACGGCCCGGTATCGGCCGCTCACACGATGTTGCTGTCATCGACGAGAGCAGTGCCAGTCCAGGATCCGCTTTCCATGGTTCTGCGCCGCCGAGGGCTCGAGCAGGTCCCACTGGCGGTGCGCGGGCTAATGGGTAGTCGAGGCGGCCATGGTTCTCCCAGGGTCGAGGTGGCGACGGATCAGGCGGCTGCGTCCGGGCGGGTGACGGGCACGACGCAGCTCATAGCGGTCTCCTTGGGTTGTGTCGGGGCACCACCCTCGCGCTACGGCGGCTGCGTCGCACCAGGAAGACACCCTGGTCGATCCCCTGGTCTGCGTCTTCCACAGGCCCGATCGTAGATGGACGCTCCTGCTGGTACCAGCTGTTCGGGGTCGTTGCCCCGAAGGGACCTGGCGCAGGGAGGCCGCCGACCAGCCGGGATCGTCGTCGGCTCTGGACGGTGGACACGCCGCCGCCAACCTTGCCGCGCCCTCAATAGGCGCCACGCGCACCCTCATGAAGCTGAGGCTAGTGCTTCAGGTCCGCTGGTCGATGGCGTCGATCAGGGCAGACCCACCGGCGAATCGACCCTCGACGAGGGATCGCAGGAGAAGCTTCCATAGAGTGCTCGCTTGCTTGGCCATCGGACAGGCTCCTTGTTCCGGCGAAGTCCTCGCAGGCTGCGAAGGCTGGTCCTGGCGTTACGGTCGCGCTTGGGCCGGCCGATCGCGCCCGTGGAAGGCCCTGGCACCGGGCGCCGGACCGTAGGCCAGGGCACCGGCCAGGGTGTTCCACGGGCGCGACGCGCTCTCGAGAGCGCGATCGTGATGCCGGATACAGCCCGCATCGAGAAAGGCGGACGTCAGGGGCGAATGCATCCCCTGGCCACCAGCAAGCGCTCGGACGCCTACTGGCAAGTGACCTTCGACAACCCGCCCCTCAACCGCATCGACCCGGAGACGAGCATCGCGCTGCGCGCTCCTCCGCGACGCGAGACCAGGGAGGAGACCAGGGCCTTCTACAGGCGCGACGTACAGGCGAGACGATCAGGCTTGGTGGCGTCATCAACTAAGCCGGTCGGGTCTTGAAGGAGATCTCATGAGCGCATCCTCCGCCCCCCTGTCCGCCCCGGAAGGCCCGGGCTCGGTCTCGGGCGCGCCCAACCTCCCGGTGGGGTTCACCGACACCTTCACCAGCCACTACATCGACACCGACCAGCTGCGCCAGCATGCGGTCATCGGCGGCCAGGGGCCGCCGCTGCTGCTGGTCCATGGCTGGCCCGAGACCTGGTACGCCTGGCGGCTGGTGATGCCCGCCCTGGCCCGCGACTTTGAGGTCGTCGCGGTCGACCAGCGCGGGATCGGGATGACCGACAAACCCCAGGACGGCTACGACACCGGCACCCTGGCCGGCGACCTGGTCGCGCTGATGGACGCCCTCGGCCATGAGCGGTTCGCGGTGGTCGGCCACGACACCGGCCTGATCATCGGCTACGCCCTGGCCGCCGACCACCCGGACCGGGTCGAGCGCCTGGCCCTGGCTGAGGTCCCCGGGCCCCCGGGGGCCATTCCGGCACCGCCGCTGTTCATCCCCGAGCCGCTCAACAACAAGCTCTGGCACATCCCCTTCAACCGGGTCAACCACCCGCTGACCGAGCAGCTGGTCCAGGGACGCGAGGACCTCTTCTTCGGTTATGAGTTCGCCATCCAGGGCGGCAAGCCGCTGCCGGAGGATGCCCGCAGCTACTACTTCAGGATCTTCTCCGACCCCGAGGTCCTGCGGGGCAGCTTTGGGTTCTATCGCGCCTGGGACAGCACCCTGGCCCAGAACGAGCAGCGCAAGATCCGGCCGCTGACCATGCCCGTGCTAGCGGCGAGCTGGGGGGATGCGGTCGGGAACGCGATGCAGGTCCTCGCCGACGACGTGGAGAGCCTGGTCATTCCCGATGCCGGCCATTGGGTCGCCGAGCAGGCGCCCGAGGAGCTGGTGGCGGCGCTGACCGCGTTCCTGGCCCCCTACCGTGACCAAGGGTGAATCCACCCGAAGGGAAGACCACCATGACCCAAGTCGAGACCTCCACGGCCCGTAGCGAAGTCCGTCCCTTCCGGATCGAGATCCCCGAGGAGGCGCTCGTCGAGATGCGGCGGCGCATCGCGGCCACGAACTGGCCCGAGAAAGAGACCGTCGCCGATGCCTCCCAGGGCGTACCGCTGGCCATGATCCAAAAGCTCGCCCGCTACTGGGCGACCGACTACGACTGGCGCAGCTGCGAGGAAAAGCTGAACGCCCTCCCGCAGTTCCTGACCGAGCTCGACGGGCTCGACATCCACTTCCTCCACGTCCGCTCCCAGCACGAAGACGCCCTGCCGCTGATCATCAACCACGGCTGGCCGGGGTCGATCATCGAGCAGCTGAAGCTCATCGATCCCCTGACCAACCCCACCGCCCACGGCGCCAGCGCCGCCGACGCCTTCCATGTGGTGGTCCCGTCGATGCCCGGCTACGGGTTCTCCGCCAAGCCGACCTCCACCGGCTGGGGCCCCGAGCGCATGGCCCGAGCCTGGGCAGCCCTCATGGAGCGCCTGGGCTACCGCCGCTATGTCGCCCAGGGCGGCGACTGGGGGGCGTTCGTTGTCGACCAGATGGGCTTGCAGGCCCCCGCGGGCCTGCTTGGCATCCACACCAACATGGCGGCCACCGTCCCCGCCGACATCGACCGGGCTTCCCTGGCCGGCGACCCACCGCCATCGGGTCTCTCAGGAGAGGAGCGACGCGCCTATGCGCAGCTGCTCAGGACCTATGAGCAGGTCGAGTACGCCAGGTACATGGCCGCGCGCCCACAAACCCTGTACGGCATCGCCGACTCACCAGTCGGCCTGGCCGCCTGGCTGCTTGACCACAACGATGCTGACGGCCAGCCAGCCGCCGCGGTTGTCTCGGCGCTGGACCGGACCACCAGCGCCACCGGGGAGCTGACCCGGGACGAGCTCCTCGACAACATCACCCTGTACTGGCTGACCAACACCGGGGTCTCGGCGTCTCGCCTGTATTGGGAATACAAGGGTGGCTTCTTCAACACCAAGGGCGTCGCCATCCCCGTTGCTGTGAGTGTCTTTCCTGGCGAGCAGTATCAAGCACCGCGGAGCTGGGCCGAGCAGGCCTATCCCAACCTCATCTACTACCACCAGGCCGACAAGGGCGGCCACTTCGCCGCCTGGGAACAGCCACAACTGTTCACCCAGGAGCTTCGCGCCGCGTTCCAATCACTCCGCTAATTGGAGTGAGGGTGATGCGAACGCCGTGCGTGTCACCCTCCACGTTGCCCCGGCACCATCGCTTGGTTAGCAGGAATTGAAGCGGAAGGAGACCAGAATGACCACTACGGTTGGGGAAGGGGTCGCGGTCCGACCCTTCCGCATCGACGTTCCGAAATCGGATCTCCTCGACCTCCGCCAGCGCGTGGTGGAGGTGCGGTGGCCGGACCGGGAGACGGTCGACGACCGCTCCCAGGGTGTCCAGCTGGGCAAGCTCCGCCCGCTCGTCGAGTACTGGGGCACCGGCTACGACTGGCGCAAGGTCGAGGCCACGCTCAACGCGCTGCCCCAGTTCATCACCGAGATCGACGGGCTCGACATCCAGTTCGCCCACATCCGCTCGCCCCATGACGACGCCCTGCCGCTGCTCATGACCCACGGCTGGCCGGGCTCGATCATCGAGCTGCTCAAGGTCATCGAACCGCTCACCAACCCGACGGCCCACGGCGGGCGCGCCGCCGACGCCTTCCACCTGGTGCTTCCGACGATGCCCGGCTACGGCTTCTCGGGCAAGCCGACCTCCACCGGCTGGGGTCCGGCCCGGATGGCGGGCGCGTTCCACGAGCTCATGGTCCGGCTCGGCTACCCCCGGTACGTCTCCCAGGGCGGCGACTGGGGCGCGATCATCTCGGAGGTGCTCACGGTCCAGGCCCCCGAGGGACTTCTCGGCATCCACGTCAACATGCCGGGAACGGTGCCGCCGGAGGTCCTGCGGCACCTGCGCAACTTCGACCCGGCGCCGGCGGAGCTGTCGGATCGCGAGAAGCTGGCCTACGACCGGCTGCTGCACTTCTACCGCGACGGCTTCGGGTATGCGGCCATGATGAACCAGAGCCCGCAGACGATCGGCTACGCCCTGGCCGATTCGCCGGTGGCGATGGCGGCCTACTACTACGACAAGTTCGCCGAGTGGACCGACTCCGGCGGCGAGCCCGAGAAGGTCCTCACCTACGACGAGATGCTGGATGCCATCTCGCTGTACTGGCTGACCAACACCGGGACCTCGTCGTCGCGGTCGTACTGGGAGGGCGCCCAGGCCGGTGGCGGCCCGTTCGACGCCTTCGACATCCCGGCCCTCCCGGTCGCGGTCACCGTGTTCCCGGCCGAGATCTACCGGGCGCCCCGGAGCTGGGGCGAGCAGAGCTTCGGCAACCTCATCTACTGGAACGAGGTCGACAGGGGCGGCCACTTCGCCGCCTGGGAACAGCCACAACTTTTCACCCAGGAGCTCCGCGCCGGGTTCCAATCACTGCGCTAACCGGGCTACTGAGGAGCAGCAATGGACCAGGATGTAGACGGATGGAAGACGCTCTTCACCAGAGCCAACCAGCTCCTCCGCGCGACCACCCACCCCGCAGCGGTCCGGTTACCCGTTGAAGGTTCGTTGCCTTCCCTCGACAGCGCAACCGGATGGCTCAACTCGCCGCCGCTGACGGCCGCCGGGCTAGGCGGGAAGGTCGTCTTGGTCGACTTCTGGACCTACACCTGCATCAACTGGCTGCGCACCCTTCCCTACCTGCGCGCCTGGGCCGAGAAATACCAGGATCACGGGCTGGTCGTGCTCGGCGTCCACACCCCTGAGTTCGACGTCGAGCACGACCTGGACAACGTCCGCCGCGCCGTCAAGGAGCTGGGGGTTCGCCAGGGATGCCCGTGCGGTTCCAGGTGCGCCTCGACGGGCATCCGCCAGGCGCCGCCCACGGGGACTGATGTCGACGGCCAGGGCAACGGCACGGTCACCGAACCACGCCTCTACCAGCTCATCCGCCAGCCTGGCCCGGTTCCCGAGCGCACCTTTGCGGTCACGTTCCTCGACCCTGGCGTCCAGGCCTATGCCTTCACCTTCGGCTAGGCCGTGACAACGACCCACCGTCCCCGGTTCGAACCCCCCAGACCGTACGCGCCCGGTCCCGGAGATCGCCTGCCAGGCCGGCCCCACCGACGGCGACCCCCTGCCGCTGCTGCTGCACAGCTTCCCCTGCGACCCCCACATCTAGGAGGCCATCATGGACCTGGAGGGGCTGGACAGCTTCACGCTCGCCCGAATAGCCTGGATCGAAGCGAAGAGACGCGCTGTGATGCCGCCCATGACGCCCCCTCCAGCGCCGACTCCCCGCGGCCTGAAGGAGGCCGACCAGGCCCGAGCATTCCAGGCGGCGTGGGAGGCCGGCTGGAACGCAGGCCGGAGCGCGGGTTGGCAGGAAGGCTGGGACCTGCGTTCCGCGGTCGATGTGGTCGTCTGGTACGCGAATTCGCGGGTTGACCTGTGAGCATCCGTGATTCGACGGGACCTGTGCGTGTCACTAGTGGTGTGCCTCTGAGCCGATTTGACAGCTGGCGTCGTTTCGCTTCCGCGCACGCGACGTCAATCTGGTCATGGCCCGCGGAAGGCAGCGAGCCCATTCGGTTTCGGGTTCGCCCCGACGGAGACCCGCCGGGCAAGGCGCGCGGAATCGACGTCGACGAGCGCACCTTGGAGATCACGTTCCTCGAGCGAGGAGTCGAAGCGTACGTGTTCACCTTCGGCTAGATCCGATCGGGCACCCCTACTCAACACATCGGAGAGGACGTCCACGATGAACATCACCGTACGACGTTTCTACGACCAGACGCTCGGACTCGCTGCCTAGCGAGACTGCAAAGGTTGGTCCGTACCGACGAAGGAGGCGAGATGCCGCCCATCATCTCGCGCGGCTTCCGCGGCCGCCGCGACGACGCGCCGAGCGACCGCGTGCCGCCCGGCCAGTACCTGACCAGAGACTTCCCCGTCCTCTCCGCCGGTCCGACTCCACACAGGCCGCTCCAGCAGTGGGACTTCTCGATCGTCGGCGAGGTGGACGAGCCGCGCCGCTGGACCTGGGAGGAGTTCCGTGCGCTGCCAAGCGAAGAGGTCACCGTCGACATCCACTGCGTGACCAAGTGGTCGAAGCTGGACACCGTCTGGCAGGGCGTCTCGGTCGACACGCTGCTCGACGGAGTCGAGACCGCCGCCGAGTACGTCGTCCAGTTCTGCGACGGCGGCTACACGACCAACCTTCCGCTTGACGACGTCACAGGCGGCAAGGCGTGGGTCGCGTTCGCCTACGACGGCGAGCCGCTCGAGCCGGAGCACGGCGGGCCGGCGCGCATGCTCGTGCCGCACCTCTACTTCTGGAAGAGCGCGAAGTGGGTCCGCGGGCTGCGCCTCTCGGCGACGGACGAGCCCGGCTTCTGGGAGGTGAACGGCTACCACAACTACGGCGATCCGTGGCAGGAGCAGCGGTACTGGGGCGACTGATGACCTGGCGGGTCGCGGAGGTCGTCAACGTCGTCCCCGAGACGCCTCGTGTCAAGACGATCGCCTTGGACGTGCCCGGCTGGCCCGGACATCGGGCGGGGCAGCACGTCGACGTCCGCCTCACCGCCGAGGACGGCTATCAGGCGCAGCGCAGCTACTCGATCGCATCGGTGCCCGACGGCACCCGCGTCGAGCTGACCGTCGAGCGGCTCGAGGACGGCGAGGTCTCGCCCTACCTGACCGACGAGCTCCGGCCGGGCGACCGGATCGAGCTCCGCGGCCCCGTCGGCGGCTACTTCGTCTGGGAGCCGGCGCAGGGGGGGCCGCTGCTGCTCGTCGCCGGAGGCTCGGGCGTCGTGCCGCTGATGGCGATGATCCGCGCCCGTGCCGCCGCCGGCAGCGACGTCGACACGCGTTTGCTCTTCTCCTCCCGCAGCTGGGAGGACGTCATCTACCGCGAGGAGCTCGAGCGGCTCGGCGGCGACCGCCTCACCGTCGTCCACACGCTGACGCGGTCCCAGCCGCCGGGCTGGACGGGCTACGCGCGCCGCGTGGACGCCGACATGCTCGCCAAGATCGGCCCGAGCCCGGCCGAGCTGCCGGGCGTCTATGTCTGCGGCCCGACGCCGTACGTCGAAGCCGTCGCCGAGGCGCTCGTGCAGCTCGGGCACGAGCCGCACCGTGTCAAGACCGAGCGCTTCGGACCGACGGGAGGGTGAGAGATGGACGCACTGATGCTGGACGGCAACGCGGTCGCCGGTCTTCTCCAAGAGGTGTTCGCGGTCGAGATGACCACCGCGATCGGGACATGCAACACGTGCGGCGCGACTGACCGGATCGGGACGCTCCACGTCTTTCGAGGCGCCGGAATCGTCATGCGCTGCCCGAACTGTGACAACGCCCTCGTGACGATCGTCGAAGACGGCCCACGCGTGTGGATCGGCTTCGCGGGAGTCCGCACGCTTCAAGTCACCATCTAGCCTCCGCCGAGAACGTCGAGCTCGACGCTGACACGGTGCAGGCGCTCGGGGTCGCGCGCCGTGAGGATCATGTCGGCTCCCTTGGGGCGGGCGAGCCGGGCCGTCTCGAGCCCGATGCCGGAGCTACCCCCGATCACCACGACCGCCTGTCCGGCGAGCTCCGGTTCGCGCGGCGCGGGCCAAGCGTTGGGCGAGGTGGCCATGGTTCCTCCGAGAGTCGAGGTGGCGACGGATCAGGCGGCATGCCGGCGTCCCGCTCCGTCGTGTCCGTGCTGGTGAGGGAGCTGGGAGACGTTTCTCTACACCCTCAAGGCCGGCCCTGCGGCGGCCGTCGTCGGCCGGCAGCACCACGACCGGCGTGGTCCGCGACAATCACCAGATGGACTTCGACCGCCTTGACCCCGAGGGCTACATCCGCCCGGAAGCCGACCTCGCCAATGTGCAGCCCGAGTACCAAGGCCTGCCCGACACGGCGGCGGCCCTGCTGGCCGAGGCGTTCGGACCGCGCCTGCACAGCGCCTACCTCTACGGCAGCGTCGTCCGAGGCAACGCCGTCCCGGGGCGCTCGGACGTCGATGTTGTCGCGGTGCTGCTGGCCGCTCCGGTCGACGAGGACCGAGTTCGCGCCGACCGCGTGGAGCGAGCGCTGCTCGAGCCTTCAGCGGCCGTTGCAGCCGGGTTCCATGCCGACACGCATGCCGTGTTCGCATCGGCGCGCGAGACCTTGGGGACCTCGACCGATCCCGAGGTCATCCGGCGGGTCGGTCGGATGACCTCGCGGAGGATGGTGCAGGTGGCGTTCGCGGTCGTGATGGCGCGCGAGGGTGTCTGGGCGACCGTGTTGGAGGAGCAGGCCGCCGCGGTCGGGGCTGTGTTCCCCCAGTGGGCGGAGGCCGCCCGGCGTGCCGCCGAGCAGGGGCGGCGACCCGTGGCCGATGCCGGTGTCGTCCGGGGGCTGCTGGAGAGCTTCGGCCGCTGGGCCGAGGACGCACTCGACCGGGCGGTGTGGGAGGCGAGCAATCTCGACGGTCGAGCGCGGTGACGAGGGAGGCGAAGAACGTGCCGCGAGCCCGACTAGGCGCTTGCCAACGAGGCCGGGGTCGCCGTACGGCGTCCGCGACCGGACGGGACCGCAGACCCAGAGCAGGAGTCCGCGAACCTCAGTTGTGCGATGATCCCCATGCTGAATTGAGCCCTCGGCCGGACGGGACTTCCGCAATGCCGAGGAACAAGGCCGTTCCCAACAAGTGAAAGGGGTCGCCGGTGGACATCATCGGTGTGATCATCGCAGGCATCATCATCGGCCTGCTGGGCAAGTTCGTCGCGCCGGGCGACCGCGACAACATTCCGCTCTGGCTCACTGTTGTCTGCGGGGTCGGCGGCGTGCTCATCGGCTACTACCTCGCCGCAG
>JASLBL010000331.1 GCA_030146615.1 Actinomycetes bacterium
AGATCTTGGACAGCGACCCGAACTCGAGGGCCACGTCCGTGGCCCCTGGGGCCTGAAGGACCGAGGGGGCGACGAAGCCGTCGTAGGTGATCTCGGAGTAGGCGTTGTCGTAGGCGAGCAGCAGGTCGCGGTCGGCCGCGAACCGGACCGCCCCCTCCAGCTGGTCCAGGGTGGCCACCGCGCCGGTCGGGTTGGACGGATAGCAGAGCCACAGCAGCTTGGCCCGCGGCCCCGTGGCCGGGTCGACGGCCGCGAAGTCCGGGAACCAGCCGCCCTCGGCGGTGAGCGGGAGGTACACCGGCTCGCCGCCGGCCAGGATGGTCCCGACCTCGTAGACCGGATAGCCGGGCTCGGTCACCAGCACCTGGTCGCCCGGGTCGACGAATGCCCAGGGCAGGTGGGCGATCCCCTCCTTGGAGCCGAGGAGGGGCAGGACCTGGGTGTCGGGGTCGAGCTCGACCCCGAACCGGCGGTGGTAGAAGTCGGCGATCGCCCGCCGGAACGCCGGCAGCCCGAAGTAGCTCGGGTACTGGTGGGTCGAAGGGTCCCTGGCCGCCCTGGCCAGCTCCTCGACCACGAAGTCAGGGGTGGGCAGGTCGGGGTCGCCGATCCCGAACGAGATGACGTCGACGCCCGCCGCCTTGCGCTCGGCGATTTTCCGGTCGATCTCGGCGAACAGGTACGGCGGGATGGCGTCGATGCGGCGTGCGGTGCGCATGGGCTTGGCATTCCCTCTGGCGTGAACGATCCGGCACGAACAACCGCGAGCCTACAACCAGGCCACCGCCGACGCGGCGCCGGGTTCCGCCCGCACGTCCACGGCCCCGGCAGCGGATCCCGCCAGCCCGGCGGCGCCGGCCGGCAGCGGGTTAGCGGACCCGGAGCTCTCCGTTGCCGATGCGGGCCAGGGATCCCTCGGTGCGGCGGCCCTCGGCCCGGTAGACAAAGCTGACCACCTCGCCGCTCTCGGCCTGGGCGATGGCGTCCCGGCCGGTCATGGCGTGCTGGATGTCGACCTCCCCGCCGGGCCGGGCGACGAACCGGACCAGCTCGGGCTGTGCCGGGAACCGCTGGCCATTGCCGGTGGTGTAGCCAAACAGGAGCCGAGCCAGCTCGGACTTGGAGTCGAGCGGCCGATGCTCGGCGAGACGGTGGTCGAAGACGAGAACGTCATACATGGAGACCGCCCCTTCTGCACAGTTTGCGGCAGTCTACGACCGTTCCCGGGCAAACGGCACACAGCGGCAGCCAAGATCGGCCCGGGCAGCTGAGATGGCCTGTGGACAACGCGAAGCACCCCATCTCGGGTTCGGCTACGCTCCCCCTCCGGGGGGCCTCGCACCGGAAGGGCGGGGTCGCGGCTGCCCGCGAGGGCGGGGTCGCGGCTGCCCCGGAAGGGCGGGGTCGCGGTTGCTCGGGATCAGGGCGGGGATTGCGGCTGCCTCGGCTACCGGCCGCGGCGAGGGCTACCGGGCCGAATCGCTACCCGGCCGAGGCGAGCAGGTCGTTGGTGAGGGTGCCGTGGGCGACCTCGCGGGCTGGGCCGGTCATGCGGACGGTGCCGCCGGGCGTCCAGTCCAGCTCCAGGCGGCCGCCGCGCAGCTCGATGACCACCGGGCGGTCGGACAGTCCCCGCACCTGGGCGGCCACCGCGACCGCGCAGGCGCCGGTCCCGCAGGCCAGGGTCTCGCCCACTCCTCGCTCCCAGGTCCGCTGGCGAACCGTCGCCCGGTTCACCACCTGGGCGAACTCGACGTTGGTCTTGGCCGGGAGGAAGACCGGGTGCGTCTCCAGCTGCGGTCCGAGGGTGGCCACCGGGGCCTTGTCGACGTCGTCCACGAACACCACCGCGTGCGGGTTGCCCATGGACAGGACGGTCGCGGTCACCGGCTCGCCGTCGACCACCAGCGTGCGCTCGTCCTGGACCGCGGGCGGGCCCATGTCGACCGTGACCCGGTCGATGCAGCCGCTGTTGTCGGCGTGCAGCTCCAGGTGCTTGACGCCGGCACGGGTCTCGAGGTTGAAGGCGCTACTGACATGGCCGCGGTCGCCCAGGTACTTGCCGACCACCCGGACCCCGTTCCCGCACATCTCGGCCAGCGAGCCGTCGGCGTTGCGGTAGTCCATGAAGAACGGCGCCTGGGTGCCCGGGGCGATGCGGATCAGGCCGTCCGCGCCGACGCCAAAGTGGCGGTCGCAGATCGCCCTGACCAGCTCGGGGGTGAGCCGGTAGTGGTCGGAGAGGTCCTCCACGACCACGAAGTCGTTGCCGGTTCCGTGCGCCTTGACGAACTCCACGCGTCAACCCTTCCCGAACAGTTCGAGGGCCAGGGCGACGCGCTCCGGCCCCGGAGGCAGGGTACTCCATCGCACTCGTGGGTCCCTCCGAAACCAGGCCAGCTGGCGGCGGGCGTACGCCCGGGTCCGCCGGACCACCGCCTCCAGCGCCTCGCGGACCGGTGTGCCCTGCTCCATCGCGTCGAGCAGCTCCTTGTAGCCGAGGGCCTGGCGGGCCGTCCGGGACAGCGGCCGCTCGGCCAGCCGCCGGACCTCCTCGACCAGCCCGGCCTCGGCCATCGCCGCCACCCGCTCGGCCACCCTGGCCCGGAGCAGCTCGGTGCCCGGGTCGAGGCCGAGCACGGTCAGGCGGTAGCGTGACACCGGGGCGTCCATGGCCGCCCGGAACGACGAGAACGGCCGGCCGGTCAGCTCCATCACCTCGAGTGCCCGGACCGTCCGGCGCAGGTTCTCCGGCTGGATCCGGGCCGCCGCCGCGGGGTCGGCCGTGGCCAGCCTGCGGTACAGCTCGGGCAGGCCGGCTGCCGCCGCCTCGGCCTCCAGCCGCCCCCGCACGGCCGGGTCGGTTGGCGGGAACACGAAGTCGTCGACCACGGCCTGGAAGTACAGCCCCGACCCTCCGACCAGCAGCGGCACCCTCCCCCGGCCCAGCACCTCGGCAATCGCCGCCCGAGCTAGCGGCTGGAACCGCGCCACCGAGAACTCCTCCCCCGGGTCGACCAGGTCCACCAGGTGATGCGGCACCCGCTCGCGCTCCTCCCGGGTCGGCTTGGCCGTCCCGATGTCCATCCCCCGGTACACCAGCATCGCGTCGGCACTCACCACCTCCGCCCCGAGCCGCTCCGCCACCGCGAGCGCCAGCCCGGTCTTCCCAGCGGCGGTGGGTCCCACCAGGGCGAGCACGGGCCCGGGCCGCGGGTCGGAGTGCGGGTCGGGCAGGTCTGGGTGAGAGCGGTCGGATGGCCCTGAGGACCGGCTGGGCGCCTCGTCTAACGCCGCCGGGTGCGGGTCGGCGGGCCCCGGGGCCGGGGTCGGGGCAGTCATGGGGCGGTCACGAGGGCGACCAGATATCCGACGCCATAGGGCGCGTCCTCGTATAGGACCCGGCCGCGGAGCTCTGGCCCCGTCGGGGCGGACGCCGCCCAGCCGGGACGGTCCGGCGGCGTCCATCCAGGCTCGTCCGGCGTCGCCGAGGCGGGCTGGTCCGGCGCCTCGCGGCCAGGCTCGTCAGGTGCGGCTGGGACAGCCTCACCCGGCCTGGCGCCTCGGCCTACCCGCTGGCCTTCGTCCAGTGCTTGGCCGCGGACCGACCCGCCTGGATCGAACGCGCCGGCGAGGACCTGGAGAGGCACACGGCCAGCGACGAGGAGGTTGGTGGACTCGATCGGATCGAGGGCGAGGAGGCTCTGGGGAGTACCGGTTCGGAAGGCGTCCGCGACCCAGGCGTCGAAGTTGGCCGCCTCTGGGCGGAACCCGCCGGGTGCTCGGTCGCTTCGGCAAGCCGACAGGTCGGCCATCACCACGAGGCCGAACCGGGCGGCGCCGGCCAGCGTCTGGCCGATGGTGGCGGCGGCGCGCGGGCCGAGGGACCTGGGGACGGTGGCGGCGAACAGCCGGGCGGGCGGTGGGTCCAGGTCGTTCAGGAGCTGGGCGGCGACGGCCAAGGACAGGGGGAGGTCGGTGAGGCGGGCCGGTGGGGGGAGGCCGGGGAGATCGAGGTCCGCCAGGGTGGGGAGGGTGACGTCGATGTCTGCGCCGTAGGGCTGGAACGAGCCGGGGGCCGCGGGGGCGGGGATGGCCCAGACCGGGCCGTCGCCGATGAGGATGGTGAGGTCGGCGGCGGCGACAACGGTCGAGAGGGCCTCCTGGCAGGCGGCTCGCAGCGGATCGAGCTCGGGAGCGGCGGCGCCGGCCAGCTCGGGCACGAGCAGGGGGGGATGCGGCAGGACGGCGGCCGCGACCGGCGCCACGGGCCGTCTGGTCAGCCGACCAGCGGCAACGGCACCGCTCCGGCGGGTAGCGGGCGGGGGGCAGGTGCCGACGCGCACGACCCACCGGCCGGGTTCCATGGGCGGTGGCGCAGCACCGGGCCGCCGACCAGGTGGTGCGGGGCGGCCTGCTCGACCCGGACCGTCACCAGGTCACCGGGCGCCACCGCGACCGCGCCCGCCGGATCGTGGTCGGCGGGGGTGGGACCCATCCCCGCCACAGCCGCCGGTGCCGGGAAGTGGCAGAGCTTATTGGTGCGGGTGCGGCCCGACATGCGGGTGGGGTC
>JASLBL010000351.1 GCA_030146615.1 Actinomycetes bacterium
GGCCGGTGTGCTTGCCGGCGTCGCTGGCGTCGCCTGGTTCCAGCCACAGAAGCTACTGATCAACCAGCGGGTCGACGAGGCACTGCCAGCGGCGGCGACGCCACCCTCGGGAGCCTCCGACACGAGTCCGAGCCAGCCGCGCACTCGACCGTCGGCTCCGGAGCCGAGGATCCTTTCGACGAGCTCCTTCCGCTCGCTCGGCCACCCCACCTCCGGCCAGGCGGTGGCCCTGGAGCTGGCCGACGGGAGGCGCTTTGTGCGCCTGGTCGACCTGCGCACCAGCAACGGCCCTGATCTGTTCGTCTATCTGTCGAGGGCCGCTGCCGACGCACCGCGCGACACCTTCGACGACGACTTCGTCAGCCTGGGCCGGCTCAGGGCCAACCAGGGCAACCAGAACTATGCCCTCCCGCTCGGCGTGCCATTGGACGGTTACCAGAGCGTGGTCATCTGGTGTCGTCGCTTCACGTACGCCTTTGGCGCTGCGGCGCTCGGGTGAGCGGCCCGCCCGTCAGTGGGGGACGCCGGTCAGGGCGAAGAACTCCGCCCGGGAGGAGGGGCTGTCGCGCAGCAACCCTCGCAGGGCCGAGGTCATTGTCCGGGCGCCCACAGCCTGCACGCCCCGCAGGGTCATGCAGGTGTGCTCGGCGTCCAGCACCACGCCGACCCCTTGGGCGTCGAGTTCGCGATACAGCCAGTCGGCGATCTGCTGGGTGAGCCGCTCCTGCACCTGAGGTCGGGCCGCGAAGTGCTCGACCAGCCGGGCCAGCTTGGACAGCCCGAGAATGCGGTCGCCGGGCAGGTAGCCGACGTGGGCGACGCCGGCGAACGGCAGCAAATGGTGCTCGCAGACCGACCGCAGCGGGATTGCCCTGGCTAGCACCAGCTCGTCGTAGCCCTCGTCGTTGGGGAAGGTGGTGGCCGCGAAGGGACGGGCGGTGAACAGCTCGGCATAGGCTCGGGCCATGCGGCCTGGGGTGTCGGCCATTCCCTCGGCGGCCGTATCGAGCCCGAGGGCCTCGAGCAGGGCCCGGGCGGCGCGGGTCGCCGCCGCCACATCGGGCGGTCTGGTGTCCCGCACCACCTGCAGGGCAGGGACATCGGCCATCGGGTACAGGCCGTTGGGGACGGCGGCGTGGGCGGCACTCACCGGGGCACCTCGCCGTACCTAGCCATGGGCTGCTCCTCCGCTCGACGATCGTGACCATCTGCTGTCATCCCACCACGACGGTTGTTACATCCAGTGCGGTGTAACGGCGGGACGCCGGCCGGGACTGGACCGGTATGACGGCACATGATGACTTGGCCCGTAACCACAGCTCGGCGGCGGGCGGTTCGCTCGCCCAGACCGAGCGCAGCCCGAGCTCTGCCATGCGCCAGCTGCTCCCGACCCTGGTGGACCCGGTCGACCCGGCGGCGATCTATGGCGACCTGCCCGCCGCCCCGGGCCGGCCGGCGGTCCGGCTCAACATGATCGCCAGCATCGACGGCGCGACCACGCTAGCCGGAGTGTCGGGCGGGCTCGGCGGCCGAGCCGACCACGCCCTGTTCACGGTGCTGCGCTCGCTGGCCGACGTCGTCTTGGTGGCGGCGGGCACGGTCCGGGCGGAACGCTACGGGCCTTCCTCGACGCCGATCGCGGTGGTCTCCCGCAGCCTCCGCCTTGACTGGGACAGCCCATTCTTCACCAGCCAGCTCGCCCGCCCAATCCTGGTGACGGTCGCTCAAGCACCCGCCGCCGAGCGCGCTCGGGCTGCCGCCGTCGCCGACGTCGTCATCGCCGGGGACCGCGACGTCGACCTGGCGACGGCCCTGGCCGCCCTGGCCGACCGCGGCTGCCATGCTGTGCTGGCCGAGGGCGGCCCCACCCTCAACGGGGAGCTGGCCCGGGCCGGGCTGCTGGATGAGCTCTGCCTGACCCTGTCGCCCCGGATGGCCGGCGGCGACGCCAAGCGGATCCTGGCCGGCGCCAGCCTCCCCACCCCGGCGAACCTGCGGCTCTGCTCGGTCTGCGAGCAGGACGGGTTCCTATTTCTCCGCTACCGCCCGGGCCGGATTGTCGCCGGGCCCGCAGACCCCTCCGGAGGCTGGCATGCCTGAGCTCTCGTTGGCCGGCGTCGTGGTGGTCGCGGCCGTCGCCTTCACCGTTCCATTGCTCCTTGGCCTGTTCCCGGGCCTGCGCCTGCCATCGGTAGTACTGGAAATCGTGGTCGGGATCGTGCTCGGCCCCTCGGTGCTCGACTGGGTCCAGGTCGACCTGCCGCTGCAGGTGCTGTCGCTCCTCGGGCTCGCGTTCCTGCTCTTCCTGGCCGGCCTGGAGATCGATGTCGACCACCTGAGGGGTAAGCTACTGAGCCTGGTCAGTGTCGGCTTCGCGGTGTCGTTTGCGATCGCCCTTGCTGTCTCGGTCGGCCTCGGAGCGGTCGGGGTGATCGACACTCCCCTGTTGGTCGCCATCATCCTGACCGCCACCTCATTGGGAGTGGTCATCCCGGTGCTCAAGGACGCCGGCCAGGTCGAGTCGGACTTCGGTCAGCTGGTGATCGCTGCCGCCTCCATTGCCGACTTCGGCGCGGTCATCCTGCTGTCGCTGTTCTTTTCCCGGGAGGCGTCCGGGCCAGGCGCGCAGCTGCTGTTGATCGGTGGGCTGGTCCTGCTCGCCGTCGGGGTCGGGGTGGGGCTGGCCCGCGCTGGCCGCTCGATGCGCCTGTCGGAGGATCTGGGCCGGCTGCAGGACTCCAGCGCCCAGATCCGGGTGCGGGGCGCGGTGCTGCTGCTCGCCGCACTCGTCCTGGTCGCCCAGCGGCTGGGACTGGAGGTGATCCTGGGGGCGTTCCTGGCCGGGGTGCTGCTGCGGGTGGTCGACCGGGACGAGATGATGACCCACCCCAAGTTCCGGGTGAAGCTGGAGGCGCTCGGCTACGGCTTCCTGGTCCCGTTCTTCTTTGTCGTCAGCGGGATCCGCTTCGATCTGGCGGCGCTCACCGCTGACCCGACCAATCTGCGGCTGGTGCCGCTGTTCCTGGCGGTGCTGCTGTTGGTGCGGGGCCTGCCGGCCTGGCTGTACCGGTCTCGGGTGGGCGCCCGGCGCAGCGTCGTCGCTGGGCTGCTGCAGGCGACCTCGCTGCCGTTCATCGTGGCCGCCGCGCAGATCGGCATGGAGCTGGGCAAGCTCGATCAGGCCACCGGGGCGGCCCTGGTCGCCGCCGGGCTGCTGTCGGTCCTGCTGTTTCCCCTGGCCGCCCTTACCGTCCTGCGGGGCGCTGGCGGCGGGCGAGCGGCCACGGAGAAGGCTAAGCCGACCACGATGCGGTCGTCCTGAGGTCAGCTTCCCGCGGTGAGCGGGGCGGCCAGGTACCGCTCCAGCGCCGCCCGGACCTTGGCCCGGGCCCGGTGCAGCAGCACCCGCTGGTTCCCCTCGCTGAGCCCGAGCAGCTGGCAGGTCTCGGCCGCGCCGAGCCCGTCGACGTCGCGCAGGACGAGCACCGCCCGCTGGGCGTCCGGCAGGGCCTGCACCGCCCGTTCGACCACGGTCATGGTCTCCTGGGACAGCAGCACGTCCTCGGGGACGTCCCGCCAGCTCGTCGGGGCAGAGGCCCAGTGCCCGGCCCAGCGATGACCGGCGGGCAAGAAGCGGTCCGGCTCGACGGCCGGCTCGTCGACGTCCTCGGCGGCGGCCAGGGTGGAGAAGGGGACGGTGCGGCGTTCGCGGACCGCCCGGGTCTTGGCCCGGTTGCTGGTGATCCGCAGGACCCAGGTCTTCAGCGACGAGCGGCCCTGGAAGCGGTCCAGTTGCTGCAGCACGCCGATCCAGGCGTCCTGGACGACCTCCTCGGCGACCGCCCGGTCGCCGACGTGGTGCATGGCCAGGCGCAGCATCGATGGGTGCAGCGCCTCGACCAGCCGGACGAACGCCGTCTCGTCGCCGCGCCGGAGCGCACCGACGAGCTCCCACTCCTCGGTCGGGACGGTAGGGGCGCTGCAGTCCATGGCCGCTGCGGTCATCGTCTCCTCCAAGCCTGATGGTCTACACCAGGAAGTCTTCCAGGGCGCGCCAGGCCCGTCTTCACCCGCCGCCCCAACTCACCCGGGTGAGGTCGACGGCGGGCGGCTTGACGTCACGTTCACCCTGTGGCGTGATGGGCGCACCCGCCCTGACCAGGACAACGGCGGCGTCGAAGGCCGCGGCCATCGTGAGGGGGGCGATGCGGCAGGCGGACAACCGGGCAGGCCCGGCTACCAGGGCAGCCGACGCTGGCCCGCCCGCCACCGGCCCGGTCCTGGTTGTCACCAAGCTGCGGGCGCCGACCGTGCGGGCCGAGCTGGTCCCGCGCCGCCGGTTGGTCGACCTGCTGGTGCGGCGGGGACGGCACAAGCTGACCTTGATCGACGCCCCGGCCGGCTGGGGCAAGACAACCTTGCTGGCCGAGTGGCAGGACGACCCAGCAGAAGCCCGCCCGTTCGCCTGGGTGTCTCTTGACAGGGCCGACAACGACCCGGTCCGCTTCTGGACCTATGTGGTGACGGCGCTGCGGACGGTGCAACCTGGTCTCGGGGAGCGGGCGCTCGGTGTCCTGGGCGGCCGTGGCCCCAACACCACCCGGGACGTGCTGCCCGAGCTGATCAACGTACTGGCCCGAGAGGCGCCGGAGCTGGTCCTGGCCCTGGACGACTACCACGCGATCGGCAACGACGCGATCCATGCGGGGGTCGAGCTGCTGCTGGAGCGGCTGCCGGCCCAGCTCCACCTGGCCATGGCCAGCCGCTCCGACCCGCCGCTGCCGCTGGCCAGGATGCGGGTCCGCGGGGAGCTGGTCGAGGTCCGCTCCGAGGCCCTGGCCTTCAGCGACGAGGAGGCGACCGCACTCCTCAACGCCCAGCTGGGGCTGGGTCTCAGCGGGACGGACGTGGCCCGGCTGCAGCAGCGCACCGAGGGCTGGGCGGCCGCCCTCTATCTGGCGGCGTTGTCGCTGCGCGGCCGCGCCGACGCCGCCGGCTTCATCGGCGCGTTCGCGGGCGACAACCGCCACGTCGTCGACTACTTGGGCGGCGAGGTGCTGGCCGGCCAGCCCGCCGACCGGCGCCGGTTCCTGGTCCGTACTTCGATCCTGGAGCGGTTGTGCGGCCCGCTGTGCGACGCCGTGACCGGCGGGTCGGGGTCGGCCGTGGTGTTGGAGGAGATCGAGCGGGCCAACCTGTTCCTGGTCCCCTTGGACGCCACCCGCACCTGGTACCGCTACCACCACCTGTTCGGCGAGCTGCTCCGCCACGAGCTGGGTCGCTCCGAGCCGGAGCTGGAGGCGACTCTGCACCGGCGGGCGAGCGGCTGGTACCGGGCGGCGGGCCTGGTCCCCGACGCGGTCCAGCATGCGGTCAGCGGCGGCGACGTCGACCAGGCGCGGGAGCTTATCGCCGAGCATTGGCTTGGCTACTTCAACCGGGGCGAGCTGGCCACGGTGGCCGGCTGGCTCGACGCCCTGCCACAGGAGGTCGTGGAGGCCGACCCTCGCCTGGTCGTGGCCCGGGTCTGGCTGGCCCTGGACCTGGGGCGGCCCGGCGAGGCGGGGGAGTGGCTGGAGCGGGCCGAGTCGGCACTCGCCGAGGGCCGCGGCGCGGGCACCCCCGGCCTGGCGTCCGGGGTCGCGCTCCTCCGGGCCGTGCACCGCTTCAAGGTCGGGGACGTGGGCCAGGCCCTGGCAGCGGCCAAGCGGGCGGTCGACCTGGAGCGCGAGGAGGTGGCGTTCTGGCGCACGGTCGCCTCGGTCCTCATCGGCGTCACCCTGTACTGGCGCGGTGCCGCCGACGACGCCGGGCCGGCGCTCGAGGCCGCCCTGGAGCTGGCCGAGGCCGACGGCAACCGCCTAGCCCAGACCTACGCCCTCGGCTACCTGGCCGCCGTCCAGGCCGGACGGGGTGAGCCAGCCGACGCCGACCGGCTGCTGGAGCGGGCGGCTGCCCTGGTCGAGGCCGACCCGGCGGCCGGCGAGCACTTCGTGGCCATGATGGCTCACCTGGTCCGGGCCGGGCGGCTGGAGGAGCTGGACCAGCCCGACCACGCCGCCGAGGAGGCCGAACGCGGCCTGGAGCTGGCCCGCCGGGGGGCCGGGCTGGT
>JASLBL010000372.1 GCA_030146615.1 Actinomycetes bacterium
CGACGTCGAGTTCGTCGTGCTCGACCTCGAGACCACCGGCGGGTCGCCCGCCAACGACCGGATCACCGAGGTCGGGGCCGTCAAGATCCGCGGCGGCGAGGTCCTCGGCACCTTCCACACCCTGGTCAATCCCGAGGTCTCGATCCCGCCGCTGATCAGCGCCCTGACCGGGATCACGAACGGGATGGTGGCCGACGCCGAGCCGATCCAGGTCGTGCTCCCCTGCCTGCTCGAGTTCCTCGGCGGTGCCGTGCTGGTCGCCCACAACGCCTCGTTCGACCGGCGCTTCATCCAGGCCAACCTGGAGCGCCACGGCTACCAGCGCATTCCCAACCGGGTCGTGTGCACCGCCCGGCTAGCCCGCAAGCTGCTCCCCCGCGACGAGGTGCCCAACGTCCGCCTGGCCACCCTGGCCGCCTACCTCGGGGCCACGGTCGCCCCCTGCCACCGGGCCCTGACCGACGCCAAGGCGACCGTCGACGTGTTCCACAGCCTGCTCGAGCGGGCCGGCTCCTATGGCGTGCTCGCCCTCGAGGACCTGATCGAGTTCCCCTCGGCCAGGGCTGGGGCCAGCTTCAAGAAGGTCCATCTGGCCGACCGGCTGCCGCGCTGCCCCGGGGTGTACCTGTTCCGCGACGCCGCCGGCCGGGTCCTGTACGTGGGCAAGGCCAAGGACCTCCGGACCCGGGTCCGCAGCTACTTCTCGGGCGACGGGCGGGTCAAGATCGCGGACCTGCTGCGGGAGCTGGCGGCCATCGACCACCAGCCGTGCGCGACCGAGCTGGAGGCAAGTGTCCGCGAGGTCCGGCTGATCCAGCACTACCGCCCTCGCTACAACCGCCGCGGCCGCAACCCCGAGCGCTACTGCTACCTCAAGCTGACCCGCGAGCGGTTCCCGCGCCTGTCGCTGGTCCGCCGGGTCCAGCCCGACGGCGCCCGCTACCTCGGGCCGTTCGGCTCGGCCGCGCAGGCCGAGCTGGTCAAGGCGGCGATCGAGGACGCCCTGCCGCTGCGCCGCTGCACCATGCGGATCGGGGCGCGGGGCGGCGGGTCGGCCTGCGCCCTGCTGGAGCTGGGCCGCTGCCTCGGCCCCTGCACCGGGGCAGTCGACCAGGAGCGCTACGCCGCCCTGGTGGCGACCCTGGAGGCGGCGCTCGACGGCGACCCCGAGCCGGTGCTCGGCCCGCTGCGCCGGCGCATGGCCGGCTACGCGGCCGAGCAGCGCTACGAGCAGGCGGCGGGCGCCCGGGACCGGCTGGAGGCGCTCACCCGCGCCCTGGCCGAGGCACGCCGGGCGGCCGCCCTGGCCGGAGCCGAGGAGATCGTCCTGGCCCGCCCCCACGGCGACGGGCGGGAGGTGACCGTGGTCCGGCGCGGCCAGCTGGCCGCGGTCGGCCTGGTCGGCGCCGACGACCAACCGGCGGTCGAGCGTCTCCTCGAGCAGGCCACGCCGCCGGAGCTGTTCGACGGCCCCCCACCCCGCCACCTGGCCGACGAGGTCAACCTGGTCACCCGCTGGCTGGAGGGCGCCGCCGGCAGGGCCGAGCTTCTCGGGGTCCGCGGCCGCCTGGCCAGTCCCGCGATCGGCGGTGCCCTCCTCCAGCTCCGCTACGACCCCGGCCGCCACCGCCACGCCTGGCCCCCCGGCGAAGCCCGCGGCCGCCCCGAAGCCCGCCCCTCCCGACCCCGCCGCCCCGGCCGCCACGCCGGTTCGTTCGCCGGAGCCGCCAGCCGCTGACCCCTCGCCCCTCCTGGGAGCCGCCAGCCGGGCTCGGGCGCCGGTCGAGATCGCGGACCTGCTTGGAGATGGCCTGCTCTGGGCGGCCCTTGGCCACCGCCCTGGGCGACGAGCGCCCTCCCCTGCTGCCGCTTCGCTCGCGCGTCCCGTTCAGCCGACCCGGTGGCCGGGTGCGACGGGGCGGTCGGGGCCGCGGAGGATGACGGTGCCGTCGCTGTCGTAGACGCCCAGGACTAGGACGTCGGACTTGAAGCCGGCGATCCGCCTGGGCGGGAAATTGACCACGCAGACGACGGTCGAGCCGACGAGTTCCTGGGGCCGGTAGCTGGTGATCTGGACGCTTGCCGCCCGTTCGCCGAGAGAGCCCAGGTCGAGGCGGACGTTGTAGGCCGGGCCTCCGGGACCTCCTCGACGGCGGTGACCAGGGCCGAACGGATGTCGACGGCGAAGCATTGCTCGGGCTCGACAGTTGGCGGAATATTGCTGGGTTCGGTTACCTGTGACATGAGCGATAGGCTATCGCGCGTACGGGCGGGTCGTCCGGCGAGATAGTATTTCGCCTCCGGTCCCCCACATGTCAGAGAGGGAGGTCTCCCCCGTGAGCGCGTTCGAGCCACATACGCCAAGCGAGCCGAAGGTCGACATGCCTGACTTCATGATCGTCCTCCGGGGCTTCGACCGCCGCCAGGTGGAGATGTGGGCGGCCGAGGTCGCCAACCAGATCGAGCAGGAGCGACTCCGGGCCGACGAGGCCGAGAAGCGTGCCTACCGTGCGCAGATCGAGAACAAGGGTGCCCCGTCCTTCAGCCACCTGGGTACCCATGTGGCCAGCATCCTCGAGGAGGCCGGCCGTTCCTCCGAGAACATGCTGGCCGACGCCGCCGACCGGGCCCAGGAGACGATCGAGGCCGCCGAGGCCGAGGCGGCCGAGATCATCAAGGCGGCCGAGCACCGGGCCGGGGAGATCGACGGCGACGCCCGCCGGATGCTCGAGGAGGCCAGGAGCGAGGGGGCGCGGGTCGAGGAGGACGCCCTTCAGGCCGCCGAGGAGATGCGGGCCCAGGCCGAGCAGGACGCGCGGACCGTGCTGGAGGAGGCCCGCGACGCGACCGACATGATCTGGCAGGAGGCCGAGCGCGAGCGCCTCGGGGTCGAGGCCGAGACGATCCGGCTGGAGACGCTGCGGCACCGCTCGCTGGAACAGCTGGGCCGGGTCTACGGTCACCTGGAGTCGGTGCTGGACGAGGTCCGGGCCGGCATCGACCGGGTCGAGGAGGAGCAGGAGGACCTGGACGAGGCGACCGCGGCCGCCGCGGCCCGCCTCGGGGTCGAGCCGCCTGCCAGCTCGCCCGAGGAGAGCCCCCGCTTCCCCGACATGCGGCCCCAGGAGCCCGCCGAGGACGCGGCCGGCGACGAGATGCTGTCGGCGACCCGCCCGGACACTCCCGACCCCACGCCAGCCGAGGCGGACGACCAGCCGGAGCAGCCGGCCCTGTCCGACGCGGTCGACGAGCGCGCCGACGGGTCCGCGGTCAGCGACGGCGAGGCCACCCAGCCGGTGCTGACCTCCACCACCGCCGAGACCACCCAGCCGTCCCCGGCCGACGACCCAGCCGCCACCACCCAGCCAACCTCACCCGCGGTGGCCAAGGCCGCGCCAGGCTCCGCCAACGGCGAGGACGGGCCGACCGACCAGGACGCTACCCAGCGCCTCGAGCCAGTGGGCAACAGCGGCACCAAGTCCCGCTCCTCCAAGCCAACCGCGAAGGAAGGCAAGAACCGCTCGTAGCCCCCGGAATCGCCGGGGTAGGGCACCGGCGGGTTCCGCGAACTGGCGCGAGGGGCTGCGGGGCGCGAGGGGCTGCGGGGCGCGAGGGTCGCGGGCGCCGACGGGTAGCAGGGCATCACCCCGGACCCACCGGCGTGGTGAGCCTGCCGGTGGTTCGACCCTCCGCTGGGCAATGTCAGACCCTCCCCACCTCGTCCCAAGCCGCCCGCGTGACCCGCCGTCGGGACTCGGCGGCCCGGACCTACAATGGCGGGGATCTGCGATTGGGCCGGGAGGGGTCATGGAGCAGCGTTCGGTGGTGGTTGTGGGCGCGAAGCGGACCCCGATGGGGCGGTTCATGGGGGCGTTCGCGGACGTGCCGGCGGTGGATCTTGGGATTGCGGCCGCTCGGGCGGCGCTGGACGCTGCGGGGGTCGATCCGGGACAGGTCGACGAGACGGTGGCGGGGCATGGCCGGCAGGCGGGCAATGGGCCCAATCCGGGGCGGCAGGTGTCGATCCGGGCCGGGGTGCCGGAGACAGTGCCGGCGTACACAGTGAACAAGGCGTGTGGGTCGAGCGCCAAGGCGCTGACCCTGGCGGCGGGGTCGATCACGCTGGGTGAGATCGACGTCGCGCTGGTGGTCGGCATGGAGAACATGACCCGCACCCCGTACCTGCTGCGGGGGATGCGTGGCGGCTACCGCATGGGGCCGGCGGTGATCGAGGACGGCATGTCCTCGGACGGCTTCATGGACCCGCTGGCCGGGGAGGCGATGGGTGAGACGGCCGAGAACCTGGCCGAGCGCTACGCCGTGAGCCGGGAGGAGCAGGACGCGTTCGCGCTCCAGTCCCAGCGCCGGGCGGGCGAGGCGTGGGAGGCCGGCCGCTTCGCCGAGGAGGTCGTCCCCGTCGACACCTTCGACGCCAGGCGGCGAACGGTCACGGTCGAGCGAGACGAGCACCCTCGGCCGGACACGACCCTGGAGGCGCTGGCCAAGCTCAAGCCGGTGTTCCGCGACCCGGGCACGGTCACCGCCGGCAACTCCTCGGGGATCTGCGACGGGGCCGCCGCCCTGGTCGTGATGGCCGAGGAGACGGCCCGGGCCCATGGGCTGCGCCCGCTGGCCAGGGTCGCCGGCTGGGCCAGCGCCGGGGTCGACCCGCACATCATGGGCTGGGGTGTGGTCCCGGCCACCCAGAAGCTGCTGGCCAAGCTGGGCTGGACCCTCCCCGAGCTCGACGTGGTCGAGGTCAACGAGGCGTTCGCGGCCCAGGTGCTGGCCTGCGACCGCGAGCTCAAGTTCGACTGGGACCGGACCAACGTCAACGGCGGCGCCGTCGCCCTCGGCCACCCGATCGGCATGACCGGCGCCCGCATCATCGGGACCGTCGTCCACCAGCTCCAGCGCCAGGGGGCCCGGCGCGGCCTTGCCACCCTCTGCATCTCCGGCGGCCAGGGGATGGCCGTCGCCCTGGAACGGGTCGACGCCTGACGGGCCCCCGGCCGGCCGGCGCCGGGTTGGGCGCGCTGCCGTAACGGACCCGTCACGGCCGGCGGCGACACTTCCCCGGACCAGCGCGACCCAAGGGAGACGACCGCGTGCCGACCATGCCCCCGACCCAACGGATGGACCGATCGGCCGCGTGCCGCCCATGACCCCGGCCCAGCGGGCGGACCGATCGGCTGGGCCTGAACCAGGTCGCGGGAGGGCCTGGGGGGTGGTGGCCTGGGTGGTGTGGGGGCTGGTCGGGGTCGTGGTCGTGGTGGTTGTCCTGTTCGACGCGCGGCTGCGGCAGATCGGGCGGCCCGACCTGGTCTCGATCAGTGGCGACGCGTATCCCTACCTGCTGGCGATGGCCAGCGCGGCCACGGTGGGCGCCGTGCTGGCCAGTCGCCGGCCCCGCCATCCGGTGGGCTGGCTGCTGCTGGCCATCGCGGTGTCGGTGATCGTGCTCGGGTTCTGCGACGCCTACGCCGCCTACGGGCTGCTGGCGCGACCCGGGTCGTTGCCCGGCGCCCGCTGGGCGGCCACCTACGTGGACGTGAGCTGGGGCGTGCTGTCCACGCTGCTGGGGTTCGTCCTGCTCCTGACGCCCACCGGGTCGCCGCCGTCGCCCCGCTGGCGCTGGTGGGTGTGGCTGATCGTGATCGCGTCGGTCGTGTCGGTGACTCTCCACACGAACCCGCTGGACCCGCCGTACGAGGCGGTGGACGTCCCGCTGCTGTTCCAGAGCGGGCCGCTGGCGGCCGTGGCCAGGCTGGGCGACACCATTGTCCTGGTCGGGCTGCTGGTCGCGGCCGGGTCGCTGGTGCTGCGGTACCGCCGCGCCCAGCTGCGCGAGCGCCTCCAGCTCCGCTGGGTGACCGCCGCCGCCGCGCTGGCCGCGCTGGCCGCCGCGGTCATCCTGGTCACCTGGGCGGTGATGGGAAGCGCGGCCCAGCCGGTGTGGGAGCTGGCGACGGTGGCCTTCGTGGCCGCCCTGCCGCTGGCCACCGGGGCGTCGATCCTGCGCTACCGGCTGTACGACCTGGACCGGATCATCAGCCGCACCCTGGCCTGGACGGCCCTCACCATCCTGCTCGGCCTCGGCTACGCCGCCGTCGTCCTGCTGTTGGGGCGGCTGGTGCCCGACGGCTCCAGCCTGGCCGTGGCCGGGGCGACCCTGGCCGTGGCGGCCGCCTTCCAGCCCGTCCGCCGCCGGGTCCAGGAGACCGTCGACCGCCGCTTCAACCGAGCCCGCTACGACGCCGCCCGCACGATCGCGGCCTTCAGCGCCCGGCTGCGGGAGGAGGTCGACCTGGACACCCTGTCGGCCGAGCTGCTGGCCGTGACCGCCCAGACGATGCAGCCGACCACCATGTCGCTGTGGCTACGGGCGCGGCCCTAGCCGGGCGATTGCGCGGCCCGCCGCGGGGCTGCTACGTTCCGGCTCTGTTCGCCGAGGTGGGAGGGTCCAGAGTTGGTCACCGCCATCGTGCTCGTCACCTGCGAGGTCGACCAGACCCCGGAGACCGCCCAGGCCCTCGCCGACCTCGACGGGGTCAGCGAGGTCTACTCGGTGGCCGGCGACTGGGACCTGGTCGCGGTGGTCCGGGTCGGCGGCCACGACGACCTGGCCGCCACCGTGACCGAGCAGATCCGCAAGGTCCCCGGCGTGGAGACGACCCGCACCCTGATCGCGTTCCGCACCTACTCCCGCCACGACCTGGACGAGATGTTCTCGGTCGGCTTCGAGGCCGGCCAGCCCGACTGACCCGG
>JASLBL010000432.1 GCA_030146615.1 Actinomycetes bacterium
CTGGTCGGCTCGTCGGCCAGCAGCAGGGGCGGGTTGTTGGCCAGGGCGACGGCCACGGCCAGGCGCTGCTGCTCGCCGCCGGACAGGGCCCGGATCGGCTTGCTCCGCTGGGGGCCCAGGTCGACCGCGTCCAGCAGCACCTCGGCCCGCCGCCGGCGCCGGGCCGCCGGCAGCCCGGCCAGCACCATCGGCAGGTCCAGGTTCTCCCAGGCCGAGGCGTGCGGGAGCAGGTTGCGGGCCGCCCCCTGCCACACGAACCCGAGCCGGCGGCGCCGCAGCACGGTCAGCTGGGCCTCCGAGAGCCGGCCGACGTCGATGCCGTCCAGCACGACCCGCCCGGCCGACGGCCGCTCGAGGCCGCCGAGGATGGCCAGCATGGTCGACTTGCCCGACCCCGACGGCCCCAGCAGGGCCACCATCTCGCCCCAGTCGACCCCGAAGTCGACCCCCTGGAGGGCCACCACCTCCCGCCCCTCCAGCATGTACAGGTGGAACAGCCCCTCGCAGGCCAGCAGCCGCTCCCCGGCTCGGGCCCGGCGTTCGTCGGCCACCCCCCGGGCCCGCTCGACCGTGAGACTCACAGCTCCTCCTCGCGCAGGAGGGCCGGGCGGGCCTGGCGGACCAGGGCGGCGACCACGGCGGCCAGGCCGAGGCCGACCAGCAGCACGGCCAGCCCAAGGGCGAGCCCGAGGGCGACCCAGTCGGGGGTGTAGATGGGCGGGGGCAGGCTGGGACGGTCGGCGAACTGGGGGATGGCCGGGAGGGCGACCAGGGCGACCACCAGCCCGACGACCCCGCCGCAGAGCACCCCGTAGCCGACCAGCGCCCCCTGCTCGACCGCGACCGGCCCCCACAGGTCGCGCCGCCTGGCCCCGAACACCTCGAGCACGGCCAGCTCGAAGGCCCGCCGCCGGCCGGTCAGGTACAGGTGGAGCATGACCCCGCCGGTGGCCAGGGCGGCCCCGGCGGCCGCCCCCACGAGCAGCAGCAGCAGGGCCAGGGACGGGGCCTGCTTGGCCAGGGAGTCCTCGATGTCGGCGGCGGCGGCCCGTGTCTCGACCCGGACCCCGCCGGCCCCGAGCCGCTCGGTCACGGCCTGGCCGCGGGCGCCGCCGACGGTCCAGATCTCGCTGGTCCGCGGCCGGTCGATCGGGTTGCGCTGGGCGTGGACCAGCAGCCAGTCGCCGTTGACGAAGGCGGCGGCGTTGGAGCCGATGGTGCCCGGGAGCACGCTGGCCACGCCGGTCACCTTGACCAGCAGGTCGCCGGGGGCGGGGCCGCGGACCCGCACCACCCGGCCGACCTCGGCCGACACGGCCCGCAGGAAGCCCGGGGTGACCACCGCGGGCAGCGCCTCGGGCACCGAGGCGTGGCCGATGCCGAGGGTCACGCCCGAGCTGGGGGCGTCGATGGCGACGCTGAGGGCGGCCCCGTCGACCGCGGTGGTGGCGGTCAGGGAGTCCCCCGGTTCATACGCGTTGTCGTTGAGTGAGTACCAGCGGGCCGGGTCGTCGAAGCCGTCGACCAGCCGCCAGGCGCCGCCCTGGCCGGCCCGGACCGAGTCGAAGGTCAGGGCGACGCTGACCACGCTGGTCACCCCGGGCTCGCGCTGGATCCAGAGCCGCTGGAGCCGCCACGGCCCCCCGGCCGGGTCGAGCCGGCCCCGCAGGGGGCGCACCCCTCCGGCCTCCAGGCGGCCCAGGTCGACCCGGACGGCGCGGGTCGCCCCCTGCACCAGGGCGACCAGCCGGACGGGCCCGTCGGCGCGGACCGCCGTCGCCCCGACGGCCACCTCCAGCTGGTCGGCCCGGCCCAGGTCCAGGGGGGCGACCGGCGAGGAGGCGAGCGCGGCCATGGTGGCCGCCAGCGACTGGCCGGCGAAGTCGTCGCGCCAGAACCCGACCGCCGGGTAGCGGTCGGGCTGGACCCCGAGCAGGGTCGCCCTGACCGCCGGGGCGTCCCGCATGGTGGCCGGGTAGCGCAGCACGGCCATGGCCGCCTGGCCCGACGGGTCGGCCTCGGCCACCCGCTCGGGCCCGACGGCGTCGCGGGGCACGCTGACCTTGAGCTGCTCGGCCGCCCCGATCTGGGTGAAGGCGCGGTCGTGGCGGTTGTGGGCCATGTCCTGGCGGACCGTGACCGCAAAGGCGACCAGGCCGAAGGCGGCGGCCAGGGCGATCACCACCCGCAGGGCCGGGCCGCCGCGGCGGGCGACCTGGCGGGCCCCGACCCAGGTGGCCACGCCGGTGGAGCGGCCGGTGAGCCGGACCAGCCAGCCCGCGGCCGAGGGCAGCGAGCGGCCGACGACCAGGGCCGCGGCCAGCACGGCGAGCCCGGGCGCGAGCGTGGCCAGCACGTCGTAGCCGTCGCCGGACGGGCGGGTCCCCGTCGCGCGCAGGTTGGCCAGGGCGGCCACGGCGACCAGCAGCAGCACCACGTCGAGGAGGACCGCCCGGCGGCCGACCCGGTCCGAGCGCCCGCGGCGCCACTGGTCGAGGATCCGCCGGCGGACCGCCCCCAGGCTGGCCAGGCTGGCCGCGGCCATGGCGACGACCGTGGCCGCGACGGCCACCGTGACCGCCAGCGGGGTGACGACCACCGGGATGCCGGCCTCGAACTGGCTGCGGGCGAGCAGGTAGGCGCCCAGCCAGCCGACCGCCAGCCCGGCCGGGAGGGCGAGGGCGGCGATCACGGCCAGCTCGAGGACGGCCAGCCCGAACGCCTGGCCGGTGGTGGCGCCCCGCACCTTGGCCAGGGCGACCTCGCCGGCCCTGGCCTCGGCGGCCATGGCCGCGACCACGATCAGGATCAGCAGGGCCAGGGAGGCCAGCTGGACGTCGGCCAGGAGCACGGGCACGGTCAGGGCCTGCCGGTCGGCCTCGGCCTTGGCGACCAGGCCGCCGAGGCCGGTGAGGACGACGGCGTTGGGGTTGTTGATCCGCAGCACCTCGGCGACCCGGGCGAGGGCCGGGGGGACGGCCGCGGTGTCGGCCAGCCGCATCCGGTTCGGCTGGACGAAGTGGTCGAAGCGGGCCCGGATGTCCAGGGCGCCGTTGTCGACCACCGGGAGCAGGTCGCCCCGGGCCAGGAAGACCGCGTCCAGCGGCGGCAGCTCGTTGCCGGTCGGCGGGGGCGGGAAGTAGGCGGGCTGGGCGCCGAACCAGTACGGGTCGTACGGGGTCGGCGCGTAGACGGCGGCGACGACCAGGTCGCGGCCGGCCGCCCCGGCCCCGAACCCCTTGGCCTGGAAGCGGTCGCCGAGGCCGAGGCCGAGCCACTCGGCGGTGCGGCGGCTGAGCGCGACCTCGGCCGGCAGGGTGAGCGGCCTGGCCACCGGGCAGTGCCCGTCCTCGACCACCAGGCGGTCGCAGATGCCGTCGCGGCTGGCCAGGTAGGCGGACCCGGGCCGGCCCACCGGAGGACCCCCCCGGCCACCCTCGGCCAGGAGCTCGATCGGGGTGCGGGTCTCCAGCCCGGTCACCGGTTGGCCAAGGGCCGGCACGGCCGGGCCGGCCGCGGCCACCGACGCGGTCAGGCTTCGTAGCTCCTTGCCGTCGGCCACGACCTGGCTGACGTGCAGCCCGGCGGTGTGGCTGGTCGCCGTGCGCAGGTTCTGGGCGAGCAGCGACTCGCCTGCCGCCCGCAGGTAGACGGCGCCGGCCGCCCCCACCCCGACGGCGAAGGTGGTCACCGCCAGCAGCGCCGCCGACAGCCCGGCCCGGGCCCGCAGCCCCCGCAGGGCCAGCCGCAACGAACTCATCGGCGCTCCGCCTCCTCGGGAGCCGCGTCGGGTGCGCCCGCCGTGCTCATCGCCCTGGCTCCGGCACCCAGGAGGCCAGACGGCCGGGGGCGGGGTAGCTGACCTGGACCGACGGGTCGTCGGCGCGGATGAAGCGCCAGCTCGCCCCGGCCAGGAGCAGCCAGGCCCCGTCCGGGCTGGGCTCGATCGCGTACACGCCGTCGGCGGCGACGCCCGACCGAAGCAGCTGCGGCGGCCGGTCGCGGGGCAGGTAGGTGGCGGTGCCGGCACCGCCGGTCAGGGCCCAGCCGCCGGTGGGCAGGAAGGCGAAGAACCCGGGCAGGTGCTCGGGGGCCGGCTCGGCTCGGCCTCGCTCCAGGTCGACCACTGCCAGCACCTCGACCTCCCGGCCCGTCCTCGGGTCGACGTCGGCCAGCGCGTCGACGATCCGGACCAGGGCCTGGCGCCCGTCCGGCCCGAGCACGGCGGTCACGATCACCAGGCCGCGCGGGTCCACCCCCGGCTGGACGGTGCGGAACACCCGGACCACGTCGGCGAACCCCAGCACCGGCCGGAAGCTGCCGTCGCGCCGCCACAGCCGCAGGCCCCTGGTCAGCTGGTCGGACCTGCCGACCGGGGCCCGCCGGACGAAGTCGCCCCCGGGCACCGGCCCGGCCCGCCGCCCCTCGGCCGGGTCGGCGACCAGCGCCGAGCCGCCGTCGGCGGCCACGTCGTAGAGGCACCCTGGCAGCGTGGCCAGCCGCTGGCCCGAGCCGTCCAGGACCCAGCTCCTGGCCTCGCTGACCGCCGGGAACTGGTCACCCCCCAGCCGGTACCCACAGACCCCGAGCACGCTCCCGTCGGCCGCATGCCGAGGCGGCCCCGGCGACCGCCACCCGGCCGGGACCAGCCGCCGCAGCGACCCGTCCTGCAGCTTCCCCACCGCCGCCGCCCCGTCCCCGGTCCGCAGATAGACCAGGTCGGCGTCGGGACCGAGCTCAGCCGACCGCCCATCCGGCGGGACCGCCAGCAGGTGCGCCGCCGCCTCCAGGTCGAACCCCGACGGCGCCCGCCTGGTCATGAGCTCCCCCAGTTGCCCCACTACCCGGCGCCCCCCGCCGTCCGCCCCCTGCACCAGCGCCCGCCCCTGCGGATCGGTGAACAACACCCTCCCCGCCCCCCGAAGCTGCTCCACCGGCCCGGTGACGCCGGCGGGGCCGGTCCCACTGGACGCGTTCCCACCCGAGCCACCCGCCCCGCCCGGCCCGGCGCCGGTCCCGGCCACGGCGGCCGCCGGTCGCCGCCCCACCACCCGCTCCCCAGCCAGCCCGCCGGCCACCAGCCCGCACACCACCGCCACGACCGGCACCACCAGGGCCATCCTGCGTCGCCCCCGCCCCCGCTCAACCAGCGGATCGGCCGGTGGGTCGCCCGGTGTCCCGCCCAGTGGGTCGGCGCGCGGGGGCCCCGCCTCCGGCTGCGAGGCCCCCTGGAGGGGGACAGTAGCCGACCCGGACGTGGGCTGCTCTGGGTTGTCCACACCCCCACGGGGCGGCGGGTCGCTGACCGGCCCGCCCGGCCGGTCGCTCATGGGGCCGCTCCGGCGATCCGGCCGGTCATGGGGCCGCTCCGGGAGGCCAGGCGAGGAGGGTGCCGGTGACCGGGCTGGCGGTGGTGTAGACGACGTCGGCCTGCTTGACGATCAGGATCCCGGCGGGTGAGGAGACGGCCACCGAGTCCCCGTCCGAGGACCAGGCGAAGCCGTCGGCCGCGACCATCGGCACTCCCGAGGCCAGCACCCGCGCGCTGCCGTTGTCCGGCTGCCAGGCGAGCACGTACCCGCCGCCTTGCCGGGCCGCCAGCTCGGCGGTGGCCAGGTCGCCGCGGCGGTCGACGGCGGCGACGGCCAGGGTGGTCGAGCCCTGCCGGTCCGACCAGCCGATCCAGGCCGGCCGGTGCCCGCCGGCCAGCGGGATGGCTGCCACCCGGCGCCCGTCGCGGCCGAGCACCAGGACCTGCCAGGGGCCGCCGGGCCGGCCGGCCGAGACCGCGACCAGCTTGGCGTCCGGGCTCAGGGCCAGCCCGTCGACCACCGCCCCCCGGCCGGCCAGCTGCCGCAGCCGCTTGTTGTCCAGCAGCACCCGGGGCGCTTGGCCGGGCCGCCCGACCAGCACCGAGCCGCCCCGGGGAGTGGCCCCGGCCCGCCGGAACCCCTCGACCTTCGTCCACGGCCCGCCGGTCCCGGCGAACACCTCGGCCCTGGCCGCCCAGGCGACCGGGCAGCCGACCTTGACCGGCTTGGCCCGTCCGCTGACCGCGTCCAGCAGCAGCCCGCCGTCGGCCGGCTGCCCGGTGGGGTCGGGGCAGGCCAGCAGCTGCCGGCCGGCGCCGACCAGGCCGTCGGCGACGAAGCCGTCCGGGCCAACCCGGCGGCTCGTGCCGTTGACCTCGACCCGGGTGACCACGCCGCTGTCCAGGGCGACCAGCACGCCCGCCCGGTCGGGACCGACCACGGCGCTGGCCCGGACGTTCTGGGCGAGCACCCGACGGTCGGTCCCATCGGCTCTGACCTCCTCCAGCCGGCCCGACCGCGACACCAGCAGCGGCCCGCCGCCCAGGCCGGCGCTGAAGAGGATCTGCTTCTCGACCCGCAGCTTGGGCGCCTCGGCGGCCACCGGGAACCGGACCTCCGGCGGCGGCGGGTCGGGGCGCGGGACGACCGCAAGGGCGAGCAGGAGCCCGGCGACGGCGCCGACGGCGAGCCCGGCCAGTCCCCGCACCGCCGGGCGGGGTCGGGCCGGGCTGTCGTCCCAGACCTCCGGGTCGCCGAGCAGTCGTCCCACAGCCGTTCCCTACCTGAATGGCGCGCTTGTCGAGGACTTCCGAGGACTATAGGAACGGAACCTGAGAGATTGCTGAGCCACGCTTGGCCGTGCTCGGCGCCTGGGTGGCATGCTTCCATCGCCGAGAGGAGCGTGTGCCCGTGGCTGACCCCGTTACCCAACTGACCAGCGAGTACCTCGACCTCGTGTTCGAGACGTTTCCGACGGCGGCCACCTTGTTCGGCCGCCACGAGCACGACGCCCGGCTCGAGGAGCTGACTTCCGAACGCCTCGACGACTTCACCCGCCGGCTGGCCGACTTGCGGCGCCGGGTCACCGCGGTCGCGCCGGCCGACGAGGAGCAGGCGGTGGACCGCGACGCCCTGGCCGCGGCCATCTCCGAGGCGCTGCTGGCCGAGGAGGTCGAGCGCCCCTGGCGCCGCAACCCGTTCGAGGCCGCCACCGCCGTGCCCGCGTCGATCCTGCTGCTGGTGGCCCGCGACTTCGCGCCGCTGGAGCGACGGCTGGCCGACGCCGCCGAGCGGCTGGAGGCGGCCCCGGCCTTCGTGGAGCGGGCCAAGGCCCTGCTGGACGAGCCCTGCCCGGCCCTGTGGCGCCAGATGGCCGTCGGCGCGGCCGGCGGCGGGGCCGAGTTCCTGGCCGGCACGCTCGGCCCCCTGGCCGCCGGGACCGGCCTGGCAGGCCGGATCGAGGCCGCCGCCAGCTCCGCCGCCGAGGCCCTGCGCGACTTCGCGAGCTGGCTGGGGGACGAGCATGCCAGCCGCTTCCCCGACGACGCCCCGTTCGCCATCGGCGAGGCCGCCCAGGCTCGCAGGCTGCGCGAGGTCCACTGCTTCACCACCACTCCGGCCGAGTTCGCTCAGATCGGCGAGGCCCAGATCGCCGAGCTGACCGCCGCCCTCACCGAGCAGGCGGGCAAGCTCGACGGGTCGGACTGGTCGGCCAAGCTCGACGAGCTCAAGGGCGACCACCCCGACGCCGACGACCTGCTGCCGGCCTACCAGCGCGAGCTGGAGCGCCTGGAGTCGTTCGTGTTCCGTGAGGACCTGGCCACCAACCCCGAGGCCGCGGCCCTGGTCGAGGCCACGCCCGAGTTCCTCCGCCCGGTGATGGGCTTCGCCGCCTACCTGCCCGCCGGGCCCTTCGACGACTGGCAGCAGGGGTACTTCTGGGTCACGCCCCCGCCCGACGAGGCCGGCCTGCGCGACCACGCCCACGCCACCATCCCCGCCGTGGCCGCCCACGAGGGCTACCCCGGCCACCACCTCCAGATGACCAGCGTCAACCGCCTCCCCTCGCTGACCCGGCGGGCCATCCGCTCCACCGTGATGATCGAGGGCTGGGGCCTGTACACCGAGCAGCTCATGGCCGACGTCGGCTACTACGACGACAACGCCCGCCTGGCCCAGCTGGCCATGCGCCTCCTGCGGGCGCTGCGGATCTCCCTCGACATGGAGCTCCAGTCCGGCGACCTGACCTACGAGGCCGCCGTGGCCCGCGCCGTCTCGGTCGCCCGCCTTGAGGAGTCCACCGCCCGCTCCGAGGTCGCCCGCTACACCATGACCCCGACCCAGCCCTTCAGCTACCTGGTCGGCTGCCTGGAGCTGGAACGCCTCCGCGCCGCCTCCCAGGCCCGCCTCGGCGACGCCTTCCGCCTCCGCCGCTTCCACGACCGGGTCCTCTCCTACGGCCACATGCCCCCAACCCTGGTCGCCCGGGCCATCACCGCCGCCGACGAGGCCGAGCGACGCCGCCCTCCCGACGACAGCTGAGCGCCATGGCCCTCCAGCCGGCGGTTCTGGTCTGACCGGGACTCGATCGCCGTGTACCCGACACGCCTGCTGTCGTGGAGGACGTACGCTAGGAAGCGGCGGGAACGGCTGAGCTTGGGAGGCGGCGATGGTGGGACGTGGGGTTGCCGAGCGCCGGGTGCTGAAGGTGGCGACCGGGGGCGAGGCGCGGCGGGCCCGTGACCGGCTGGCCGTCGAGGAGCCGCTGGAGCTGCGGGTGGCGGGGCGGCCGGTCGGGGTGACCATGCGGACGCCCGGCAACGACTTCGAGCTGGCCATCGGCTACTGCGTCAGCGAACGGCTGGTCGCCCGACCGGACGACGTCGAGGCGGTGCGCTTCTGCGCGCCCGAGGGGCAGGCGCAGGAGTTCAACGTGCTCACCGTCGACCTTCGGCCGGGGGTGCCGGTCCCCGACCCGTCGCTCGACCGGCTGGCCGTCACCTCCTCGTCGTGCGGGGTCTGCGGCAAGGCGTCGATCGAAGCCGTCACCGCCGCCTGCCCGGCCGTCGGCGGTGACGGCCTGGCCGTGCCCGCGCAGGTCCTGGCCGAGATCCCGGACCGGGTCCGGGAGGCCCAGCGGGTGTTCGAGCAGACCGGCGGGCTCCACGCGGCCGCCATCTGCGACGCCACGGGCGCTGTCCGCTGCGTTCGCGAGGACGTGGGGCGTCACAACGCCGTCGACAAGGTGATCGGGTGGGCGGCCACCGAACGCCGCCTGCCGCTGACCGGGGTGGTCCTGTTCGTGTCCGGGCGGTGCTCGTTCGAGATCGTCCAGAAGGCGGCCGTCGCCGGCGTGCCCCTGGTCGCCGCCGTCAGCGCGCCCTCCAGCCTGGCCGTCGAGCTGGCCGACCAGGTCGGCATGACCCTGGTCGGCTTCCTCCGGGGCGACACCATGAACGTCTACACCCACGCCCACCGCGTCACCCTCCAGACCCCGACCGGGGCGGCAACCCCGGCGTAGTCGCCTCCGGGCCCGACTCCGGTGCAGGAGGCGGCCCCGGCGCCGGTGCCTCAGGGGGACCCGCCACCTTGTCGTAGACGTGGAGGAAGGCGGTCCTGCCGGCTTGGGCGCCGAGGGCGCCGCCGACGACGGTCAGGGCGGGGCACACGAACAGGCCGGCGCCTTGGGTGGCGGCGGCTTCGCCGCCGCAGGCGGCGAGGCCGGCTCGGCCGCCGAGGTCGGCGCCGACCGCTCCTCCGAGTGCCCCGGCCAACGCCCTGGGAACTGGCTCGCCGTGGCTGACCGAGGCGGTGAAGTCCAGGACCGGGGCGGCCAGGGGGAGCGCGCCGAGGGCCCGTCCGTCGATCAGTGGCCGCCCGGCTGCCTGGGCGACCCGGCCGGCCGCCGTCCGCACCGCCGGGTCGTCGGCGGTCGCGGCCAGCCGGATCGCCGCCTGGACCCGCGCCTCGGCCGCTGCCACCAGGTGATGGGTCGCCACGGCGACCTCGGCGCCCGCCTCCAGCACCCGACCCGCCATCCTCTGGACCAGTCCTCCGTGGCGCTCCTCACCGCGACCGTGCCGGCCCTCCCCTGACCCGGACCCGTCCGGCGGGTGGCCGCCGTGGCCGGCTGTGACCCCGGGAGGCCCCGACCGGAGACGCATGGTCGCCTGGTCGAAGCGGGCGGCGGCGACCCGCCGGGCGGCCGCCGCCTCCTGCTCGGCCGCCTCGGCCATGCGAACGGCCTGCCCGCCCACCAGCATCGCCGCCGGGTCGACGGCATCGGCGGGCGAGAGCACCCCGCCATGCGGGTTCCACGAGCTCCGGAGCGAGGGCCCACTCCTGGACCCCGACCCGTCGAGGGCGACGCCGACGCTGGCGGCGAGGCGCTGGGCGCGGTCCCAGGTCGACTGGGCGTGCTCCAGGCGGGCGGACAGCTCGGACAGGGCGCCCGCGGCCTGGTCGAGGGTGTCGGCGGCCCGGTCGAGGCTGGTCTGGTGCGCGGCTCCGTGGGCCAGGTAGGACTCGCTGGCTGGGCCCTTCCAGGCGCCGGCGACGACCACAAACGAGGTCGCCCCGCCGAGCCGGCCGCGGACATCCCGCAGGGCGCTGGCGGCGGCGCTCATGGTCCTCGCCCCGGCGGCCAGGGCGGCCGGGTCCCCGGCCGGCCGGCTCATGGGCCCTGGGGCGCCGGCGAAGACAGACGGTGCGACATCGGCGGCTCCTCTCGGACGACGGAAGCGGCAGCTGGCCAAGCGGCAGACCGAGTTGTAGCCGCGCCCGAGAACCCGGACAACCGGCCATCCACACCCCCCACCCGGCAACCGCCGAGGTATCCCCCGGCGAAGCACCAGGAGAGAGTCTCGTCGAGCGAACAGGAGAGCAGCCGGGATGGCGGTGCCGGGCGTCCGGGTCATGCGCGAGGTCGCCGGTGAGGTCGTGCGCCATGTTCGGCGCCACGACCTGGTGTTCTATGCCGCCGGGCTGACCTTCTCTGCGGCGATCGCGGTGGTGCCGCTGCTCCTGGTGGCCTGGTCGGTGACCTCGCTGGTGCTGGGGGAGGACGTGGTCAGGACCCTGACTCTTGCCCTGGCCGAGTACGCGCCGACCTCGCTCGGGCTCCAGGAGGGGGTGCGGTCGCTGGGTGAGGTCGGGCCGCGGCTGGGGATCGCCTCGTTCGCGGCGGCGCTGATCCCGGCGACCAGCTACGGAGACGGGCTGGTGCGGGCGTTCGACCGGATCGCCGAGCGCGACCGGCGGGCCAAGGGCCTGCGGGGGCGGCTGCTCGGGCTGGTGTTCGTGGCCGCCCTGCCGCCGGTGGTGATGGGCGAGCTGGGCGCGGTGGCCGTGCTGCCCGACGCCCTCGGCTTCACCGGGCAGTTCAACCTGGTCAGCGTGGCCGTGGCCTTCGTGGTCGGGTGGCTGTCGGCCAGCCTGCTGGTGGGCGTGCTCTACCGGGCGTTCTCTCCCCGGCCGATCCAGGCCGGGCCGCTCGCCCTTGGGGCGACCGTGACCGGGGCGTTCCTGTCCGGGATGTCGCTGACCTGGCTGTTCCTGCTCCGGTTCGGGGTCGACGTCGGCATCGCCTTCGGGAACTCCGACCTGCTCGGCACCCTGGTCGTGGCGGCCGTCTTCCTCTACCTGGTCCAGGTGGTGCTGCTCGGCGGCTACGTGCTCAGCCTGGTCCTGGCCCGGGTGGTCGCGCGGCCCGGGCCGAGGTCAGAAGATCTCGCCGCTGCCCTGCGGTAGCTGGCCTTCGGCTCGGGCCCAGCGGAGGAACTCGTCGAGGCCCTCGCCGATGTCGCGGGCGATGAACTCGGAGGCCAGCTCGTCGATGCGCTGGTCCGAGAAGCCCTCGGCGCCGAGCTCGGGGCGGGCCTGGTTGGCCAGCAGTCGGGCGCTCTCGACCTCGGAGGCCTCGGGCTCGGGGATCTCGTCTGGAGTTGCCGGGTCCTGCTTGTCGACGTCGGTCGCGCGGGCGGGCGGGTCGGGCTCGCGGGGCACGTCGTCGCCGGGCATCTCGATGGACAAGTTGAGCTCACCTCCGGGGTGAACCTACCCGGCCCGGCCCGGATCGGCCAGCGGGGCGGGCGGGGCCGGGCGGCGGGCGAGGAGGCTGGGGGCGCTCCGGGCCGGCAGGGTCGCGGCCAGGCCGGCCTCGGCCTCGGCCAGGACCTCCAGGATCTCGCCGCCGATCAGCTCCTCCCGCTCCAGCAGGGCATCCCGTAGCGCCTCGACCAGCGGCCGGTACAGGTCCAGCTGCTCCTTGACGGCCAGCTTGGCCTCCTTGAGCAGCCGGTCGGTGCGGGCCCGGCCGTCGGGGTCGGACAGGACCTTGGCGACCACGTTGCGCTCGTTCAGGCCCTCCTCCATGGCCATGAAGGACACCAGCGAGTCGGTCATGCCGAGCGCCCCCACCATCTGGGCGGCGATGCCGGTGGCCCCGACCAGGTCGCCGCCCGGCCCGGTGGTCGACTCGCCGAACCACAGCTCCTCGGCGGCCATGCCGGCGCAGGCGATCCGCAGGAAGGCCAGCAGCTCGGTGCGGGTGCGGGTCCAGCGCTCCTCGGCGTCGTTGTGGGCCAGCAGGCCGAGGGCGTCCTTGCGCTTGACGATCGAGAGGACCTCGAGCCGGCGGCCGACCCCGGACAGGTAGGCGGCGACGGCGTGGCCGGCCTCGTGGGTGGCCACCATCTCCTTCTCCAGCGGGGTGTAGGCGACCGGCTGCTTGAGCCCGATCTCCTCCGACAGCTTGGCCTGGCTGATGTCGTTCCAGCGCATGCCGTCCCGGCCGGCCCGCAGCGCCCAGATGAGCGACTCGTCGAGCAGGTGCTCGATCATCACCGGGGAGTAGCCGAAGGTGATGCGGGCGAGCTCGGTCCGCATCTCGTCGGTGTCCAGCTCCGGGTGGTGGGCCTTGGTGGCCAGGAAGTAGTCGACCAGCTCCCGCCGCCCGCCGGCGTTGGGGAGGTCAAAGTAGAGCCGGCGGTCGAAGCGGCCGGGCCGCAGCAGGGCCGGGTCGAGGGCGTCGGCCCGGTTGGTGGCCGCGATGACCAGGATGTTGGTGTAGCGGGGCGGGCGCTTGGCGAACTGGGCCGAGGGCGGCAGCCAGCCGTTGACCCAGTCGATCAGCCTGCCGACCAGCCGCTCTCCCAGCGGCGGGGTGTCGAAGCTCTGGAGCTGGACCAGCAGCTCGTTGACGACCCCGCCGGTGCCGTTGGAGACCGGGCCGTCGCTGCCGCCGTCGAGACCGCCCCGGCGGCCGCCGATGGCGTCGATCTCCTCGATGAAGCCGATGGCCCCGCCCTCCTGGCGGGCCGCCTTGCGCAGCGCCTTGAAGAAGGCGCGGATCTTGCGGGCGGTCATGCCGTACCACATCGACTGGAAGCTGGTCGCGGACACGAACAGGAACGGCACCCCGGCGTGGCGGGCCATCGCCTTGGCCATGTGGGTCTTGCCGGTGCCCGGCTTGCCCTCGAACAGGATGCCCCGCCGCGGGTTGCCGCCGAGCCGGTCCTTGAAGGTGGCGTAGCCGAGGAACAGGTTGAGCGTCTTGGTGACCTCGTCGCGCAGGGGGCCGAGGCCCTTGACGTCGTCGAGCCCGACGTCGATCTGCTCGGGCCGGTAGGTGAGGTGGGGCGAGCGGCCCTGGCCGAGCATCGGCAGGAGCATGACCACGGCGATGAGCACGATGATCAGCACCGCCGGGAGCCACAGCATGGCGTCGGGCCCGAGGCTGAGGCCGTCCAACGGGTTGAGCGACCCGCCGGTCAGGACCCGCCACCAGACACCCAGGGTGGCCACCCAGAGGACGACGGCCAGTCGGGCCAGGCGCCGCTGGCGGCGCCGTTCGCGGGCCTGGCCGACGTCGACGTCGGCCGCCCGTAGCACCGAGCCGCCTCCCAGCACGGCGCTGGCGCTCCCCGGAGCGGCCTCGGGCAGCCCCCGGCCGCCCGTCCGCCTCGACCTGACCGACCCCTGCATGTCTGCTCGCCTCCTGACGGTTCCCGGAGGCGTCCCAGCCGGCCCCCGTAGGGCAGTTAGCCATGCCGACCAGGGCCGCTACCATAGGTGGGGGACGAGTTCGAGGGTGTTGCCGACTCAAGCTGGACGGCGAACTAGGCAGGCCTGCCGAGGACGAATGCCCGCCAGTCCGGCGAAGCGGGGCGCCCGGCTCGGGGTCGATGATCGGCCTGCCGTGACCGAGCGTTCCGAGGGAGCCGCCGATGCCGTCACGGGTCCGAGCGGTACCTGGCCTGAGACCGGGCGGCTAGGGAGCCGATTCGATCGAGGCCACCACCAGCGGCTCGCCCTGCTGGCAGGTGCTGAGCAGGCCGCGGTCGACCCGGCCGGTCACCGACACCTTGGCGCCGGCCTGGAGCTCGCCCCGGTCGCCGCCGACCAGCAGGTAGCGGTGCCCGTCCTCGGCGTTCAGGAGCAGGCAGCCCGGCTCGACGCCATCGACGACCGTGCCGCTGACCGTGACCTCGCCGGCGGGCTGGGTCGGCTTGGTCGCCGGCGGGTTGCCGGGCAGGGTCGTTGGCACGGTGGTGGCGCCGCCGCCGGCCCCGCTGTCGTCGCCGTCGGGCTCGGCGCAGGCGGCCACCAGCAGCCCCGCCAGCAGCAGGCCGACGATCGTGCGCAGGAGCTTCGTGTGGTTCATGCCCGTTGGACGCCTCCGGTGGCCGGGCGGTTCCCGGCGAACCGGGCAACCCTACACCGGGGCCAGGTCGGGCAGCTCGACCACGAAGCGGGCCCCGCCGCCCGGGTTGTCCTCGACCCAGACCGTGCCGCCCATGCCCCTGACCAGCCGGTCGACCAGGAACAGGCCGAGGCCGACCCCGCCGACCCGCCTGGTCGTGGAGGCGTCGAGCTGGGTGAAGGGGGCGAAGATGCGTTCGCGGTCGACCTCGGCGACCCCCTCGCCCTGGTCGACGACCTCGATCCGGGTCAGCCCCCGTGGCTGACCGACCAGGACGCGGATCGGGGTGCCGGGCGGGGCGTGCTTGCCGGCGTTGTCGACCAGGTTGCCGACCACCATCCGCAGCGCCTCGGCGTCGCCGTGGATCGAGCGGGGCTCGGTGGGCAGGTCCAGCTCGACGCGACGGTCGGGCTCGGCCAGCCGCCAGTCGTCGACCACCTCGCTGACCACGTCGGCCGCCCTGACCTCCTCGGCCCGGAGCACCGGGCTGCGGTTGGCCACGAACGCGCTCGCCTGGAGGAGCTGCTCGACCATGTCGCGCAGGCGCTTGCCCTGGCGGACGACCCGCTGGAGGATCTCCTGGCCGTCGGCGGTGGCGGCCATGTCGGGCCGCCCGACCAGGGTCTGGGCCATGCCGAGGACGACCGTGATCGGGGTCCGCAGCTCGTGGCTGACCATGGCCAGGAACTCATCCTTGAGGCGGTCGACCTCCTCCAGCCGGGCCACCGAGGCGCTGAGGTCGGCGTTCTGGGCCTCCAGCTCCTTGGAGCGGTTGACCGCGGCCTCGTACAGCTCGCGCAGGTCATCCATGACCGGCCCGGTGACCGCGGCCGACAGCCGGGCCTGGCCCTGCCGGGCCGCCGACAGCGCCTCCAGCACGGCCGCGGGCACGTCGCCCTTGAGCACGTACCCGCGAGCCCCGGCGGCCACCATCTCGCGCACGTAGGTCTCGTCGGCGTACGCGGTGTGGGCGACCACCGCCACCTCCGGCCAGCGGTTCACGATCTCCCTGGTCGCGGCCACCCCGCCGGCCCCGGGCATGCGGCAGTCCATCAGCACCACGTCCGGGGCCAGCTGCTCGACCAGGGGGATGGCGGCCTCGCCAGAGTCGGCCTCGCCGACCACCTGCCAGCCGCCGACCTCCTCGAGTAGCGAGCGCAGGACCCGCCGGACCGCGGGATGGTCGTCGACCAGCAGGACCCGCCCGGGGCCGCTGGTCCGCGTGATCGCCGTCTGCATAGTCTCTGTATCGGCTGCACGGGATCGCGGATGAACTCCGAAGCGCTAGGCTTTTGTCATGAGAGATGTCGGCATCGTCGGGCTGCCCCAGAGTGGCAAGACAACCCTCTTCAACGCGCTGACCCGGGCAGGTGCGCCCGCGGGCGGCGCGGCCGGCAAGGCCAGTGTGGCCGCCGTGCCCGTGGCCGACCCGCGGGTCGAAGTCCTGTCCGAGCTGGAGCGCTCCCGCAAGCGGGTCTACACCCAGGCCCGGTTCGTGGACGTGGCCGGGCTGTCGGCCGGCGGCCCCGGCGGCGGCCTGGCCGCCCAGGGCCTGGGGGCCCTGCGTGAGGCCGATGCCCTGGCCATGGTGCTGGCCGCCTGGGACGAGACCGGCCCCGACCCGGTGGAGGCGGCGGCCGAGCTGACCCTCGAGCTGACCGTCGCCGACCTGGAGTCGGTCGCCGGTGGCGCCGAGAAGGCGGCCAAGAAGGCCAGGGCGGGCGTGAAGGACGCCGCCCTGGAGGCCGAGGTGCTGGCCAGGGCCCGCAAGCTGCTCGACCAGGGCACGCCCCTGCGGACGGCCCACTGGGAGCCGGAGGAGGCCAGGGTGCTGCGGAACTTCGCCCCGCTCACCCTCAAGCCGGCTCTGGCCGTGCTCAACCTGGCTGAGGGCGACGCCGCCGAGGCCGCCGCCCGGGCGGCCGAGGCCGAGGCCAAGCTCAGCCTCCCGACGGTGGCCGTGGCCGCCGCCCTCGAGGCCGAGGCGGCCGAGCTGCCCCCCGAGGACGCGGCCGAGCTCCTGGCCGGGTACGGGGTCGAGCGCGGCGGCCTCGACCAGGTCGTCGGGGCCGCCTGGCGGCTGCTCGACCTGATGACCTTCCTGACCACCGGCGAGGACGAGACCAGAGCCTGGGAGGTCCACCGCGGCGCCACCGCCCCCGAGGCCGCCGGCCGCATCCACTCCGACCTCCAGCGCGGCTTCATCCGCGCCGAGGTGATCGCCTACGACGACCTGGTCGCCGCCGGCGGCTGGGACGCCGCCCGTTCCAAGGGCCTCCTGCGCACCGAGTCCAAGTCCTACGTCGTCCAGGAAGGCGACGTCCTGCACATCCGGTTCAACGTGTAGCGGGGTCACTACGCCGTCGGATGACCCGCGGAGGGCCCGAGCTGCATCGGGGCCTCGGAGGTTGCGGGTCCACCTCTTCCGACGTGGCGTGCTCCGTTGAGGTGACGATGCGCCGGGACGATCTGCGGCGGACCGGCCGGCTTCCCGATTCGCCTACTGGAAAGCTCCCGATCTTCCGGCGCGGCGCCCTAGGAGGGCTCCGGGCCCGCCTGGCGGTCGGCCGGGCCGGGACGACGGCGGAGGACGTTCACGAGGCTGATCGCGGAGACGATCGACCACACTCCCTCCAGCAGCAGGAACCCCCAGCGCTCGTCGACCCAGGCGATCACGGCCAGCACGAACGAGCCGGCCAGGTTGAGCACCAGGTAGACGAGCGAGTGCGGGTCGAGCACCCGCAGCTGCCCGAGGGTGAACCCGGCCAGGATCAGCACCGCCCCGGCGAGCTCCAGGGCGATGACGACACCGCGGGACACGTCAGACGCCGGGGGACGTGGCGGCGGCGTGGGGCACGTCAGGGGCAGGACGCGCTGCCCCGGCGTGTGGCACCTCAGGCGCCGGAGGCGAGGGCGAGGAGGCGGTCGACCCCGGCGTCGAGGGCGCGGACCTCGCGGGCGACCTCGGCCTCGAGGGGGGCGAGCTCGGCGGTCGTGTCGGCGCCGAGGCCGGCGCTGGCGGCGCGGCGGATGGTCAGGGCGACCCGGGTGACGTCGGCCACCCGGGCCCGGGCGGCGGGCAGGACCCGGGCCAGCTCGGCCGGGTCGGGCTCGCCGGCCAGCAGCCGCAGCTCGGCGTCGAGAGTCCCGGCCACCCGACCGAGGCGTCTGGCCAGCTGGGGCAGGTCGCCGACGGTCCCGCCGGCCGTCCGGACGAGCGCAACCGCCTGCCCGGTGGCGTGGGTGGCCGCGTTCAGGTCCCGCCGCAGGCAGGCCACCTGCCGCCGGGCCCCGGGCGGGGTCGTCAGCGCCTGCACGCTCCGGACCCGCCGCCGCAGCGTCGGGCTGCGCCGCACCCACCGCACGACCCGCCACACCGCGGCCAGGGTCACCCCACCGGCCACCAGGCACATCACCAGCAGGGTCAGCAGCAGCTCCTCCATGGCGCCGTCCTCCACTCTCACTCGGCGTCACCGCCCGGGGCTCGGACCACCATAGGACGGCCCACCGCCCTTGTCATCCGCTCCCGATCACCCGCCGCCGGAGACGGCGGGGAGGATCCAGACCTCGTCGCCGTCGGCGACCGGGGTCTCGGCCCCGTCCAGGTAGCGGATGCTCTCGCCGTTGACGAACACGTTGACGTGCCGGCGCACGACCCCGCGGTCGTCGAGGACCCGCTGGCCGACCCCGGGATGGACCTGGGCGAGGGTGGCCAGCACCTTCCCGACGGTGGTGCCGGCGACCTCGACCCGACGCTGCCCGGCGGCGTGGCCGGACAGGGCGGCCGGGAGGTGGACCGTCGGCATCGGCCGTCCCCTAGGGCACCACGGCGGCCTTGACACAGACCACCGGTGGCAGCCACTCCGCGAGGGCCTGCCAGTGCTCCCCCTCGTCGGCGGAGGCGAACAGCTGCCCGGTGCGGGTCCCGAAGTAGAGGCCGGCCGGGTCGAGCCCGTCGGTGGTGAAGCCGTCGCGGAGCACGGTCAGCCAGGCGTCGCGCTCGGGCAGCCCGCCGGTCAGCGGCTCCCAGGAGCCGCCGGCGTCCCGGGTCCGGTACACCCGGGCCTGGCCGTCGGGGGTGCAGCGGAACTCGTCGGAGTCCAGCGGGATGATCCAGGCGGTGTCCGGGTCGCCGGGGTGGGCGACCATGGGGAAGCCGAAGTCGCTCGGCACCCCGTTGGCCATGTCCTCCCAGTGGTCGCCGCCGTCGTCGCTGCGGTACAGGCCCCAGTGGTTCTGGAGGTACAGGCGGTCCGGCCGCCCGCCGGCCGGGGCGACCTTGTGCACGCACTGGCCGAACTCGGGGTACTTGTCGGGCAGGAACACGGCCCGGATGCCGTCGTTGCGGGGCCGCCAGCTGCTCCCGCCGTCGTCGGTCCGGTACACCCCACCGGTGGAGATGGCGATCCACATCCGGTCCGGGTCGGCCGGGTCGGGCAGGACCGTGTGCAGGCACAGCCCGCCGCCCCCGGGCTCCCAGCGCGGCCGGTGGGGGTGATCCCACAGCCCCCGGACCAGCTCGAACGTCTCCCCGCCGTCGTCGGAGCGGAACAGCGCCGCCGGCTCGACCCCGGCCCACACCGTCCCCGGCCGGTCCTCGCCGGCCGGCTGGAGCTGCCACACCCTGGCCAGGGCGGCGTCGGTCCCCTCGGGGAACCGGAGGTTCCCCTCGGCCGGCTCGCTCCAGGTCCGCCCCAGGTCGTCCGAGGACCGCACCACCGCCCCCCAGTGCCCGTGCTCGGTCCCGGCCAGCAGCCGGCGCCGCCCGCCCCGCCCGTCGAAGCGGATGGCGTACACCTGCTCGCCGCGGAAGTGCGGCCCGCTCCACCGCCACTTGCCCCGCTCGGGGTCGCCCGCGAACAGCCAGGCGCCCTTCATGGTGCCGACGGTTAGTAGTATGGACGCCTCCTGGTACTCCACCAGATCGGCTACCTCATCGGTCCCTGGAGGCGGACTCGACACTGACGCCATCTCCTACCATCCTCCCGGACTCGAACACTTGTTCGGAGCAGCATGACACATGGAGGTGACATGCGCTGCGCCATCTATGCCCGGCTCAGTATCGAGCGCGAGGCATCCAGTGACAACGTCGAGACCCAGATACAGGAGTGCTCGGACCACATAGAAGATCAGGGCTGGCTTGTTGCCTGCATCTTCAGCGATTCGGACATCTCAGCCTCGAAGTACAGTAAGAA
>JASLBL010000508.1 GCA_030146615.1 Actinomycetes bacterium
CACCGTTGTGCTCAAAGAGTTTGACTGGAACATCAGCTAGCAAGTGTTGTCGGACCGGTAGGATATTCGGCATCCAGCAATCTGGTTCCCGGCTCGGTCGATGGCGATCACCCGATCCACCGCTCGAACCCGATTCTGCCCTTCGGCGGGAGGCGGCCCGGCCTCGAGGTAGAAGCCAGCGTAGAAGCTAACGGGGAAGCCAGGACCAGGGTCGACGGGAACCACTTCGAGCGGAGGGCCCTTGTGGAACAGCACTCGTACCCGCACCGCCTGCTTGGAGACCGTGCCCCCCACGACTCCGAGCCGGTTGTGCCCGTCCGCGCCCCCTTCAGCGATGGCCGCCAACGGCTTCACTGGTCGGGGGGTGCCCAAACCCAAACCCCCACCGCCACCTTGGTTCATGAACGCGTGCGCCCAGCACACCCGCTGTTGCCCTGCCGGGGTTGGCTTGGCCGAAATCAGCCAAACCTTCTTCTGGGCTCTGATCCATAAACGGATCCGGGATTTGCCCTGGCATCCTTTGACCATGCTGGTGGCGTCCCCCACGATATTCCCGGGGTCGGGGCCTGGATACGGCCCTGGTTGGGCCTTGACCTTGAGTGGGGTGACCGAGGGGATCCATGGCCGGGTAGGAGCGGTGGTGCTGGTCGGACCGGTGGTCGAGGTCGGGCCGGTCGTCGGGGTCGGGGTGAGCGGCGGGGGCCGATCGGTGAGCCAGCCGGCGCCGACCATCCCAGCCACCACGGCCAGGACGACCAGGACGGCGGTCGTTCCAGCCAGCCGTAGCCGACGACGGCGGCCCCGCTTGACCACCGCGGCCGCGCTTGGGATCTGGCCTTCCCTAGCGGCAGCCTCTGCGGCCTCCAGCAGCCGTTGACGAAGCTCGCTCATGCGCGGTCGATCACCTCCGACTCCCCCAGCACGGCCGCCAACGCTCGCCGCCCTCGGGCAAGCAAGCTCTTGACCGTCCCCTGCGGCACGCCCAGCACTTGGGCGATCTCGGCGACCGGCAGGTCAACCAGGTAATGCAGCACGATGGCCTGGCGCTGTCGTACCGGCAGCGTCCGGAGCGCCTGGACCAAGGCCAGGGTCTCGACCGAGACCGAGGGCACAGCCGGCGGTGGTCCCAGCTTCAAGAGCGCCCTTGTCTGGCGTCGCAGTGAACGGGCCCGGTCGGTGGCCAGGTTCATGGCCACCCGCCGCACCCAGGCTTCGGGGACGTCGTAGTCGCGCAGACGCGTCCAGCGCAGCGAGGCCCGCGTGAACGCCTCCTGGACAATCTCCTCGGCCGCATGGAGGTCGCCTGTGACCAGGAATAGATGCCCGAGCAGCCGCCCGACCGGGGCCGCATAGAACTCCTCGACGCTGGCGCTTGCCGCCATCGCCTCCCCCTCGACGTCACCTCGCACCCCCATACACGCCGGAGGACCAGGCTTGGTGCAGGCGATCGCCAGATTCGCTGTCCAACAGCCGCATGTTCGAACCCGAATGGGTCAGTGCCACGGTTAGCCGTGGCGGCGGCCTTGTCCCGTACTCGCCCTGGCTCGGGATCCGCATACCGCCCCACCATCGCGGCAGGTACACCATCGAGCAACGCCGCCATAGACTCCTTGGCGCTCACCAACGCGGCCTCGTAGCGATCGCGTTCACTCCCTGGCGACCAAGCAACCCTGCCTAGGTCATCTCGGCCTCGGGCATTCGGGACGCTGGATGCGAGAACTCCAGCCAAGCAGCCCGTCGCCGGCCGGAAAGGCCACGGCCCACCCTGCCAGCCTTGCTACCTGTCCGTTTCACAGGCCCTTCGTCTCGCCACCTAACCTTGGCCCCGACGGTCGGGATCGACCTGCGGAAACGCTGGGCGGCATGGCGGTGAGCCGCTGATTACTCGCACGGAGGAAGCCAGGGGTTCAAATCCCCTCACCTCCACCACACAAACGCACTGGTCATCGGCCTGGCGGGTCGCCTCCGCACGGCCGGCGCGGTTCTAGGTTCCCCTACCAGGCAGCAACCGCGAACAAACGCTAACCGCTACCCGATTGCGGCCAGGAGACGGAGCGAAGCGGACACCTACCCGGCCTTCCGATTACGAGGCGGATGCTCCGCGTCGGAGCAGACGGCTCCAGACGGATCTAGCCTGCTCCGGTTGAATACCCCGGCGGTCCAGACGGATACAGAAGATCGTCTGAATGATCACCTAATTGGTACTGCTCGAGCCAATGGATGAGGTCATCGGCGGGCACGGGCCGGTTGATGTAGTAGCCCTGGATCGCGTCGCAGCCAAGCGCCTCCAACTCCCGCAAGGTCACCGCGTCCTCAACCCCTTCGGCGACCACCCGCAGGCCAAGGTTGCGGCCCAGGTCCACGGTGGAGCGCACGATCACCGCATCGCGGGTGAAGCTGGTCATCTGCGACACAAACGACCGGTCGATCTTGAGCTCCTGCACTGGCAGGGTCTTAAGATGGGCCATCGAGGAGTAGCCGGTGCCGAAGTCGTCAATGGCCACCTGCACGCCCATGGTGTTGAGCCGGCTAAGGATCTCCAGGGCATGGGTCGGGTCGGCCATGATGGTGCTCTCGGTGATCTCCACCAACAGCAGCCGCGCAGGAAGGTCCCAGCGGGCGAGCAGGCTGGCGACCTGGTCGGGGAAGGCGAGGTCAAGCAGGCTGCGGGCGGACACGTTGACCGCGACCGAAAGCTCGTGGCCGGCGTCGCGCCACTGCTGGCATTGGCGCAGCGCCTTGTCGAGCACGTAGTGGGTCAGCGGGCCGATGAGCCCGGTCCGTTCGGCCAGGGGAATGAAGTCGCCGGGGGAGAGCAGGCCGTGCTCAGCGTGCTGCCAGCGCACCAGCGCCTCCACCCCCAACATCTGGCCATTGTGGGCGTCGACCTTGGCCTGGTAGTGGAGCACCAGCTGCTGCTGCTCGATGGCGCGGCGCAACTCTCCGAGCAGGGCCAGCCGCCGCGGGCTGTGCTGATCCTGCTTGGGGTCGAACACCATGAAGCCGGCGTGGGTGTCCTTGGCGACGTACATTGCGATGTCGGCATGCTGCAACAGCTCGTCGGGGTCGCTGCCATGCTCGGGATAAAGCGCTACACCGATGCTGGCCTCCACGTCCAAGGCCAGATCATTCAACATGAACGGCTCGTCGAAGGCGGCCTGCAGTTTGCCGGCGACGGCCACGGCGCCCTCGGCGGTCTCGATGCGGGGCAGCAGCACGGCGAACTCGTCGCCGCCCAGCCGGGCTACCGTGTCGACCTCACGCAACCTGCCCCGCAGGCGTTCGCCGACCTGGACGAGGAGCTGGTCGCCGTAGTGGTGGCCGAGGGTGTCGTTGACCTCCTTGAACCGGTCGAGATCCAGCAGCAGCAACGCGGCCGGGATCAGTTCGCGATCGGCTTGATGAATGGCCTGGTCGGTGCGGTCGCGCAGCAGGGCGCGGTTGGGCAGGCCGGTGAGTGCGTCGTGTAGCGCCTGGTGCTGGTTCTCGGCTGCCTGGCGCTTGGTCTCGGCCGCCTGCCGCTCGGTACGACGCTGGTAGCCGACCACAATCGCCCAGAACATCGCCAGCAGCCC
>JASLBL010000515.1 GCA_030146615.1 Actinomycetes bacterium
CCGGGCCGGCGGGCACTCGCTGCTGCGAGTCGACCGGGCCACCCGGCCGGGCAGGGTCGGGCCGCTCTCACCGGCCGCCCGGCGGGCGCTGACCGGGGCCGGGCCGCGCGGGTGGGGGTCCCAGACCAGCGGCCGCCGCCGGGGCAGCCCGGCCAGGGCCGCCCGCACCCCCGGCTCGGCGGCGACGCCACGCCCGTAGTCGGCCACCAGCACCGCCCCGGCCCCGGCCAGCGCCCGCCGGGCGGCCGGTGAGAGCGGCCCGACCCTGCCCGGCCGGGTGGCCCGGTCGACTCGCAGCAGCGAGTGCCCGCCGGCCCGGACCCGGATCTTCTCCGGCGTCCTCCCGGCCAGCCCCAGGTCGACCACCTCGACCCCGGCGAGCTCGAGCAGCTCCCGGAGGGCCGTCCCCGCCTCGTCGCCGGCCAGGGCCGTGATCAGCGTCACCGCCCGCCCGTCGAGCCGCGCGGCCAGGGTCGCGGCCAGCGCCGCCCCTCCCGGCCGGCACCGCTCGGCCGGATCGTCCACCACCGGCACAGGCGCATCGGGCGCCAGCCGACCGGCCTTCCCGTCCAGGTCCCGGTCGAGCAGCGCGTCGCCCACCACGACCAGCGGCGCCCGGGTCATCTGAGCACCCTCGAGACCCGGGTCATGGGGCGTCCTCGAGCGGCCCCGATCATTTGGGCATCCTCGAATGACCCGGTTCCGGGTTCGCCCCCCCGGTGGGGGAGCGTAGCCGACGGGAAGGCGACGCGCCGGTGGTTGTCCACAGGGTGCCGGCGGGGCCGCGAGGGCCGACGGGCTCGACGGGGCCGGGGCCGACGGTGGCGAGCTGGCCGGCGGGCAGCCCGGCGTACACCTCCACGGTGCTGCGCGCGATCCGGTCCCAGCCGTAGCGGCGACAGGCTCGGCGGGCCCCGGCGGCGCCGAGGGCGGCCCGCCGGTCCGGATCGGCGAGCAGCTCGGCGATCGCCGTCGCGACCAGCCCTGGCCGCCGGGGTGGGACGTGGACCCCGGTGACGTCATGGACCACGGTGTCGACCAGCCCACCGACCGCCGAGGCGACCACCGGCACCCCGCAGGCCATCGCCTCCAGCGGCACGATCCCGAACGGCTCGTACCAGGGCACGTTCACCACCAGGTCGGCCGACCGGTAGAGAGCGGGGAGGTCGCCCCGCCCGACCCGGCCCAGGAACCGGACCCGCCGGGCGACCCCGAGCCGCTCGGCCAGCGCGGACAGCCGCCGGGCCTGCGGGTCCCGGGCCAGCTCGGCGGCCGGCGGCCCGCCGGCCACGACCAGCTCGGCGTCGGGGAGGCTGGTCATGGCGGTGATCACGTTCCCGATGCCCTTGCGCTCGACCAGCCGGCTGACCACCAGTAGCCGGGAGCCGACCTGTGGCCGCGGCGCCACCGGCCCGTCGGGCCGGAACAGCTCCAGGTCGACCCCGCACGGCACCACCGTGACCCGGCGCAGGTCCGCGCCCATCCTGACCAGCTCGAAGACCTCGTCCGAGCAGGTGGCGACGATCCGGTCGGCCTCCTTGGCCACCGTCGCCTCCTCCCGCAGCCGGGTCGGCGGGCTGGTGTCCCGCGCCCCCTGGTGGCGTCGCTTGACCACCCCGAGCGCGTGGAAGGTCTGCACCACCGGGATCCCCAGCGGCCGGGCCGCGGCCAGGGCGGCCCGGCCCGACATCCAGAAGTGGCCGTGAACCACGTCCGGCGGGTCGGCCCGGAACGACTTCCGCAGCCGGCGGGCGAACTCGTCCATGTGCGGCAGCAGGTCGTCCTTGGGGATCGGCTCGGCCGGCCCGGCGTCGACGTGCTCGACCGTCACCCCAGGAGCCGCCTCGACCCTCGGCGGCAGGTCGGGGTCGTCGCGCCGAGTGTGGACGACGACCTCGGCCCCGAGCCTGGCCAGCGCGGCCGAGAGCGCGGCCACGTGCACGTTCTGCCCGCCGGCGTCGGCCCCGCCGAGCACGGCCAGCGGGCTGGCGTGCTCACTCACCATGGCGACCCTCATGCGCTCACCTCCTCCAGCAGGGCGTCCCAGTCCCCGAGGAACCGCTCGAGCCCGTAGCGGCCGGTCGCGGCCACCCGGGCGGCCTTGCCCATCAGCCGTGCCTGCCCGGGGTCGGCGACCAGCCGCCTGGCCGCGTCGGCCAGCACCTCGACCTGGGTCGAGACCACCCCGGCCTCCGGCGGCACCGCCTCGACGACCTCGGTGGTGGCCAGCGCCACGACCGGCATCCCCAGGTGCATGGCCTCGAGCAGCGACAGCCCCAGGGATGTCCACCGGACCGGGTGCAGGTACAGCCGCCGCCTGGCCATCTCGTCGTGCAGCCGCTGCTGGTCCAGGTCGGCCACCGACCGTACCCCCGGCGTCCCGGCCAGCCGCCCTGACTGCATGCCGAACAGGTCGAGCGGCACCGAGGCCCCGAGCCGCCCCAGCAGGTCGGTCCCGGTCACCCGCCCGCGCCGCCCAGCCTCGTTGACCACCACTGCGGCCGCCGGGATCTCCCCGCTGTACCGCTCGCCCGGGTCGACGATGCCGTGCTCGATCACCCGCGTGGGCGTGCTCCCGCAGTCCCAGAACAGGTCGTTGAAGTGGGTGACGTGCACCACCACGAGCTCGTCCCGGTCGGCCGCGACATGCCGCAGCTCGTTGATCCGCCCCTGGGGCGCGTTGTGCTCCAGGTAGACCGCCGGCACCTCCCGCCCGGGCCGCCGCCCGCCCAGCCACTCCTGGGCCAGCCCGTGGAGCTCGTGGGGCCGCTGGAGGACGACCACGTCGACCTCGGCCTCGGCCGCCTCCTCCCTGGTGACCTCGACGGCCGACGCCGGCCACGACCAGGTGCGAGCCCGCCCCAGCCCGTCGGCTCCGCGATCCGGCGTCACCGGGATCAGGTACTCGTGCCGTCCCTGCACGAACGCGGTCGTCCACGACCCGTGCACGTGCCACAGCAGCACCCTCACCCGGCCACCCCCTGATCGACCGCCAGCGGGGCCAGCCGCTCGACGGCGGAAACGACCTCGCCGACCGACACCCCGTCCAGGCACGGATGCCCCGGCACCGGGCACACCCGGGCCCGCGACCCCGCACACGCCGCCCCCTGGTCGCCGAGCAGCACCTGCGGCACCCCCCAGGGCCGCCACCGCACGGCCGGCACCACCGGCGAGAACAGCGACACCACCGGCACCCCCACCGCCGCCGCCAGATGCGCCGGCCCGGTGTTGCCGACCACCACCACCTCGGCCCCCCCAAGCACCTCGGCCAGCCCGGCCAGGTCGACCTTCCCTCCGAGGTCGACCACCCCGTCCCGCCCCCCCGCGACCATCGTGGTCAGCGCCCGCTCGTCGGGACCCCCGGTCACCACCACCCGCCGCCCGGCCCCGACCAGCGCGTCGACCAGCGCCGTATGCCGCTCCGGCGCCCATGCCCGAGCCGGCACCGAGGCTCCCGGATGCACGACGACGTACCCCCCGGGCCCCAGGTCGGGCACGTCGGCCCCCCGGTCCCGCCGGACCCGGAGCGCCCTGTCGTCCCCCTCCGGCAGCCGGTACCCGAGGGTGGCGACCAGCGACAGCCCCCGCTCGACCTCGTGCAGGTCCTCGTCCACCCGATGCCGCACGTCCAGCAGCGACCCCGGGTAGTCCACGCTGACCGCGGCGATGGTCGGCACCCCCGCCATCCGCAGCAGCAACGCCAACGGCAGCGGGCTCTGATGAAACGAGGTCAGCACCACCGCCTGGTCGATCTCCAGATCGGTCAGCCGATCCACCAGCGAGTCGACCGCCTCCCGCGTCACCCGCCGCGGCTCCGCGTCGATCCAGCTGGCATGCTCGACCACCACCTGCTCCACCCCAGGCAGCAGCTCGGCAGCCCCCCGCCCCCGGGGCCCGCACAGCAACGTCACTCGCTCCGCCCCGGCCGCCACCGCCCGCACGGCCGGTCCGGCCAGCAGCACGTCGCCCATGCTGTCCTGCCTGGCCACCAGCACATGCCGGCTCACGATCGGCCCCCCGAAGGCCCCAGCACCAGCTCGACGGCGCTCACCAGGTCGGCAGCAACCTCCGGAGCCGCCGCCACCTCCTCAGCCCGGGTCACCGCCGTCGGCACCAGCACCCCCCGAGCCCCCGCCGCCCTGGCCGCCTCCACGTCGGCCCCGATATCCCCGATGACCACACAGTCCCGAGCGTCGACCCGCAACGCCCCCGCCGCCGCCTCGATCAACCCCGGCGCCGGCTTCCTGCACCCACACCCATCCCCCGGCCCATGCAGGCAGACAAGCCAAGGCCCCAAAGGCCCCAGCAGCTCCTCGACCCGCCGGTTGACCGCCTCCACCTGCTCAACCCGGATCCGCCCCCTGGCAACCCCGCTCTGATTGGAGACCACCGCCGTCGCCACCCCGGCCGCCCGAACCCGTTCAACCGCCTCCCGAGCCCCCGGCATCAGCACGACCCGCCCCGGATCCCCGTTGTAGGGCACATCCGCGACCAGGGTCCCGTCCCGGTCGAACAACACCGCCTTAGGTAGGGCGAAGGGCCGCGGCGATGGGGAACTGGGGCGCCCCCGGGAAGCCGGAGGTGGGGGAGCGACGAGTCCCGTGATCGGGGAGGTCGCCGCTAGGCCAGCAGGTTGAGGAGGCGCGGGGCGACCCGCAGGTTGGGGGGCACGCTCTCGATCAGCCAGCAGCCAGGGCAGACGTGCCCACCCCGCCAGCCAGTGCCAGGTCGCCACCGGCGGCATGAGCACGCTGGTCACACTCATCCTCACGGCCTCGCCCGGCGTCCGCGGTCCCGGAAGAATCCGAGCCAGCGCCAGCTCGACCGTCCCCGCGAGCCACCCGGCCCCAGCCAGCACCGCGACCCACCGACCCCGCCGAGCGACCAGCAGCCCCCCGACCCCCACCAGCCCCAGCCCCGTGACCACCAGATGCCGCCCCCGCCGGCCTCGCGGAACCCCGGCCGGACCCCGCCATCCCGGCCCGTGGAGCCCCCACATGAGGGCGTCGTCGGCGTTGCCGGCCTGGAGGCGCAGGCTGATCAGCCCACCGGCGGCCCGCACCGGGTGGGAGACCTCCCGCCGTCCGGACACGATCTGGTACCCGGCTCGGACCACGCGCAGCCCGAGGTCGGCGTCTTCCCGGTAGGCCCGGGGGAACCGCTCGTCGAACCCGCCGACCTCGTCGAGGACCGAGCGCCGGTAGGCCATGTCGGCCGTGGCCCAGCGGGCCGTCTCCAGGCCGCGGACGTTCCGCTCCCAGTCGGTCGGGCGCCGGCCGGGGGGCATCGGCACCCGGACCCGCCCTTGGCTGGCCGCGACCTCCGGCCCCAGACCGTGCAGGTCCCTGGCTAGGTCGGCCAGCCAGGTCTCCGAGGGAATCACGTCGTCGTCGAGGAACGCGACCCACTCGGCCGAGGCCCGCCGCCACCCCAGGTTCCGCGCCGCCGCCGGCCCGGCGCCCCGCCCGGCGACGACCTCGACCCCCGCCAGCTCGCCCACAGGCAGCGCCCGCGACCGGTCCCGCCGGTCGTCCACCACCAGGACCCGACCCGGCGGTGGACCGTCCGCGGCGGCCAGCGCGGAAAGGAGCAGCCGGAGGCTGTCCCGACCCACCGTGGGAACGACGACGTCGAAGGTCATGGCCTCACGAAGGCGGCTCGCCGGACCAGGAACGGCCCAAGGGCGAGGACGTCGACGGGCGCCGACCCGAAGCACTCGAGAGCGTCCCGGGGGTCGTCGACCATCGGCCGCCCGGCGGTGTTGAGGCTGGTGTTGACGATCACCGGCACCCCGGTGCGGCGCTCGACGGCCTCCAGCACGGCGGCGACCAGCGGCTCGTCGTCCCGGTCGACGGTCTGGATGCGGGCGCTGCCGTCGACGTGGACCACGGCCGGGATCCGATCGCGCCAGGCGGGCCGGACCCGGTGGGTGAACAGCATGTAGGGGCTGGGCATGGGCCCCTCGAAGATGTCGCCGGCCCGTTCGGCCAGGACCATCGGGGCCACCGGCCGGAACTGCTCGCGCCCCTTGACGTCGTTGAGCCGCTCCAGGTTGGCCGCCCGGGTGGCGTTGGCGAGCAGGCTGCGGTGGCCGAGGGCCCGCGGCCCGTACTCGCTGCGGCCCTGGAACCAGGCGACCACCCCGTCGGCGGCGATCACCTCGGCGACCGCGTCGGCCAGGTCAGGCGGGCGCTCGTAGGCGACCCGGGCCGTGGCCAGCCAGGCGGCCAGCTCGTCGTCGGTCCAGCCGCGTCCGAGGGCGGCGGTCGGCATGGGCGCGACCCGGTCGCCGAGGGCGTGGGCGACGTGCATGGCCGCGCCGAGGGCGGTGCCGGCGTCGCCGGCGGCCGGCTGGACCCAGATGCGCTCGAACGGACCCTGCTCGGCCAGGACCGAGTTGGCCACGCAGTTGAGCGCGACCCCGCCGGCCATGGTCAGGTCGCGGTCGCCGGTCTGGGCGTGCAGCCAGCGGACCAGCTCGAGCAGGACCTCCTGGAGGCGCTGCTGGACGCTGGCCGCCAGGTCGGCGTGCTCGCCGGTCCACTCCTCGTCCTTGCCGCGCCGCTTGGCCAGGGTGTTGAGCTCGATCGGGGCGACGGTGAAGCCGCCGCCGCCGGTCACCTTGACCGCCTCGCGGAGCTCGCGCAGGTAGGCCGGCTTCCCGTAGGCGGCCAGGGCCATCACCTTGTACTCGTCCGAGGAGCGCCGGAACCCGAGGTGGTCGGTGACCTCCTCGTACAGCAGGCCCAGGGAGTGCGGCAGCTGCTGGGCGGCCAGGATCTCGAGGTCGCCGTCGACCGAGCGGCCGGCCAGGTGGGAGGCGGCCTCGCCGCGCCCGTCCAGGACCAGCACGCTGGAGCTGCGGTAGGGGGCGGCCAGGTGGGCCGAGGCGGCGTGGGCGACGTGGTGGGGGACGTAGCGGACGCAGGCCGGGTCGAGACCGGGCAGGGCGGTGCGCAGGAACAGCGGCGCCCGCTCGGCGTACAGGGTGCGCAGCCCCTCCCAGGCGTCGGCGGTCACGTCGGGCCCGGCCGGCGGGGCCAGGGCCGGGTCGTAGGAGTAGGCGACCGCGTCCAGGTCGTCGGGGGAGAGGCCGGCCTCGGCCAGGCACCAGGCGGCCGACTGCTCGGGCAGCTCCCAGGTGGCGAACGGCACCGGCAGCTTGCCGTGCTTGCGCCGGTTGAACCGCTCCTCCTCGGCGGCGGCCACGACCTGCCCGTCGACCACCAGGGCGGCGGCCGGGTCGTGGAAGACAGCGTTCACACCGAGGACGCGCATCTTGTGATCCTTTGCACAATCGGCCAGGCCAGGCAGGTGGCCCTTCGGGCCCCTGCTTGCTCTACCGCTTCTGTACGGGAGGGGTGGTGTAACCCAAGCGAAGAGAACCAAACAACCTTCGTGGAATTTGCTTCTCCCGACGTAGCTGCGATCGTCATCCTGCTGACGGTCGGTAGCTGGACGACCACTTACAATGGGGGCATGCCGGCGCGACCCGATCCTGCGTCCCTGTCCGCCTGGCGCCTGCTGCTGGAGGCGCACGCCACGGTCACCGAGCTGCTCGAGCACGAGCTGGTGGCCGAGCGCGGCCTGCCCCTGAACCGCTACGACGTGCTCCTCAACCTGGCCGAGGCCCCCGAGGGCCGGCTGCGCATGCAGGAGCTGTCGGAGTCGGTGCTGCTGTCCAAGAGCGGGCTGTCGCGGCTGGTCGACCGGATGGTGGAGGCCGGGCTGGTCCGCCGCGAGCAGTGCCAGGACGACCGCCGCGGGTGGTTCGCCGTCCTCACCGACCAGGGCCGCAGCGCCCTCCGGCGCGCCGCCCCGGTGCACCTGCGCGGCATCCAGGAGCACTTCACCCGCCACCTCGAGCCCGAGGAGGTCCAGGCCATGACCGCCGCCCTGCGCCGGGTGGTGGCCGCGGCCAGGGCCACCGCCGGCACCAGGGCGCCAGGGGACACAGGACCGCCTGAGGCCCTGGCCAGCACAGAATCGGCCGCGGAGGTCAGCTGAGGGCCCCGGCGGGGACTGTGGACAACCTGCGCATCACTTCCGGCCGCTGGGCTACGCTCCCCCCGGGGGGCTGGCCGCCAGAGGCGGAGGGTCCGGCGTGCTCGGTTGGCGGAGGCGACGTGACGGACGCAGCGCAGGGCTCGTCGGAGGCCGAGCGGGGGCGGGCGGTGCTGTCGCTCGGCATCCTCGCGTTCCGCTGGGTCAGCCTGGGCTGGATGGTGATCCTGGCCCTGACCGCCGGGGAGTTGCGTCGGCCCGCCCTGGCCGTGGTCACGATCGCCGGGCTGGCCGCCTGGACGGGCTGGCTGACGGTGGCCCGGCCCCGCCCGGCGTGGCCGGTGCTGGCCGCCGACCTGGCCTTGGCGGCCGGTCTCAACCTGGTCGCCGGGCTGGTCATGCCGGCCGGGACCGTCGGCGAACGGCCGTACTTCGCGGCCGGCCACCCGGTGGCGGCCGCCGTGACCTGGGGCGCGGCCAGGGGTGTCGGCGGCGGCGTGGCCGCCGGCCTGGTGCTGGGCGCCTCGCTGGTCGCCGGCCAGCTCGGCAACGGCATCGACCTTGCCTCCTCGGAGCCGGCCAGGTCGAGCAGGACCGCCGGCTCC
>JASLBL010000516.1 GCA_030146615.1 Actinomycetes bacterium
GGATCGCCGCCCAGCGGGCCGGCCTGCCCGAGACCGTGCCCGCCCAGACCGTGAACCGCTTCTGCTCCTCGGGCCTCCAGACGATCGCCAGCGCGGCCGAGCGGATCATGGCCGGGTTCGCCACCACCATCGTGGCCGGCGGGACCGAGCACATGTCCTCGACCCCGACGCCGACCCCGACCTTCTCCCCCAACCCCGAGGTCGTCCGCGGCCACCCCGAGTACTACATGGCCATGGGCCTGACCGGCGAGCGGGTGGCCGAGCGCTGGGGCGTCAGCCGCGAGGACCAGGACGCCTTCGCCCTCCGCTCCCACCAGCGGGCGGCCGAGGCGGTCGACTCGGGCCGGTTCGACCCCGAGATCGTGCCCCTGCCGGTGCGGCTGGACACCCTGGACGGCGACGGCCGCCCGGTCCACCACGAGGACCGCTTCGCCAGGGACGAGGGGCCGCGCCGCGACACCTCGGCCGAGGCCCTGGCCAAGCTCAAGCCCGTGTTCAAGCAGGGCGGCACCGTCACCGCCGGCAACTCCTCCCAGCGCAGCGACGGCGCCGCCGCGGTCGTGGTCATGGAGCGGGAACGGGCCGAGCGCCTGGGCCTCGAGCCACTGGGCCGGTTCGTGGGCTACGCCGTCGGCGGGGTCGCCCCCGAGATCATGGGGATCGGCCCCACCGTGGCCATCCCCAAGGTGCTGGAGCTGACCGGGCTGACCCTGGACGACATCGACCTGATCGAGCTCAACGAGGCGTTCGCCTCCCAGACCCTGGCCGTGATCCGCGAGCTGAACCTCGACCTCGACAAGATCAACGTCAACGGCGGCGCCATCGCCCTCGGCCACCCCATGGGCGCCACCGGCACCAAGCTCACCGTCCAGCTCCTGGCCGAGCTGGCCCGCCGCAAGGCCCGCTACGGCATGGTCACGATGTGCGTCGGCGGCGGCCAGGGCGCCGCCGGCATCTTCGAGAACCTCCAGAACTAGGCGCCGGGGTCGGGCTCCGGCCCAGCTCCCGGAATCCCATGGAGTCGAGGCGGGCCCAGGCGGGTCACGACGCTGGGCGGCCGTCGCCGGCCGGCGAGGTTGCCGGGCGGGCGCCGGCGAACTGACGGGACTGGGCGACCAGGCGGCCGGCCGAGTCCCAGACCTCGGCGTCCTCGTCGAACCAGCCGCCCTGCCACAGCTGGCCACTCACCACGCAGGCCAGCCAGCCGGGGGCCGGGAGGCCGCGCAGGTAGACGGTCAGCTCGACGGTCGGGGCCCAGCTGGGCAGGCCGAGCTCGAAGCTGGCCGGGGCGAGGGCGTCGACCACCTGGAGCAGGCCGAGCGGGTCGGGGGCGCGGCCGTCGGCGAACCGTACCCAGCCGCGCATCTGAAGGCGCCCGCCGGGCCGGCCGGTGTACCAGCCGACGGTGGCTGGGTCGACCCGTAGGTCGAGCCGTTCGAGCAGCGGGACCCGCACGCCGCCGGGCAGCTCGGGCTGGGCGGGCACGCACTCCTCGACCGGCGGCAGGCCGGCCGGGCCGGTCTCCCGCTGCCAGCCGGGCGCCGCCCCGGCGTCGATCCGGCCCGCCGTGACCAGCGCCTCCAGCCTCGCCTGGCCGTCCTGGACCATGGTCACCCGGGTCGTGGACAGACTGCGGCCGGTCCGCAGCCGACGCACCTCCAGCTCGGCCGGTCCCGGGTCGGCCGGAGAAAGGAAGTGGGCACTGACGGCCAGCGGATGCGGCTGGCCGGCCGCCTCCATCGCCGCCCGCGTGGCCAGCGCCAGCAGATACCCGCCGTTCGGCCGCCCGGCAACCGTCCAGCCCGGATCAACCTGGGCCGACCATCGCTCCGGCCCACCCCGGACCGCGGTGGCCAGATCGAACGCGTGCCCGCTCGCCGTACCGGCCGAGTATCCGTCCGCCGCCATACCGCCTCCTCACCTCTCGGTCACGGAGGCTGCCAGCGGGCCCGCCGACCCGCAAGCCAGTTCCCCCTCTGGAAGGGCTCCGGTCCGGCTGGAGGTGGTCAGGCGACCAGGCGGACCAGGGCGGCGGTGACGGCGGCGGCGGTGATGACCACCAGGAGGGGGGCCCGCAGGAGGAGGGCGACGGCGCCGGCGGTCAGGCCGGCGAGGCGCGCGTCGATGGTGAAACCGCCGTTGTCGCCGCCGAGGGCCTGGGTGACGACCAGGGCGGCCAGGAGGGCCGGGGCGAGGTGCTCGAGGGCGGCCTGAGCGCGGGGCGGCGGGGTGCGGCGGGCGAGCAGGAGGGGGCCGGCGGCCTTGATGGCCATGGTGGCCAGGCCGACCACGATCACGCTGATCCAGACGGCGCTCATGCGGGCTTCCTCGCGCCGATGAGGCAGGCCAGGCTGGCGGCCACGATCGGGATCCCGGCGCCGGTGAAGGGCATCAGGGCCAGGGCGATGGCCGCGCCGCCGAGGGCGGCCAGGAGGCGTGAGCGATCGCGGACCTGGGTCCAGAGCAGGGCCAGGAACAGGGCCGGGAAGGCGGCGTCGAGGCCGAGCGACTCGGGGTCGGCGACCAGGTCGCCGGCCAGGGTGCCGATCGCGGTGCCGGTGGTCCAGCAGACGAGCAGGAGCAGCCCGGCCCCGATGAGCAGGTGCCGGTCCAGGCGGCCGTCGTCGCGCTGGGCGATCGCCCAGGACTCGTCGACGATCAGCTGGGCGGTCAGCGCCCGCCGCCACCAGGGACCCTCGAAGGTGGTCGCCGCGGACAGGCCGATCGGGCCGTAGCGGAGGTTGAGCAGGATGGCGGCGACGATCGCCGTGACCAGGCCGCCGCCGGCGCCGAGGATCGAGGCGACGGCGAACTGGGCCGACCCGGCGAAGGTGGTCACCGACATCACCACCGGGGCGACCCGGCCCATGTCGGCGGCACGGGCCAGGACCCCGAACGAGATGCCGAAGGCGAGGGCCGCGACCCCGATCGGGGCGGCCGCCCGCACCCCGTCCAGATAGGTCCTCCGGCCGGCCTCGCGGGCCCGGAAGTCGGACGGGCGCCTCACACGGCGCTCCGGCCGACGGGGTCCGGTCGTTCGCCGGCCGCGGCCAGCCGGAGGCCGGCCCCGATGAGCAGGTATCCGAAGGCATGGAGCGAGCGGCGGGCCGCCCGCTCGACCGGCGACGGCCGCAGCAGCGGGAGCGCCACCCGCTCCCGGGACGCCTCCCGGCGGAGCTCGTCGACTCGCGCGGCGGCCAGTTCTTCCAGCAGAAATGGATGCACGACGCCCTCCTGAGTTGAACACCATCATACAATGATTGCCGGTGACAGACTACCTGGAGGGTGTGACAGTACGGGGCTGTGGACAGCCCCGAGCAGCCCAGTTCCCCGCGGGCTACGCTCCCCCTCCGGGGGGCTCGGAAGCGGCGGGTCCGGGTGAGGCACGCCCCGCCGGACCCGCCCCGCCCTGGAGGGCGGCGGTGGCCAGGGCGATCACCTCCTGGGCGTGGGGGACCTCGCCGAGGATGGCGCGTTGGAGCAGGAGGCCGTCGCCGACCACGCTGATGAAGCGGGCGGCGACCTCGTCGGGGACGGTGGGCGCGACTCGGGCGGCGGTTCGTTCGCGGGCGACCAGGGTTCGCAAGGCTTGGCGGACCAGGTTGGTGCGGCGGGCCCAGCGGGCGCGGAAGGGGGGGTCGGTGCGGCGGCGGCGGGACTGCTCGACGACCATGGTCGCCCAGTCGGGGTCCTCGGTGGCCAGGCCGGCGAGAGCGTCGGCGACCGAGCCGGTCTCCCAGCGGGCGGCCTCGCGTTCGGCGTCGCGCTCCAGGACGGCCAGGAACAGGTCGAGCTTGGTCGGGAAGTGGTGGAAGATCGCCCCTCGTGAGCGGCCGGTCGCCTCCTCGAGACGGACGACGGTCGCCTCCTCGTAGCCGTGGGCGGCGAAGCAGCGGCGCGCCCCCTGGAGGATCTCGGCCCGCTGGGCCTCGAGATAGTCCTGTGTGACCCGTGGCATTGTCCTCCTTTACAAAACCGTATGTACGGTTTATTTTACCGGACATGGACGTGAAGTTCGAGCACCAGGGGAACCAGCTGACCGCGGTCTTCCGCCGGCCGGACGGCAACCAGGCCGGCGACGGCCCGTATCCGGCGGTGGCGTTCGTGGACGGCTCGGGACCGGCCGAGCGGGACGGCTGGGACGACGAGGCCGAGGTGCTGGCCGCCGCCGGGTTCGCCAGCCTGGCCTGGGACAAGCCGGGCTGTGGCGGCTCGGGCGGCGACTGGCGCGACCAGAGCCTCCAGGACCGGGCCGGTGAGGCGCTCGCCGCCGTGGCCTGCCTGGCCGCCCAGGAGGGCGTCGACCCGGCCCGGATCGCCCTGCTCGGAGCCAGCCAGGGCGGCTGGGTAGGTCCCCTGGCCGCCTCCATGTCGAAGACCGTCGCCGCCGTCATCAGCCTGTCCGGTCCCGGGGTCAACCCGTACCGGCAGGAGGCCTACCGGGTCGAGGCCATGCTCCGGCACGCCGGCGTCGCCGAGGACCAGATCGCCGAGGCGATGGCCTTCTTCCACCGCCGGGCGACCCGGCTGCGCCGCGGCGACGACCTCGAGGAGGTCCTGGCCGAGCAGCTCGCCCACCGCGACGCCCCCTGGTACCCGGCCCTGGGCGACGACGGCGTGGTCGAGCACCTGGCCTTCATGGCCCGCATCTACGACTACGACCCGGTGCCGGCCCTGGAGCGGGTCACCTGCCCGCTGCTGGCCATCTGGGGCCAGCGGGACATCTACGTGCCCGTCGCGGCCAGCGCCGAGCGGTTCGCGGCCGCCCTGGGACGGGCCGGCAACGGCAGCTTCCGCCTCGAGGTGGTGGCCGACGCCGACCACGGCCTGCGCCTGCCGGCCACCGGCGACGCCGAGCGCGGGCCGCGGATCCCCGACCTGATGGACATGCTCGTCACCTGGCTTCGCCGGGCCCTGCGATCAGGTCGGGGGTGAGCTGCCCGACCTCGGTCGCCCCGCACAGGGCCATGGCCAGCCGGAGCTCGCCGGCCAGGCCGGCCAGGACCCGCTCGACTCCGGCCGCCCCGCCGACGGCCAGCCCCCACAGCACCGGCCGGCCGACCAGCACCGCCCGCGCCCCCAGGGCCAGGGCCTTGACCACGTCGGTGCCCCGGCGGACCCCGCCGTCCACGTACACCTCGGCCCGGTCCCCCACCGCCGCCGCCACCTCGGCCAGGGCGTCGGCCGTGGCGACCACGGTGTCGAGCTGGCGGCCGCCGTGGTTGGACACCACCACCCCGGCCGCGCCGGCGTCCACGCAGGTGACCGCGTCGTCGCCTCGCAGCACCCCCTTGACCAGCACCGGCAGGGCGGACCGCTCGGCCAGCCAGCCGATCGTCTCCGGGGTCAGGGCGGGGTCGAACTGGCCGGCCTGGGCGAGCACGTCGACGGCCAGCTCGCGCTGGCGGGACGCCGCGGCCGGCGGGGCGTTGGCCGGCTTGAGCCCGGTGGGCAGCCGGAAGTCGTTGCGCAGGTCGCGGAGGCGGTTGCCGAGCAGGGGCACGTCAACGGTCAGGACCAGGGCCCGGTAGCCGGCGGCGGCCGCCCGGGCGACCAGCTCGGCCGTCCAGCCCCGGTCGCGGACCACGTAGACCTGGAACCAGCGGACGGCCTCGGGGGCGGCCTGGGCCACGTCCTCGACCGACATGGTGGCCTGGGTCGAGAGCACGTACAGGGCCCCGGCGGCGGCCGCCCCGGCGGCCGAGGCGGCCTCCCCGTCGGGATGGCACATGCGGTGGTAGGCCATCGGGGCGACCAGCAGCGGGGTCGGGACCTGGCTGCCGAGCAGCGTGGTCGCGGTCGACACCTCGGCCACGTCCCGCAGCACGTGGGGCCGCAGCCGCGGCCGCGACCAGGCGGCAAGGTTGTCGGCGACGGTGGCCTCGGCGTCGGCACCGCCGGCGATGTAGTCGTAGACCCCCCGGTCGAGGCACTCGCGGGCCGCGGCCTCCAGCGCGGCGATGTCCAGGGGATCCAGCGGGTCGGTCACGGCCGGGCGCCGCTAGACGCCGCCCTGGACCCGGGACAGGAGCACCTGGGCGGTGGAGCGCAGCCGGTCGTCGAGCGCCTCCATCAGCTTGACCACGGTCTCGGCGGCCCAGTCGGCTAGGGCCCGCCGATCGGCGAGGCTGTCCAGGTCGCGGACCTCGCGGTAGTCGACGATTCGGGAGGCGCGCCGGTCGTCGAGGCGCTCCCAGGACAGGATCCGGCCGACCGCCGTCTCGATGGCCAGGCGCTCGGCGAACAGGTCGTCGAAGAGCCGCTTGGTCGCCGTGCGCTCCTGCATGTCGAGGTAGACCCCGGCCCGGACGGCGCCGTTGGCGGTGAAGGCGACGTCGTAGAAGCCGAATGGCCCGGCCGCGAACCCGACCCAGTTCTCGTAGCCGAATTTGGGGATGCGGAAGCCGGGACGGCGGATGGCCACCGAGTCGAACATCGATTCGAAGAAGCGGTGCCGCAGCTCGACCGGCTGGAGCCCGCCGGCCTGCTCGGAGGCCATCGGTGGCGGCGAGGCCGGCAGGTGCCGACCGCTCAGGTCCGGCTCGAAGGATGCCGCCGGCGGCGACGGTGGCGGCGGCGCGGGCGCCGGCTCAAGGGGAGGTCCGGCCGCAGAGGAAGGCGAGTCCGGCGCCGCCGGCTCCGGCGGCTCCCGTGACGGGCGCGGCTCGTGCTCGCGCCGGTGCGGCTCCGCCGAAGCTCGCTTGGACGGCGGCGGCTCGTGCTCGAGCCGGAGCGGCTCCGCCGAAGCTCGCATGG
>JASLBL010000469.1 GCA_030146615.1 Actinomycetes bacterium
GGTGGTGGTGGGTGCGGTCCCTGGCGGCTGTCGGCAGCAGAGCAGGACGAGGTGTGGGCGCGATGGCGACAAGGTAAGTTGTTGCGGCTGATTGCCCGCCGGCTAGGCAAACGGGGACCGTCGGTGCGGGCCTTGTGGCGGGGAGCGGTGGCTGTCGCAGAAACCCTCTCGGTTTCGGACAGCCGGCGTATGGCTGGACGGGCCCTTCTGCGTGTCAACGACGGCGGAAAACTGACCCCTGGCGACGGGTGAAAACTGACCCCTTGGATGGTCATTGCTTGTCGGTGGCGGCTGCCGGGACGCGGCCCAGGTTGCGGTCCTTGAGCCGGTAGCTGTCGCCCTTGAGCGAGACAACGTCGGCGTGGTGGACCAGCCGGTCGATCATGGCCGCGGCGACCACGTCGTCGCCGAACACCTCCCCCCAGCGGCCGAACGGCTTGTTGGAGGTGACGATCAGGCTGGCCCGCTCGTAGCGGGCCGAGACGAGCTGGAAGAACAGGTTGGCGGCCTCGGCCTCGAAGGGGATGTAGCCGACCTCGTCGACCACCAGCAGCAGATAGCGGCCAAGCCGGGTCAGCTCGGCCTGCAGCCGGCCCTGGGTGTGGGCGTCGGCCAGGCGGGCGACCCAGCCGGCGGCGGTGGCGAACAGCACCCGATGGCCGGCCTGGCAGGCCCGGATGCCCAGCCCGATGGCCAGGTGGGTCTTGCCGGTCCCGGGTGGGCCGAGGAACACCACGTTCTCCCGTGCTGCGATGAAGTCGAGGGTGCCCAGGTGGGCAACGACCTCGCGCTTGAGGCCGCGGGCGTGGTCAAAGTCGAACTCCTCCAAGCTCTTGCGCCCGGGGAACCGCGCAGCTCTGATCCGCCCCTCGCCGCCGTGGGCCTGGCGGGCGGCGACCTCGCGTTGCAGGCAGGCGGCCAGGAACTCCTCATGGGTCCAGCCCTCGGCACGGGCCCGTTCGGCCAGCCGGGCCGCCGACTGGCCCAGGGTGGGCGCCTTCAACGCTCGGGTCAGAAAGGCCAGCTCGGCGGTCAGATCCCGTGCCGTCGTGGCGGTCGCGGCCGGCATCAGGCCACCCCCTCGGTGTCGAGGCCGAAGGCGGCGTCGTAGTCGGCCAGACACCGCAGCTGGACCTCGCCCTGGTCGCGGTGGTCGGCTGCCTGGCGCACGGCGCGGTCGTGGCGCAGCTGGGCCGCGGCCTGCAAGTGGACGGGGTCGCTGATCGTCTGGTGGCGGGCCCAGCAGCGCAGGTGATCGGCGACCAGCCGACCGTCAGAGAACGCCTGGACTCGCTCCAGGTCGGCACGGATCTCGACCCGGCGGCCAACCACGGCCGGATGCACCGAGTAGTCGTTGCTGTCCAGGCGGATGTAGTGGTCGCGCGGCAGCCGCAGCGAGCTGCGCCACCCGGTCACCGGGGCCACCGGCGGCAGCGGCAGCATCGCGGCCCGGTCAGCCTCGATCCGGTCGGCCGGGGCGCAGCCCAGCACCCGCCGCTGCCGCTGGTTGACCAGGGCAAGCCAATCGTGAAGCTGGGCGTTGAAGTCGGCCGGCGACCTGAAGGTGCGGCCGGGCAGGAACGAGGTCTCCAGATACCCGTTGGCCCGCTCCACCAGCCCCTTGGCCTCCGGGTCACCCGGGTCACAGATCCAGATCTTGGCGCCCAGCACCCCACCAAAGGCGTGGGCCGCCTCGGTCAGGATCGTCTGGCGCCGGCGGCGCTGGCCGACCGCGCCCTCCCCGTCCCAGACCAGCATCCGCGGCACCGCCCCGAGCTGGGTGATGAGCTGCCACCAGCCGGCGAACAGGTCCTCGGCCACCCGCGAGGGGATGAGCCGAGCCGTCAGCCAGCGGGCATAGCCGGTCACCATCACCAGCACCGGCAGCCTGGTGGCGGTACGGGTCTGGCCGAACCCCACCGGCAGCGTGATCGCCGGGAACCACAGATCGCACTGGGCCACCTCCCCAGCCTGATAGGTAGTCCGGGAGGCCGGGTCGGGCGGCAGATACACCGGCCGCAGCTCCCGGACCCGGTCCTTGAGCACCGTCAGTCCCCTGGTCCAGCCGATCCGCTCGGCGATCACCGTGACCGGCATCGTCGGCCACACCGCCAGCAGCTCCCGGATGCCCGGCTCGACCGCGTCCACGATCGATCCCCGCGCCGTCCGCTGGTAGCGCGGCGGCCCCTCGGCCGCCAAGGCCCGCTTTACCGTGTTCTTCGAGACCCCCATCACCCGCGCGATCACCCTGACCGGCATCTGCTCAGCCCGGCGCAGCCGGCGGATCTCTGCCCCCTCCTCCACGCTCAACACCCTCGCTTCCTCCCGGCTCGACTCGAGCCAGAGTCTGGGAGGGGTCAACTTTCAAGCGTCATCTGGGGGTCAGTTTTCACGCGCCGTCGACACCTTCGTGCAGCGGAGCTGTGAGCAGTGTCCGGTGATTGTTCAACCTCGCCACGGGCACTCCTGCATTAGTGGACATTCCGGAACGGCCTGTGGGGCGGCTTGAGCGCTTGGGGCCGCTGCTGGATGCTCGGTGCATGACCAGTCTTGTGGAGCGCCTCCTGCCTGAGGAGCTGTGGCAGCGCATCCAGCCGCTCCTGCCGCCGGCCCCACCGCGTCCCCGCGGCGGCGTGCCCCGCCGCGTTCCCGACCGCAACTGTGTGGCGGCGCTGATCTTCATGGCCCGCACGTCTACTCCGTGGGCGCTGCTGCCCGCCCGGGGAGCTGGGCTGCGGCTCGGCCACCACCTGCTGGCGGCGGCTGGACGAGTGGCCCGCGCTGGGGTGTTCGACCAGCTCCAGGGCGTGCTGCTGGACGAACTCGGCGCGGGCGGTCGCATCGACCTGGACCGCGTCAGCGTGGACTCCTTCAGCCTGCGGGCGGTCAAAGGGGGACCTGACCGGCGCAAACCCGGTCGATCGGGGCAAGGCCGGGTCCAAGCTGCACCTGGCCGGCGAGCGCGGCGGGCTGCCGGTCGCGGTGGTCCTTGAGCGCGGCCAATGCCAACGACTCGACCATGCTGGAGGCGGTGGTGGACGACATCCCGCCGATCCTGATGCCCAGCGGGCGGCGCCGGCGGCGGCCCGGCGCGGTCCATGCTGACCAGGCCTACGATCATCGCCGCTGCCGTGCCTATCTTCGCCGGCGAGGCATCCGCCCGCGGATCGCCCGACGCGGCATCGAGTCCTCGGCGCGGCTTGGCCGCTACCGCTGGACGATCGAGCGCACCGGCGCCTGGCTGGGCGGGTGGCGGCGGCTGCGCAGCCGCTACGACCGCGGCTCGGAGCGGTTCTACGCGCTAGTCCTGCTGGCCTGCTCGGTCATCTGCTTCCAGGCCCTGCGACTGCCACGGTGGTGACGGCCACCGCGGTCTGGTCCATGCCCTTGCCTGCCTGCTGCTGGCGGTCAGCTCACCAAGACCACAAAGCGCAGGCTCCTGCCGGCATAGTGGCCAGTGAGCTCCCAGCAGCCCCCAGTCGGAAGCTCCAGCCCCACCAGCATGAACGCACCCATGGACGGTTCGAAGCCATTGGTGGCATCCGAAATCGTGACCGTCGGCGCGGGGGCATCCAGCCGCCTGCCGGTGACCCGCAACGCCGGCGTGGTCTCGGTCCGCCAGTCATAGCCCTGACGCCACCAGAAGCTCTTGTCGAACAGGCCGTGCTCGTCGCGGGCCATCTCCCAGGTCCCGTCCGCATCCAGCCAGGTCCACAACGCGTTGGTGCCGTACCAGACCTTGTCGCCCTCCACCGATGGTGGCTCAGGCGGGTAGGGCGCGGGCGGCACGAACGGGGGATCGGGCGGCCGGGTAGTAGGGCAGGACGCCGGTGCCGCGCTCGGCTGTGTGGTAACCGACCGGGCAGCCTGCGGCGACGGCGGAGCATCGGCGGCGGGTGCGCCGCAGGAGGCGAGCAGCAGGGGCAGGGCGGCGATCAGCCCGAGGGCCAGCCGATGGTGCACGCCTGGTCGTCCTGACTTCGCGGAAGGGACTCTGCCCTGTCTACAACCGAGCCCGTCGATCGGTTCCCTCCCGGGAGCGGGACGCAACCCCACGGTCGCCCTCGTTCCGGAATGTCCGCTTAGGCCCGCTCCAGCGCTCGCTGCGCCCTTGCTGGGCCATGACCTTCGCTTTCTGGGGCGCCCACACCATGCCGCGCCGCCTCCACTCGAGCTGAACCCATCAGGCGGAACTTACACCCATGTAGTTTCAGGACGGAGCACTACGTTACGTCAAAGCGACCATAGAAGGTGGCTGAGGCAGGGCGTAGCGTCTAGGGATTGGCCGACACAAAGAGGCTGTTCCATGGCCCGAGCACGCAGTCCTCCTCAGGCTGGCCAGCATGACCGGCTGCAGCGAGGTCCAAAATCAGGCTGCGGTTGCGGCCTGGTGAGGTCAAACTCCTCGCACCGGTGCTCCCTTGAGGTCCTCTTAGGCAGCTGTGTGCGCACCTGTGCGGCTGGTAGAGCCATTTACCGAACCCAGTGGCGCGTCATTTTGCCTGTCTTTGGGGGTAGGCATGAAGCGTCTCATCCTCACGATCGGCCTGGCGCTCGCCGGGGCGTTGCTCGTACCGAGCGTCGCTGCGGCAGACAAACCGATCCGCGAAGGTCTGCCGGCAGAAGACTTCACCATCGAAGGTTCCTGCGCCTTCGACGTCGATTTCCAGGTGCTTGCCAACAAGGAGTTCATCCCCTGCCCGCCCCCATTAAGCAGGATGCAAGTTCCGGAGATCATCATGGCAGTACCTACAGCTAGTCCTGCCCTCCGCACATGCGGATGCCTGGGACTGATCGGGGCTGGCCTTGATCAAAACATGCTCGAGTCGTTGCGCCCGTGTGGCTTGGGTCTGCAAGCCTCCCTGCGGTGCTTCAACCACTCCTAGCTTAGGAGGAGCCCATGAAGCGGCTCATCTTCGCCGTCTTGTTGGCGGCCCTGTCCCTCGCCATCGC
>JASLBL010000638.1 GCA_030146615.1 Actinomycetes bacterium
CAAGAAGACCAAGCAGCCGGAGCAGCCGGAGCAGCCGGAGCCGTCCGGGAACGCCGGGCAGGGCCAGGGCGGCCCGCCGGCCAGCACCAGCGGCGGCGGCCAGGGCCAGGGCCAGGGTGGCCCGCCGCCGGAGGGCAATCCCGTCCCGTAGCACCGAACGGCCCCTGTAACGCGAACCCTGCCATTGGCGCTTCTTCTGCGCGAATACCTACCCGCCGGCAGGGGCGGCCCTTCTCCGGTCGCCCCTGCCGGGCAACCGTCTGGCGACGCATGCTCGGCGAGGTCTGGACGGTGCGCCGGGGCCTCGATCCCCGACCATCCCTCGCGGAGGAGGACCTATGCGCAGTAGGAGGCAGAGGGCGCTGGTGGTGGCGGCCTCGGTGCTGCTGGCCGTGCTGGCGGTGCTCTGACCATCAGGCGTCGCCGCCCCCTGAGCGGTCCGAGCGCCACCGCCAGCGCCAGCGGCGAAAGCGGGGGCAGCCCGACGGGCCGCAGACGGCACAATCCAGGCCTCGTCGATAGTGCAGGTGGACGGCACGAGGGTGGCCGCAGCGGCAGCGCACCTCATCGCGCCCTCGGCGCTCGGTTCGACCGACCGACATGCTCCACCCAATCTACCGGCCAGCGTGGGGAAGGTCGCTCAGGGTAGCAAGGCAAGGTCGGCGATGACCGGCCGGTGGTCGCTGCCCTGACCGACGCCCTCCTGGATTGCTTGCACCTCAACGCCTGGCGATACCAGGACGTGGTCGAGCCGCAGCAAGGCCGGGAGTGGCCGTCGGTCCCACGGCCAGGTCGCCGCCCATCCTCGTCCCCGACGCTCATGGGCATCCCGTAGCCCGTCCGAGAGCAGCCTGCGGAAGCTAGGATGGTAGCGGGAGGCGTTGAAGTCGCCAGCGACCACCAACGCTCCCATCGTCGCCCGGACCTCCGCCCGCACACGCCGAAGCTGAGCCTGCCATTGGGCTCGATCGCCGCCGAGCGGGGCCACCGTGTGGACCGTGTAGAGCCGCAGCCGCTTGGCGCCAACCATCACGGTGGCACCGATGAAGGGCCTGCCCAGGACATCCTGGACCTGTGCGTCCACAAGCGGGAACCGCGACCAGAGGGCGATACCCGACGCTCCCCGGCGCGTCTCGGTCACCGAATACGGGAACCGGTCCAGGACATCCGACCGGGCCAGCCCAGCGGCGCCGTCGGGATCGATCTCCTGCAGGGCGACCAGGTCTGGCGCCACGGCGGCAATCTCCTCGGCGATCGGCCCCATATCGGGATTGGCGTCATGGACATTGGCCGTGAAGAGCCGCACCGTCGGAAGCGTCCCCGCCGCCGGGCGGGCGCGAGTGGGCAGACCGAGCCCGGCCACCGCCGAGGCGAGCAGGACGCCGGTGGTGGCGGCCGCCACCACCGCCAGCAGCGGCCGACCCCGCCACAGCCCGATGGCGAGCGCCACGAGGGCCGGCGGCCAGAGCCAGGGGATCAACCCGGCGGCGAGCAGAAGCAGGGACGACGCCTCATCGAGCTGCGCAACCTGGGCACCGGCGCTGACCGTAAGCGGCGCGACAATCACCCAGCCGAGCGCCTCCGGCAGACCATCAGCTCGGTGGACGGGGCCCTCCTCAGGCGAGCGACTAACAGGAGCTCGAGCGGATACAGCGCGGCCCCACAACCGCGCCGAGCGGGTTCCACGCCGCCATAGCCAGCACGAGCGTCTTCCAGCAGAGCCGGTGCAGCCTGCTGGCCGAGTCCACCGGGTAGTTCATCAACAGGAACATCGGACGCCGTGCCAGCGGCTCGAATCCTACGCTTCCCAGCATCGCGGTGATGCCAGCAAGCGACCGGGCGAGCCGGGTCGCCCGGGAGAGCGCCGGGGCAGGGAGGCCAGCGGCGCCGCGACGCCATGGGGATGCAGGTTGTGGCGCCGAAACTGCTCTGGTGAGCGCGCGGACCTCCGCTCAGGGGATGAGCGGAGGTCTGCGCGTTTGACAGCCCCATGGTGCGGCGTGCAGCTTGTTCGCCTCTGGAACTGATCCCCCGGGGAGATGACTAATGATCGGCCCCGAGTTCCCGGCCGTGCTCGAAGCCGCCACTTGCGGCGACGAGGAGGCGTTCGGAAGGCTCTGGCGCGACCTGCAGCCACGCCTGCTCCGGTACTTCATGGTTGCCGCGCCGGCCGCCGCGGAGGACCTCGCCTCCGAGACATGGCTGGCGGTGGTCCGCGGCCTTGACCGCTTCGAGGGCAACGAGCCGGCGTTCCGGGCCTGGGTGTTCACCATCGCCCGGCACGAGGTGCTGGACTGGCGCCGCCGCGGCGCGCGGCGGGTCACCGAACTGCCGGTAACCGGGCTCGTCGAGGAGGCCGCCCCGGACGACCCGGCGGCCACCGCCGTCGAGGGCTTCTCCACCCGGGCGGCACTGGCGGTGGTCGCCATGCTTCCCCCGGACCAGGCCGAGGCGGTTGTGCTCCGCGTGGTCGCTGGGCTGGACGTCGAGCGGGTGGCGGCCATCATGGGCAAGCGCCCGGGCACGGTCAGGGTGCTTACCCATCGGGGGCTGCGCCGGCTGGCCGAGCGGATGGGCGCCGACGCCCGCGTCCAGGGAGTGGTGTAACGCGATGGGGCCCGACGACGCTTCGCCTGCTGACATGCCCCGACGATTCGCCACCCCTGGTGCCGGGCCGCAGCCCCTCGACGAGGACACCGTCGAGCGGTTGCTGGCCGGCGACCTTCCGCCCGATCAGGCGCCGCCCGGCTACGCCGAGGTGGCAGCATTGCTGGCGGCGACGGTCGCTCCGCCAAGGCCCGAGGAGCTGGCCGGTCAGGCGGCCGCCCTGGCCGAGCTACGGGCCGTCACCCGGGCCCGGACCTTCCCTGCCAGGGCCCGGCGGACCGGGAGGCGGAGCCGGCGACGACTTGGACTGGCGGTCGTGGCCGTTGCTGGCGCCCTGGCCACCGGGGGCGCGGCCGCCGCGGCCGGCGGCCACTTCCCCGGGCCGGTGCGGGACGCGGCCCGCAGCATCTTGGTCTCGGTCGGCGGCGAGGCGCCGGAGCCGCCAGCGGCCCCGCCGGCCGTCCGAGGCATCGGCCCCGGCGCCACCACCGCCGTCCCCTCGGGCCCGGGGCCGACCGGCCTGGCCGGTCCCGCCCCGGGTTCCCCGGCGACCGGGTCGGCCGCCGTGCCCGACACCACCGCGGCCGATACCGAGGGCCTCTGCCGGGCCTACCTGGCCAGCCAGGACAAGCAGGCCGGCAAGAAGCTCGAGGCGGCCTCCTTCGAACTCTTGGCCGACGAGGCCGGCGGCGCCGACAAGGTCCTTGTCTACTGCCAGGACCTGCTGCAGGACGACGCCAAGTCCAAGGAAGGCAAGCAGAAGACGCCGCCGGACGACCAGGGTCAAGGTCAGGGCCAAGCGCCGGGTCAGGGTGGCCCACCGCCCAGCACCGGTGACAGCCAGGGCCAGACCGGGCCACCCAGCACGCGAACATCCCGCTGATCGTGCCGTCGGCGGCTGTAACGCGAACCCAGCCTTCGGCGCTCCTTCCCGACGTGGACATCTGACCCGGAGATGGTCAGCTACGACGGAGTCGACAGTTGGTACCCCATCGGCTATGGCGATCCTTCTCCGGTCACCCCAGCCGCATCGAGAAGGCCCATGCGCAGAAGCGGAATGACCTCAAGAAGTCGTCCTCGTGACGGATTGTGAGCAGACACCAAGAATGGTCGATCTCACGGCCACTACATGGGAGGCGCATGCCCATGACCGCGAGACGTGGTGGCCACTCGACATCCC
>JASLBL010000680.1 GCA_030146615.1 Actinomycetes bacterium
CCCTTTGATGCCAACGGCCGGCTGCTGGCCTATGTCGCCCCCAACTACACCGAGCAGGAACGCCGCACCCTGACCCGCGCCCAGCGGGCCACCTTCAACCTCGACCTGGTCGAGGCTGGCCATGCCGCCCCGTTTGTCATCTACCCCTCCATCCCCGGCGAACTCGACCTCCCGCTGCTGCTGGAGGCGGCCAGCGCCGCCGTGTCCGAACCGCGTGGCATCTGGGCGAATGCCGAGACGCTGCTGGCCTATGAGTACCGGGCCATGGAGAAGCTGTTTCGGGTCACCCGCAAGATCGTCAACAACCAACCGCTCAAGCCGGGCGAGGCCCGGTCCTGGCGAGAGCGCTACTGCGTGGACATGCGCACCCGCAGCTTGCACGGCCCCGAGGACTACGTCGGCATCGCCCCGGAGTACCGGCTATGGATCTGGCCCCATGACCTGAACGAGGCGATCGCACGGCTGAACCTCGTCCCCTCACCCAAGCCAACTCTCCAACCGTAGGCTCGGCAGCTGCGATAGCGGGGAAGACAACAAGCTAAAGCTGGGCGAGGCGGCAACGGTCGAAGGAAGGCAAGCAGCTGCCGCCGGCTGGGGTGATCAGGCGATCTGCTGGCCGGATCCGCTGTAAGTGCTCACAGCACGACGTCCCCGGCAGGATCACCGGGGGAACTGTTGCATTGCGTGATCGCCCCACCTGACTGCCTCCACCCCGGCACCATACGCGGCAGATCGTGAGAACGATCGAGCCGTTCGAGCCCCTCTTAGCTTGTGATTTAACCTGGCGAGGGTGTTTGCCCTGGTCAGGTTGCCTGTGGCCGTTGGGTGGGTCAGGCTGCGCGGTCATGCCGATGCCAACTTCCCCCCTCGCGCGGCTCGGTGCCTTCCGGAGCGAGCTACACGCCTGCTTCGGCCGCCGTGCTGATGCGCTGTTCGAGTTGGGCGACGCGCTGCTGTGCCGCCCAGCGCCGCTGCTGTCGCTGCCGCATCTGAGCCTGGAGCCGGTCTGCCGGCGTGGTTGGGGTAGCGTCTATGCTGCCCTGGCCCACGGCCGCATCGAGGTCGAGCGGCTGCGCGACCTGCTGGTCAGCAGCCTGCCACCCGCCAACCCGCTGGTGTTCGCGGTGGATGTCACCACCTGGCCGCGTTGCGACGCCGAGACCAGCCCCGAGCGGGGCTACTACTACCACCCCTCACGGCACTCGGCCGGCCAGCCGATCATCGCCGGCTGGGCCTTCCAGTGGATCACCCAACTCGGCTTCGACCGGGACTCCTGGACCGCCCCGGTGGATGCCCGCCCGGCTGCACCCCTTGGACGACACCGACCAGACCGCCGCCGGTCAGATCCGCGCGCTGGCTGGCCGCCTGGACGCCGGTGGGCGCGTGCCGCTGTTTGTGTTCGACGGCGGCTACGACTTCGCCCAGCTCACCCTCGACCTGGCCGAGGAACAGGTGGCGGTGCTGGTGCGGCTGCGCGCCGACCGCTGCTTCTACGCCGACCCGCCACCACGTCCACCCGGCGCCAGCGGCCGGCCGCGCCGCCACGGCGCCAAGTTCAACTGCGCCGACCCGACCACCTGGCCGACCCCGACCGCCGCCCTGACCTGTCAGGACGACCAGTACGGCGCCGTGACCGTGGCGGCCTGGGCCGGGCTACATCCCAAGCAACAGCGCCATCCCGGCCACGGCACCGGTGGGCCCCGCCCGATCGTGCGCGGCACCATCCTCCGCGTCCAGGTGGAGCGCGTCCCCGCCCGGACCCGCCCGCCGAAGGTGCTGTGGCTGTGGTGGGCCGGCCCCAACGACGTCGACCTGGACCTTGCCTGGCGGGCCTATGTCCGCCGCTTCGATCTCGAGCACACCGTCCGGTTCTGCAAGCAGACGCTCGGCTGGACGACCCCACGGCCGCGTCATCCCGAGCAGGCCGACCGGTGGACCTGGCTGATTGTGGCCGGCTACACCCAGCTGCGGCTGGCCCGCGCGGTCGCCAGCGACCAGCGGCTGCCGTGGGAGCGGCCCCGACCCCAGCCGCGACTGTCACCGGTCCGGGTGCGCCGCGGGTTTCCGCGGCTGCTGTGCACACTCGGCTCGCCGACCACCACGCCGAAACCCTCCGGGCGGTCCCCAGGCCGACCCAAAGGCCATGCCTCCGGGCCGGCCGCGCGCTACCCGGCCATCAAGAAGCCCACCAAGAAGCCCCGCACCAAGCAGACCAAGACCACGAAGGCCGCCTGACCGACCACAGCCGACACCACCCAGCCGCCGGCGAGGTCAGCTGCCAGCCCAGCATGCCTGCCGGGTTAAATCACAAGCTCAGGCGGTGTTCCAATACCAGATGCGGCGGGACTATCAGTCTTTATGCTCGTCCAATAGGCCCTCTTCTCCCGAGGTAGGCCGTCAATAATTCGTTGTCCCCGTTGAAGTTGATCATAGATGCTACGAACAAACACGGGTTGGCGCTCGTACCAAATAGGTGTAATCTGGCTTCTCGCAAACTTCTCTTGTGGCGCTGCGCGGCAGTTGTATCAATGCCACGCCAGAAATCATCAAGGGCAGAGGTCAATGTGTATAACAGGTCTCGCACCAGGGACTCTGAAACCTCAAGTTTCCGCATGGGATCAGCGAATCCAGCGCCGTGAGCTACGAATGTGCGCAGTTCAAAGAGCTGCTGTATAGGAAGCTCTTGGTATCCGGTTCGAACGCGAAGATCGGCTAAGTAATGCAAGCCATTCCGCAACCGTGCGTTGGAGCCCTGAGGGTCAAGCCCAATCTCACCTCGTCGGCACCGACCTAATAGCTCGGCCCCGCTCGTACCAAGTAGTACGGCACGCCTCGACGATCGCCGGTATGCCGGCTGGCCTTGAGCATCTTCGACCATTGTTCAGCGAGGTCATGCGGAAGTCAGGCGCAACCGGGAAGCTCACCAGGCATGGCATTCTCCACGGCCGGGAGCTCCGCTATGACACGCAACTGAACTCGACCAAGACGCTGGTGTTGTTGGCTGCGGTGATCGAGTGGGCCCAGGCCAGCGCGAGGGAGCAGGTGGAGAGGCTGCGCCGTGATCGGGAGGCGCAGTATGCGGGCAGCGATGCGACTGACGAGGACGGAAGGCGCCTTGCCCGGCGCGGCTTCAACGAGGTGAAGCAGGCCCTGTTCGCTTTGGGCCGGGGAGAGACGGTGCTGTTCCAACGCCACGGGCGCTACACCGACGATCTGGGAGGAGAGCTGGCCGCGGACCTACCGGAGGATTCCCGGCTGATGGTCGACATCTCGACGGATGAACGGCAATTCTGGGCGTGGGGTGTGACGCCAACCGGCTACTGCTTCGGCATCGCGGGGCGCGACGGAACTGACGCCAAATGGTTCTATGCTGGCCCAACCCCGCCTGAGGGAGGGCTAGGTTCAGCAGCCGACTGGCGGCATGCTGTCACCGATCCGGCCCATCCAGACTGGTAGTCAGGGATCACCTGCGCGCTAAACAGAGCGCTCAACCTATCTTTGCATACCAGAAGAGATGCGTCTCCCAATTACAGTCTGCTGATGCCTTCTGGCTAGAGGGGCCGAAGAATAGAGCGGTCTGGCGGCGGCCAAATGGCGTTGGGTTCGTAATTTAAACCTGGGGTCAGGGTCTCAGCTGTTGAAAAACC
>JASLBL010000709.1 GCA_030146615.1 Actinomycetes bacterium
GGTCGTGACCCGGCAGGAGCCAGGCCCGGCCGAGCCCAGGGTGGCCCCGTGACCGGCGACGGGGGCGGGCTCGACCCGGTCACCCTGGAGATCGTGCAGGGTACCCTGGCCTCGATCGAGCGGGAGGTGGAGACGGCCATCGGGCGGACGGCCCGGTCGCCGATGATCCGGGACGCCCACGACTACCGGGCTGGGATCCACGACGCCCGGCTGCGCAAGCTCACCGGGCGGTCCTACTCGGCCCTGGTCCACCCGGTGGTGCGGGACTTCCCCCTGGCCACGATGCGGCCCGGCGACGTGTTCTTCCACAACGACGTCTACCTGTCCGAGGGCGGCATCGGCCACCTGCCCGACCTGTGTGTGACCGTCCCGGTGTTCGCCGCCGGCCGGGTGGTCGCCTTCGTGCAGGCCTTCGGCCACCACGACGACATCGGCGGAGCCGTGCCCGGGTCGATGCCCTCCCACGCCACCAGCGTGTTCGAGGAGGGGCTGATGGTGCCGCCGATCCGGCTGTGGGACGCCGGCGTCCCCAACCGGGCCGCCCTCACCATCATGACCCGCAACTCGCGCATGCCCGACTCGCTGGCCGCCGACCTGGACGCCGAGTGCTCGGCCTGCCTGATGGGCGCCCGCCGCCTGGCCGAGCTGTTCGAGCGCTACGGCGTGACCGTCGTCGAGGCCTGCTTCGACGCCATCGTCGAGGCGACCACCGAGGCCTTCCGGCGCGAGCTCCTGACCCGGATCCCCGACGGCACCTGGACCTGGGAGGACTACGCCGAGCACGACGGCGTCGACCCGCCCCGGCTGCACGCCCAGCGGATCACTCTGACCAAGACCTCCGCGGGCGGCGGCCGCCTGGTGCTCGACTTCACCGGCACCTCGCCCCAGGCCAAGGGGCCGATCAACCACTGCGGCGACTACGCCGACGGCAACTTCCTCAAGAAGTGGCTGGCCCCGATCCTGCGCAACCTGGCCGAGACCCCCGAGCGGGCGGCCGAGCTGGACGTCAACGAGGGCGTGGTGCCCCTGCTGGAGCTGCGCTTCCCGCCCAAGGGAACCCTGCTCACCCCCGTCTTCCCGGCCCCGACCAACGCCCGCACCTTCGTCATCCTGCGCCTACTCGGGGTCCTGGCCGGGGTGCTGGCCAAGGCCACCGGCGGGGCCATGCCGGCCGACCAGGAGACGATCCGCTACACCGGCGTCTACGGCGACGACGCCGACGGGCGGCCCTACCTGATGCGCGAGGTGCTGGGCGGCGGGTCGGGCGGCCGCCCGTACGCCGACGGCGAGGACACCGTCCACGTGGTCCCCGACTCGCGCAACATCCCGGTCGAGTTCGCCGAGTCGCGCTGGCCGTTCCTGGTCGAGCGGCTCGGCCTGGCCGTCGACTCGGGCGGCCCCGGCCGCCACCGCGGCGGGCTCGGCTACGAGAAGCATGTCCGCATGCTCCGCGACGCCCACTTCATGTCGATCGCCGACCGGTCGCTGCTGGCCTGCTGGGGGGTGGCCGGCGGCCGCGCCGGCCGCCCGTTCGAGGTGGTGATCGACCCGGGCGGCCCGGCCGAGCGGACCGTGGACGCCCTGGCCGACGCCGAGCCGGTCCGGGCCGGCGAGGTCATCCGCATCCGCACCACCGGCGGTGGCGGCTGGGGCGACCCCCTGGACCGCCCCTACGCCGAGGTCCTCCGCGACGTGGCCTGGCACAAGGTCAGCCTGGCCGGGGCCCGCGACGACTACGGCGTGGTCGTCGCCGGCCCCCCGGACGCCCCCCAGCTGGACGAGCCGGCCTCCGACGCCCTCCGGGCGGCCCGCCGGGCAGCCAGGACCGGCCAGGAGCCGTTCTTCGACCGCGGCCCTGGCTATGCCATGCTCGCCGGGCAGCCATCGGCTGATATCGATCAACCCGACGGGGTAGGGTGACCGCCATGGAGCGCAACGTCTACCTGACCGCGATCGAGCCGGGCAGCGGCAAGTCGGCGGTCGCGCTCGGGGTCATGGAGGCGCTGGCCTCCCTGGGCCGGGTCGGGTACTTCCGGCCGATCGTGGCCGGGGGCGAGCAGCCCGACAACGACATCGAGCTGATCCGGCGCCGCTACCGCCTCCCCCAGAGCTACGAGGAGTCGTTCGGGGCGGTGGTCGACGACCTGCGGGCGATGAGCGACCGCGGCCGCTACGAGGAGCTGCTCAAGCGGATCCTGGACGCCTACAAGCGCCTCGACGACGCCACCGACCTGCTGCTGGTGGAGGGGAGCGACTTCAGCGAGGCGTCGCGGGCCCTGGAGTTCGACTTCAACGCCGACATGGCCAATCACCTCGGCTGCCCGGTGCTGCTGGTGGTGCGGGGCAGCGACCGGTCGGTGGACCGGGTCCTGGAGGTCGTCCAGCTGGCCCACGGGTCGCTCACCGGCCGGGGCTGCACGATCCTGGCCACCATCTGCAACCGGGTCGACCCACGGATCATGGACGAGCTGCGGGACCGGGTCCACGAGGTGGTGGGCGACGAGCCGGCCTACGTCCTCCCCGAGGTGCCGGAGCTGGCCGCGCCCACCGTGTCCGAGGTCGCCCACGCGCTGGCGGCTGAGTTCCTACGGCCGGTTGGCGGGGCCGAGGAGCCGAGCACCCGCCGCGAGGTCGGCCACGTGATCGTCGGGGCCATGGGCCTGCCCCACTTCCTGGACCACATCAGCGACGGCGACATGATCATCACCCCCGGCGACCGGGCCGACCTGATCGTCGGCAGCCTGGCCTCCCGGTTCTCCGGCACCTACCCGAACATCGCCGGGCTGGTCCTGACCGGGGGGCTGGTTCCCGAGCCGTCGGTGCTGCGGCTGATCGACGGGCTGGGCGGCGCCGAGGTGCCCGTGCTGGCCGTCGAGGCCGACACCTACCGGACGGCCGCCACCGTGTCCGGGGTCCGGGGGGTGCTCACCCCCGAGAGCGACCGCAAGATCGCCGCCGCCCTCGGGGTGTTCAGCGACCACGTCGACCGCCAGGGGCTGCTGGGCCGGCTCGAGGTCACCCGCACCGAGCGGGTCACCCCGCTGATGTTCGAGCAGCGGCTGCTCGAGCGGGCCAAGGCCGACCGCCGCCACATCGTCCTCCCCGAGGGTGACGACGACCGGGTCCTCCAGGCGGCCGAGCAGGTGCTGCTGCGCGGCATGGCCGACCTGACCGTGCTCGGCGACCCCGACGACGTCAAGCACCGGGGCGCCGCCCTCGGCCTAGAGCTGGACGGCCTTCGGGTGGTCGACCCGCTGACGTCGGAGTGGCGCGACGACTTCGCCGACACCTACTACGAGCTGCGCCGCCACAAGGGCGTGGCCCGGCCGGTGGCCGAGGACCTGATGGGGGACGTCTCCTACTTCGGCACGATGATGGTCTACAAGGGCCTGGCCGACGGGATGGTGTCGGGTGCGGCCCACACCACCGCCCACACCATCCGGCCAGCCTTCGAGTTCATCCGCACCAAGCCCGGCACCTCGATCGTGTCCAGCGTGTTCCTGATGCTGCTGACCGACCGGGTGCTGGTCTACGGCGACTGCGCGGTCGTGCCCAACCCCGACGCCGAGCAGCTGGCCGACATCGCGGTCGCCTCGGCCGGCACGGCCGCCCAGTTCGGGATCGAGCCGCGGGTGGCCCTGCTCTCCTACTCGACCGGGGAGTCGGGGGCCGGCAGCGACGTCGAGAAGGTCCGCCAGGCGACCGCGATCGCCCGGGAGCGCCGGCCCGACCTCCTGATCGAGGGGCCGATCCAGTACGACGCGGCCATCGACCCCGAGGTCGCCCGGTCCAAGCTGCCCGACAGCCGGGTCGCCGGCCGGGCCACCGTGTTCGTGTTCCCCGACCTCAACACCGGCAACAACACCTACAAGGCGGTGCAGCGCTCGGCCAACGCGGTCGCCGTCGGGCCGATCCTCCAGGGCCTGCGCAAGCCGGTCAACGACCTGTCCCGGGGCGCCCTGGTCGCCGACATCGTCAACACCGTGGCCATCACCGCCATCCAGGCCCAGGCGGCCCAGGGGGGTGACGATGCCTAGGGTCCTGGTCGTCAACACCGGGTCGTCGTCGATCAAGTACCAGCTCTTCGAGATGGACGGTCCCAAGGTGCTGGCCTCGGGGCTGGTCGAGCGGATCGGGGAGGCCGGGGCCAAGCTGGCCCACCGGGCCGGCGACGCCGAGCCGCTGGTCGTCGTGGACCGCATCGCGGACCACTCCGAGGGCTTCGATCGGGTCTTCAAGGCGTTCGAGACGGCCGGCGGACCGGTCACCGAGCTGGCCGGCATCGGCCACCGGGTCGTCCACGGCGGGGACCGGCTCACCGCCCCGACCCTGGTCGACGACGCCACCATCCAGGCCATCGCCGACCAGGCCCCCCTGGCCCCGCTGCACAACCCACCCAACCTGCTCGGCATCCGCATCACCAGGGCCAGCTTCCCCGACGTCCCCCAGGTGGCCGTGTTCGACACCGCCTTCCACCAGACCATGCCGCCGCGCGCCTGGCGCTACGCCCTCCCGGCCGAGGTGGCCGCCGAGCTGCGGATCCGCCGCTACGGCTTCCACGGCACCTCCCACGCCTATGTGTCCCGCAAGGCGGCCGAGCACCTGGACCGCCCGGCCGACGAGCTCAACCTGGTCACCCTGCACCTTGGCAACGGGGCCAGCGCGGCCGCGGTCGCCGGCGGCCGCTGCATCGACACCTCGATGGGCCTGACCCCGCTGGAGGGCCTGGTCATGGGGACCCGCAGCGGCGACCTGGACCCGGCGGTAGTGTTCTACCTGCACCGCGAGGCCGGGCTGTCGATCGACGACATCGACGACCTGCTCAACAAGCGCAGCGGCATGCTCGGGCTGGCCGGGGCCAACGACATGCGCGAGGTCGACCGGCGGGCCACCGACGGCGACCAGGCGGCCGCCGAGGCCCTTGACGTCTACTGCTACCGCATCCGCAAGTACGTCGGCGCCTATGCCGCCGCCCTCGGCCGGCTGGACGCGCTGGTGTTCACCGCCGGCGTCGGTGAGAACAACCACGGCGTCCGGGCCGGTGTCTGCGCCGGCCTGGAGGGGCTCGGGGTCAGGCTCGACCCCAGGCGCAACAAGGCCCGCTCGGGGAAGCCGCGGACGGTCTCGGCCGACGACAGCCCGGTGGCCGTGCTGGTCGTGCCGACCAACGAGGAACTCGAGATCGCCGAGCAGACCCTGGCCGTCGTCCGCGGCTGAGCTCAGCGGGCCCGCGGGCGCAGCCAGATCGACACCCGGGTCGGCTGCATCGTCTGGTCGGCCACCACCAGCAGCTCGGCGGTCAGCGCGTCCAGGTCGACCTGCTCACGCAGCCGGGTGCTGAACCCCTGGATGGTGCGGGCGGCGTCGTAGCGGCGACGGTTGAAGCGCCGGTCGACCACCGACTGGATGCGGCGCCGGACCGGCTGGAACAGCGCCGCCACGGCCAGGGTGGCCCCGGCCACGACCAGGGTCGAGCCTTCGGGCAAGAGCCGGCCGAGCCCGAGCACCACCGCGGCGTAGCCCAGCCCGAGCAGCACCGTGAGCAGCCCGTAGGCGACGGTCCGGCTGATGATGCGGTCCAGGTCGTACAGGCGGTAGCGCAGGATGGCCGCCCCGGTGGCCAGGGGCATCAGCCCCAGCACGACCGCCGACACCCAGCCCAGCAGGACCTCGTTCCCGGTCGAGGCCAGCCCCAGCGCCAGCGCCAGCACCGTCAGCGCCACCACGGCCACCGCCAGCGCCGCGGCCAGCGCCAGCCACCGCAGCTGCTGGCGCTCGGCCCCGCGGGCGCGGCGGAAGCGCAGCAGCAGCGACCCGGACGCGACTGGGAGCCCGAGCACGGCGACGATCCAGGCCACGTCGCTGACAGGACGCAGCAGGCCGGCCAGCGTGGGGAGGGCCAGCGGGTTGGGGGTCGCCTGGTAGGGAGTGCCCAGCGGCAGGACCAGCGACGTCAGGAAGGCCAGCAGCGTCGCCCCGACCGCCACCCTGACCCACCAGCGCCAGCGGGGCGACGGCAGGGACCCGGTCGGGGTGAGCAGCAGGACGAGCTGGAGGCAGGCGAGGACAACGAGGACGCTGACGCCGTGGTACAGGGCTGCCCAATCGGCCGCCGGGACCGCCCCAGGCCTGGCCATCAGCCCGTAGTACGCGTAGCCGGTGGCCACGCCGGACAGCGCCACCGGGAGCCCGAGCCCAAGCAGGAGCCAGCCCACCGGGTGGCGGGGCCGGCGGCTGGCCAGCACCGCCCCGACGGTGGTGGCGCTCACGGTGGCCAGCACGAAGGCGGGGATGTCGGAGGTGACCATGGCCAGGTCGGGCCGGCCGGCCTGCACGAGTAGGTCGTTCAACCAGCCCACCAGGGCGAAGGCGACCAGGGTGATCGCCCACAGCGCCCAGGCCAGCGCAGCCATCCGTCCTCCCGATGTCGTCGACACCGCGCATTGTCTCCGGCCAGCGTCTCGGGATCGTTACGGACGGTCGTTGTCCGGCGGGCGGCGACCCTCTAGGGTCCCTGCCATGGCCCGCTTCGCCGTGTCGGTGTTCGGCCGCGACCGCCCCGGGATCGTGGCCGCGGTGACCCGCGTCCTGGCCGACGCCGGCTGCAACCTGGAGGACACCTCCATGACCATCCTGCGCGGCCACTTCGCGATGATGCTGGTCGTGACCGGCCCGGCGGAGGCGGGCGCGGCCGGCCTGGAGGCCGGGCTCGACCCGGTGGCGGCGCACCTCGACCTCCAGGTCGGCGTGCGCGAGGTCACCGACGACGTCATTGCCGCCCCGGGCGGGGGAGCGCGGTACGCGGCCGCGGTCTACGGGGCCGACCGGCCCGGCCTGGTCGCCACCGTCTCCGAGACCCTCGCCGCCCACCACGTCAACATCGTCGACCTCCAGACCCGGGTCGTCGGCGAGCCCGACCCGGTGTACGCGATGCACTTCGAGCTCGACGTCCCCGAGGGCCGGGCCGCCCAGGTTGAGGCCGCCCTGCGCGCCACCGCCGCCGACCTCGGGGTCGAGGCGAGCTTCCACCCCGACGACGCCGACCTTCTGTAGGTGGCGGTCCGTCCCGTCCTCCGCCTGCCGGCGCCGGCCCTCAAGGCCGTCGCCCGGCCCGTCGGCCACCCCGCCAGGGCGGCGGGCCTGGCCGCCGATATGGTCGACACCATGCGGGCCTACGACCACTGCGTCGGCCTGGCCGCCCCCAGATCGGGGTCGGCCTGCGGGCGTTCTGCATGGACGTGACCGGCCATCCCAAGGCCAGGTCGTGCGCCGGGCTGGTGGTCCTGTTCGACCCCCGGGTCGTGGCGGCCGGCGCCCCGGCGGTGGCCCGCGAGGGCTGCATGAGCGTGCCCGACCTGACCGGCAACGTGCCCCGGCCGGCCACCGTGACCGTCGAGGGGACCACCCCGGAGGGGACGAGGCGGCTCGTCGAGGCCGACGCCATCGAGGCCAGGGCCCTGCTGCATGAGCTCGACCACCTGGACGGGCTGCTGTTCCTGGACCGGGTGACCTCGGCCGCGACCGACCTGTTCCGGCGGCGGCGCTACCGGTGAGCCGTAGACTGCCGGCCATGACGACCACACGGAGGGGTCCGGGGAACCCCATGGGGGTGCCCCGGTGCATCGGGAGGGGTCCGGGGAACCCCATGGGGGTGCCCCGGTGCATCGGGAGGGGTCCGGGGAACCCCAGCGGGGTGCCCCGGTGAATCGGCATGTTGGGATCGTGGGAGGCGGGATCGTCGGGGTCGCCCTGGCCCACCGGATCGCCGGCCTTGGACGCGACGTGGCCGTGACCGTGCTCGAGAAGGAGCCGGACCTGGCCACCCACCAGACTGGCCGCAACAGCGGGGTCGTGCACGCCGGCCTCTACTACACCCCCGGGTCGCTCAAGGCCCGCCTGTGCCGCCGGGGCGTGGAGCTGCTGGGCGAGCTCTGCGCCCGCCACGGCCTGACCTACGACGAGTGCGGCAAGGTGGTGGTCGCCCTCGACGAGACCGAGCTGGGCCGGCTGGAGGCGATCCACGAGCGGGCCCTGGCCAACGGCGTCCCCGGGGTCCGGATGGTCGGCCGCGACGAGCTCCGCGAGCTGGAGCCGCACGTCCAGGGGATCGCCGCCCTCCACTCGCCCCACACCGCGGTGGTCGACTTCGCCACCGTGACCCGCCGGCTGGCCGCCGACGCGGCCGCCGGAGGGGCCGAGATCCGCACCGGCGTCCCGGTCCGGCGCATCACCCAGGACGAGCGCCGGGTGACCGTCGAGGCCGCCGGGGAGCGGCTGGCCTTCGACGAGCTGGTCATCTGCGGCGGCCTGCACACCGACCGCCTGGCCCGCCAGGCCGGCCACGAGGCCGACCCCCGGGTGGTGCCGTTCCGGGGCGAGTACTACGAGCTCGCCCCGGCCCGCCGCGACCTGGTCAACGGCCTGGTCTACCCGGTGCCCGACCCGCGCTACCCGTTCCTCGGGGTCCACCTGACCCGGCGGGTCGACGGCGGGGTCCTGGTCGGCCCCAACGCCGTCCTCGCCCTGGCCCGGGAGGGCTACCGCTGGCGCGACCTGCGCCTGGGCGACCTGGCCGAGACCCTGGCCTGGCCCGGCTTCCGGCGCATGGCCGCCCGCCACTGGCGCACCGGGGCCCGCGAGGTGATCGGGTCGCTGAGCCGCCGGGCCTTCTGCGACGCCGCCCGCCGCTATGTCCCCGACCTCCGCCCGGCCGACCTGCTGCGGGCCCGCAGCGGGGTCAGGGCCCAGGCCGTGGCCCGCGACGGCACCCTGGTCGACGACTTCCGCCTTAGCCGCCAGGGCCGGGTGGTGGCCATCCGCAACGCCCCCTCCCCGGCGGCCACCTCCTCCATGGCCATCGCCGAGCACATCACCGCGCTGCTGTTCGAGGGCGACCGCTACCCGGGCGGGCGGCCGGCCCAGGGGTCGTAGTCGACCTCGAGGGCCTCCTGGGTTGGCCGGCGGTCCTCGGGGACGTTTCTGAGATTCAGCCGGATCCGGTACCAGACGGTGCTGCGGCCCCGCATCGAGTCGACCAGCACGTCGGTCGGGCCGAGCAGCGGCCAGACGTCGCCGTGGCGGGCCTTCCAGCGCTCCAGGCCCTCGCGGGCCTCGGCCTCGGTGGCCGCCCTGGCCACCTCGATCAGCGGCATGGTGGTGCGCCGGCGGCCGGTCGGCCCGGCCGTCTTGCCCGGAGCCGGCGGGGGGACGAACCCCTCGCGGACGGCCGGGCCCGGCATCCGCCGCTTGGACGGCTGGGCCCGGGCCGGCTCGCCCTCGGCCTTGACGAAGTGGGGCGGCCAGGGGGCGTCGCCGAACCCGGCCTGCTCGTGCTGGTCGGCCAGCTCCAGCAGCCCCTCCAGCGACCCGGCCTCGCCGTCGATCCCCTCGGAGGCGTCGCCGGCCGCGGCGACCAGCTCGGGCACGGTGTCGAGGGTGAACGCCTCGGGCCGGCAGTCCGGCACCTGGTCCCAGGTCAGCGGCATCGACACCCGCGCGTCGGCGGTCGGGCGGACCGAGTAGGCCGAGGCCACCGTCCGGTCCTTGGCGTTCTGGTTGTAGTCGAGGAACACCCCGTGCCGCTCCTCCTTCCACCAGCGGCTGCTGGCGATCTCGGGGGCGCGCCGCTCGACCTCGCGGGCCAGGGCGACCGCGGCCCGCCGGACCTCCGGGAACGTCCAGCGACGCTCGATCCGGCAGTAGACGTGGAAGCCCCGCGACCCGGACGTCTTGGGCCACCCGACCAGGCCGAAGTCCTCCAGGGCCTCCCGGGTCACCAGGGCCACCTGGAGCACGTCGGACCACGGCACCCCCGGCATCGGGTCGAGGTCGACCCGCAGCTCGTCGGGATGGTCAAGGTCGGAGGCCCGCACCGGGTGCGGGTTCAGGTCGATGCAGCCCAGGTTGACCACCCAGGCCAGCTGGGCCGCGTCCCGGACCACGATCTCGTGGGCGCTGCGCCCCGACGGGAACTTGAGCTCGACCGTCTCCACCCACTCCGGCCGCTTCTCCGGCGCCCGCTTCTGGAAGAAGAACTCGCCCTCGGCCCCGTTGACGAACCGCTTGAGGGCCATCGGCCGCTCCGCCACCCCCCGCAGCGCCCCGTCGGCCACGGCCAGGTAGTAGTTCACCAGGTCAAGCTTGGTATGCCCGGTCCGGGGGAAATACACCTTGTCCGGGTTGCTGACGGTCACCTCTCGACCAGCGACGTCCAGGACCAGCTTGCGGGTGGCCATGGCTCCACGATACGACACCCGCCCCCCAGGGAGGCGAGGTCAGGGTTCGAGGGCCTCGACCCGGAAGCTCCCCTGGTCGTGGGTGATCAGCACCCCGCCGCCCTTGCCGATCGGGGCGACCAGCTCGCCGGTCAGGCCGAGCACGGCCGCCTCGTTGGTCGGGCTGTGCCCGACGGCTAGGGCCCGCTCGCCGTCCCCGAGCCGCTCCAGGACCCGCCCAAGGGCCGCCCCCAGCAAGGCCGCCTCCTCGTCCACGAACGCCGGGTCGGCGGCCCGCATCGCCGCCAGGTCGCCGCCGTCGGCCTCCTTGGCCAGCGCCCGCCAGCGGTCCTCCCGCTCCGACCGCAGCCCCGGCTCGACCACCACCCCGTCAGGGACCGTCTCCCCGAGGGCGGCCAGCAGGCACCCCACCGTCTGGGTGGCCCGCTGGGCCCCGGTCGACACCCCGACCCGGTACCCGCCCCCCAGGCCGGCCCCGAGCCGCAGCGCCGCCGCCACGCCGTCGTCGGTCAGCACGTCCCCGTCGTTGTCGGTGTGCCGCCGCAGCTCCACAGACCGCGCCATCGTCCCTCCCTAGAGCTCGATCAGCCCGGCGTTGGTGGGCACGAACCCGCAGGCCTCGAAGTAGAAGCCGCGCAGGTGGTCGTCGAAGTCGACGTGCAGCCACTCGCACCCGGCGGCCCGCGCCCCCTCCACCGCCAGCTCGACCAGCCGCGTCCCCACGCCCTCCCGCCGGGCCCGGGTCGCGACCATCGTGTCCAGCACGAACGCGTGCACCACCCCGTCCCAGGCCACGTTCACGAACCCGACCAGCTCCGAACCGTCGCGGGCGCATACCCACCCGAGGCTGTGCCGGTCCACCTGGCCCCGCCAGTCCCACTCCTCGTCGCTCAGCACGGCATGGTCGAAGCACTCGGCGTGCAGGGCGTTGGCCTCGGCGCTGGTGAACTCGCCCCGCCATTCGTAGGCGATCGTCATGGGCCAGATGATATGGCGGCGGCCAAGGCGATTTCGGGAACGACCCCGGTCAGCCGCCGGCCGGGCCGAGGGCGCGGACCGTGGCGGTGATGTCGGCGCCGGTGGGGAGGACGTACAGGATCGGGGTGTGGACCCCGGCCTCGGCGTACTGGTGCACCCGGTCGCGGCAGGCCTCCGGTGGGCCGTGGACGATCAGGTCGTCCACCACGTCGTCGGGGAGGGCGGCGAGCGCGGCCCGGCGGTCGCCGGCCGACCAGGCCGCCCACATCGGGGCCAGGCGGTCGCCCCGGCCCAGCCACTGGTGGAAGGCCCGGTAGACGGGGACGTTCAGGTAGGCGGCCAGGGCGCGGCGGCCGATGGCCCGGGCCTGGTCGGGGTCGGCGGTGGGGGCGACGAAGATCCGGGCAACGATCTCCCGGCCCGGGCCGGCCGCGTGCACATACGGGGTGACGGTGGCGACGTCGCCGGGGGCGAGCAGGTTGAGGATGGCGCCGTCGCTCTCCCGGCCGGCCAGGCGCAGCATGCCAGGGCGCAGGGCGGCGACCAGCAGCGACGGTGGCGGGTCAGGGACCAGGCCGAGGCGGAAGCCGTCGACGGCGAAGGTCTCGTAGCGCTCGGTCACCTTGGCCCCGGCGAGGGCGGCCCGCAGGAACCGGGCCGTGTCCCGGACCCGCTGGAGCGGCCGCTCGAAGGCGATGCCGTTCCAGCGCTCGACGATCACGTCGGAGGAGGCGCCGATGCCGATGGCGACCCGGCCCGGGGCGGCCGCGGCCAGGCTGGCCGCGCACTGGGCCAGGGTGGCCGGGCCGCGGGTGAACACGGGCGCGATCGCCGTCCCGACCCGCAGCGCCGGCGCCCACACGCTGGCCAGGACCAGCGGCGTGAACGCGTCGACGCCGTCCACCTCCCAGGACCACACGTCGGTGTAGCCGAGGTCGGGCAGCGCGGCGAACAGCTCGCGCTGGCCGGCCAGGGGGACGCCGTCGAACGGCACGGTGATGCCGTAGCGTTGCATGCCATGAACCTACAGGGAGCGGTCACGGTCGTCACCGGCGGGGCCCGGGGGATCGGCCGGGCCCTGGCCGAGCGGTTCGCGGTCGAGGGGGCGCGGGCGGTGGTCGTCGCCGACCTCGACCGGGAAGGGGCCGAGCGGGTGGCCGCCGACCTCGGCTGCCCGTCGCCGCTCGCCGCCGGGCTGGACGTGACCGACCCGGGTGCCGTGACCCGGCTGGTCGACCGGGTCGAGGACGAGCTGGGCCCGGTCGACCTGTGGTGTTCCAACGCCGGGGTGGCCCTCGGCGACGGCCTGGGCGGCGACGGCGACTGGGAGCGGTCGTTCGCCGTGCACGTCCTCGCCCACGTGCACCTGGCCAGGGCCCTGGCCCCGCGGATGGCGGACCGGGGCCGCGGCCACCTGCTGCTCACCGCCTCGGCGGCCGGGCTGCTGACCAGCATGGACAGCGCCCCCTATGCGGTCACCAAGCACGGCACGGTTGCCCTGGCCGAGTGGCTGGCCATCCGCTGGGGCGACCAGGGCGTCGGGGTGTCGTGCCTGTGCCCCCAGGGGGTGCGGACGGCCATGACCGAGGGGCTGGCCCCCGGGTCCTCGGCCCTGGCCGCCGGGGCCCTGCTGGAGCCCGAGACGGTCGCCGAGGCGGTGGTCCGGGGCCTGGCCGAGGGCCACTTCCTGATCCTGCCCCATCCCGAGGTCGCCGAGTTCGAACGCCGCCGGGCCGCCGACCGCGACCGCTGGCTGGCCGGCATGCGCCGCGCCCGAGCCCGCCTCGGCGGCTGAGGGCCGCGGCCGAGGGCTGTGGGGCCGCGGCCGAGGGGCTGTGGACAACCCGCCCTTCCAGCACCGGCGGTTCGCTAGGCTGAGGGAGCGCCCGGCCGAGATCCTGGCCGGGCGCTCACCCCGTCGTCAGGTGGACGGCGCTACACGTCCAGGCTTGCGTCGCTCGGGGTGCTGGAACGTCCCCGCCCCGACTTGTCGGGGCAGTCGCGCCCGTTGTCCCCGGGCGACTGCTGGACCTGCTCGACGGCGGGCGAGCCGCCGCTCGAGCCAGGCGACCTGCCGGAGCTGCTGAACGCGCTGGTGGCGAACAGCACCACCGCCAGCCCGGCGAGCACGGTGGCGACGAGGAGGGCGCGCCAAGGCCGCCATCCTGTCCGCGCCGTCGTGACCGGCTCTTCTGGCAAGCGAGCCTCCTTCTCTCGACGGCCCTGACCCCCACCCTACGGGCGGCAGGGTAAGGGTCGCCTAAGCGGCGGTAGCCTAGGGGCATGGACGGTCCCCACCTCGGCGTGGTCCTCCCCAACTACGGCGGCGCCTTCGACACCGGGCGGCTGGCCGCCGCCGCCGACGCCGCCGAGGCGGCGGGCCTTGACTCGGGCTGGATGACCGACCACGTCCTGGTGCCCTCGCGCCACGCCGGCATCTACGGGACGATCACCGAGGCCCTGGTCACGGCCGGCTTCCTGGCCGGGCGGACCCGGCGGCTGCTGCTGGGCACCTCGGCCCTGGTCGTGCCCCAGCGCGAGCCCCTGCTGACCCTCAAGCAGCTGGTCTCCCTGGACGTGCTGTCGGGCGGGCGGCTGATCACGGCGGTCGCCGCCGGCTGGATGGAGGAGGAGTTCCGGACCCTCGGGGCCTCCTTCGCCGACCGGGGCCGGCGCCTGGACGAGTGGCTGGACCTGGCCGGCGAGCTGCTCCGGCAGGCTCCCGGGCGGGTGGTGGCCGACGGCCCGGTGCCGGTCTCGGACGCCTGGCTGGCCCCGGCCCCGATCCGGCCCGAGGGCCTGGAGCTGTGGGTGGCCGGGGTGTCCCGGCACACCCTGCGCCGGGCGGCCAAGACCGGGGTCTGGCACCCGGTCGCCCTGCCCCTGCGGGAGCTCCGCTCCATGGCCGACGAGTTCCGCGAGCTGGTGCCCGAGGGCCGGGTGGTGCTGCGCCTGGCCGTCACCATCCAGGACCGGCTGGAGGAGGAGGCGACCGACGACCGGGGCCGGCACATGGTGGCCGGGCCCGCCTCCTGGGTGGCCGAGCAGCTCAACGACTACCTGGAGGGCGGCGCCGACGGGTTCGTGGTCGACCTCGAGCACGACCGGCCCGGCCTGGAGGACCGCCTCGCCGCCTTCGCCGGCGAGGTCGCCCCCATGCTGGTCGCCCGCCGCTAGCCGCACCTCAGGTCTGGCGCACCCGGTAGCGCAGGTGGGTGACCCGGTCGCCCTGGACGATCTCGGGGTTCTCAAGGAGCAGGGGCGAGCCGGCGTAGTCGCCGAAGTAGCGGACCCCGGCCCCGAACACCACGGGGACCAGGTCGACCAGGACCTCGTCGACCAGCCCGGCCTGGAAGGCCTGGCCGCCGACGTTGCCAGGGCAGACCGAGACGAACCGGTCCCCGGCGAGCTCCCTGGCCTGGGCGACGGCGCGCGCCACGCCGTCGGTCACGAAGGTGAAGGGGGCGTCCGGGAAGTCCCAGTCCTCCGGCGGCCGGTGGGTGACCACGAACACCGCCTCGCCGACCGGCGGCTTGCCGTGCCAGCCGTTGGTCAGGTCGAACAGCCGGCGCCCGATGACCGACGCCCCGGCGTTCGACCAGGCGCCGCGCAGGTAGACGGCGCTGGCCGCCGACACCCGGAAGACCCGGTCCGGGTCGGCCCCGGTGACCTCGACGTCGCCGTTGCCGTACCAGTCGAACAGCGGGCCGACGTTGTCGGACGGGTCGGCGATGTACCCGTCCAGCGACATCGACGCCTGGGTGAGGACCTTGCCCATTCGCGGTTCCTCCTAGACCAGCAGGGACAGGCAGGTGGCGCCGCCGTCGGCCTTGGCGAACTCGCCCAGGTCGACCTCGCGGACCTCGAACCCGAGGGCGGCCACGGCGGCGGCCGTCTGCGGGCAGCCGGCGGGCAGCAGGACGGTGGTCCCGACGGCCAGGACGTTGCCGGCGGCCGCCTCCTCGGGGGGCACGACCACCTTGGTGGGCACGCTCCGCAGGGCGGGCTGCTCGAGCAGCTCGGCGGTGCCGACGACGGCGTCGTCGGCCAGGGCGGTGACGGCGCTCTGGAGGTGGAGGGTGCCGGGCGGGACGGCGGCGACCTCGACCCGCCCGCCGGCGGCCTCGGCGAACCGGGTCAGCTGCCCGATCCCGTCCTGGCTGGTCCGCTCGGAGCGGCCGGCGACCAGGGTCCGGCCCAGCCGCAGCACGTCGCCGCCGTCCAGGGTGGCCGGGGCGGTCATGCGGTGCAGGTCGTCGACCAGGTTGGCCAGGGCACCGGCCAGGGTCTCGGGCTCGCCGGCCCGCGCCGGGGCGCCGAGGCGGGCGAGCAGGGCCTGGCCGCCGAGGACGACCGCGCAGTCGTCGACGAAGCAGGCGTCGGGCAGGTCCTCGTCGGGGGGCAGGACGACCACCTCGACCAGGTCGGCCAGGGCGTCGCGGTAGGCGGCGTGCTGGGCCCGGGCCGCGCCGGGGTCGATGGCCGCCCCGGTGCTGGAGATGGCCCGGGCGAAGGCGTCGGAGGGCGGGCGGACGAGCGCCGCCCGGGGGGCGTCAGCGTCAGGCGTCATGGGGCTATCCTCCCACCAGCACATCATCGAGGTCCCAGCGGAGGGGTTCATGTCCCACGCCGAGCTGCTCGCCCGCCACCGCAAGGTGCTGCCGTCCTGGCTGGCCCTGTACTACGACCAGCCGATCGAGCTGGTGGACGGCAAGGGCTGCCGGGTCGTCGACGGCGAGGGCACCACTTACCTGGACTTCTTCGCCGGGATCCTGACCACGATGATCGGCTACAACCCGCCCGAGGTGGTGGCGGCGGTCCGCGAGCAGGCCGGCCGGATGGTCCACACCTCGACCCTGTACCTGATCGGCCAGCAGGTCGAACTGGCCGAGCGGGTGGCCGAGCTGTCGGGGATCCCCGACGCCAAGGTGTTCTTCACCAACTCGGGCAGCGAGGCGAACGAGGCGGCCCTGCTGCTGGCGACCACGGCCCGGCGCAGCAACCAGGTGCTGGCCCTGCGCAACAGCTACCACGGCCGCTCGTACGCGGCCATGGGGGTGACTGGGAACCGCAGCTGGTCGGCGTCCAGCTTCACCCCGGTGAACGTCAGCTACGTGCACGGCGGCTACCGCTACCGGAGCCCGTTCCGGGACCTGCCCGACGACCGCTACATCGCCGCCTGCGTCGACGACCTCCGCGACGTGATCGACACCACCACCGCCGGGCCGGTGGCGTGCATGATCGCCGAGCCGATCCAGGGCGTCGGCGGCTTCGCGGTGCCGCCCGACGGGCTGTTCGGGGCGATGAAGGAGGTCCTGGACGACCACGGGATCCTGTTCGTGTCCGACGAGGTCCAGACCGGCTGGGGCCGGACCGGCGACCACTTCTGGGGCTACCAGGCCCACGGGATCGTCCCGGACATGCTCACGTTCGCCAAGGGCCTCGGCAACGGCCTGCCCATCGGCGGGGTGGTGGCCCGGGCCGAGCTGATGGACTCGGTCACGGCCAACTCGATCTCCACCTTCGGCGGCAACCCCCTGGTGGCGAGCGGGGCCCTGGCCGTGCTGGACTTCCTGGCCGCCCACGACCTCCAGGCCAACGCCCGGGTCGTCGGGACCCGCCTGGCCGCCGGCCTGCGCCGCCTGGCCGAGGGCCGCCCGGCGGTCGGCGAGGTCCGGGCCAAGGGCCTGATGCTGGCCGTCGAGCTGGTCGAGCCGGGCACCCGGACCCCGGCCCCGGCCCTGGCCGCCCGGCTCCAGGAGGAGGCCCGCCGCGGCGGCCTCCTGGTCGGCAAGGGCGGCCTCTACGGCAACGTCCTGCGGATCGCCCCGCCCCTCATCGTCACCGACGCCGAGGCCGACGAGGGCCTGGAGATCCTCGCCCACGCCTTCACCACCACGCTGGGGTAGGCCCAAGACGAAAAGAAGCCCCGCAAGGAGCTGGATCGTGCGCTGGGCAGCTGGGATCGGCAGCGGGGGTGGACGTTCGCCGCTCGCGCTGGTACCGTAACACTCTTCTGCGCAAGCTGATTCGCAAGCAAGCTAAACTAGGCGACTGCACCGCCGAGTCAACGGTAGCGCGAATGGGGGCTCCTGTCAAGGATGCAGAATCTCGCCGCTGAGCTGGAACAGGAACAGGCCTACGTGTCGATGCTGTACCGCCGCCTTGACACGCTGCGCGACCGCACCCAGGCCGAGCTGGAGCGGGCCCTCGGCTACGAGGGCGGCGGCAACGTCCAGGCCCGGGTCGACCGGGACGCGTTCGTGGCCCGCCACAGCCACCGCCTGGCCCAGCTGGCCGCGGCCGAGCACGGCCTGTGCTTCGGCCGCCTCGACCGCGCCGACGGCAGCCACCTGTACATCGGCCGGATGGGGCTGCTCGACGACGACCGCGAACCGCTGCTGGTCGACTGGCGCGCCCCCGCGGCCCAGCCGTTCTACCGGGCGACCTGGGCCGCCCCCAGCGGGGTGGTCCGCCGCCGGCACCTGCGGACCCGCGGCCGCACCGTCCTCGGGATCGAGGACGACGTGCTGGATCTGGAGTCGCTCAGCGAGGCCGAGCGCGAGGGCCTCAGCGGCGAGGCCGCCCTGCTGGCCGCCCTCACGGCCAGCCGCACCGGCCGGATGGGCGACATCGTGGCCACCATCCAGGCCGAGCAGGACCGGATCATCCGGGCCGACCTCCCCGGCGTCCTGGTCGTCCAGGGCGGGCCCGGGACCGGCAAGACCGCCGTGGCCCTGCACCGGGCCGCCTACCTGCTCTACACCCACCGCCAGCGCCTGGCCCGCCGGGGCGTGCTGGTGGTTGGGCCCAACCCGACCTTCCTGCGCTACATCGAGCAGGTGCTCCCGTCGCTAGGCGAGACCGACGTGCTCCTGTCGACCGTCGGCAACCTGTTCCCGGGCGTGACCGCCACCGCCCAGGAGCCGGTCGAGGTGGCCGCCGTCAAGGGCGACACCCGCATGGTCGAGCTGCTGGCGGCGGCGATCACCGACCGCCAGCGGGTCCCCGACGCCGACATCGTTGTCGAGGTCGGCGGCCAGCGGCTGCGCCTGGACCGGGCGACCGGCGAGCAGGCCCGCCGCCGGGCCCGGGCCACCGGCGAGCCCCACAACCAGGCCCGCGCGACCTTCAAGCGCGAGGTGGTGGACGCCCTCACCAACCAGATGGTGGCCGCCCTGACCCGCGACCTGCCCGAGGTCGACCTGCCCGAGGACGACGACCTGCTGGTCGACCTGTTCCCCGACGAGCGCCTGCTCGACCCCGACCTGGACGAGATCCGGGCCGAGCTCAGCTCCAACCCGGCGGTCCGCTCGGCGGTCGACCGGCTGTGGCCCAAGCTGACCCCCCAGCAGCTGGTCGGCGGCCTGCTCGGCTCCGCCGAGCGCCTGGCC
>JASLBL010000043.1 GCA_030146615.1 Actinomycetes bacterium
GCTGTCGAGGGTGAAGGTGAAATCGTCGGTGTCCATGACACTCCTTCGGGTCCGGGCTCGGTTCGAGCCGTGCCCGGCCAGGATCGCCAGAGGACGTCATGGTGTCGATTACCTGTGAGGTAATGGCCGGTGCCGGAAGGACCCCGTACCGTCGGCGAGGTGCACCCGATGACCACCACCCAGCCGCAGCCGCGACCCGGCGAGCTGCTACGCCAGTGGCGCGAGCGCCGCCGCCTGAGCCAGCTCGACCTCGCCCTCGCGGCCGAGACCTCGGCCCGGCACCTGAGCTTCGTCGAGACGGGCCGGGCGCGGCCGAGCCGCGACATGCTGCTGCGGCTGGCCGAGCAGCTCGAGGTGCCGCTGCGCGAGCGCAACCACCTGCTGCTGGCGGGCGGCTACGCGCCGGTGTTCGGGCAGGCGCCGCTGGACGCCCCGCAGATGGCGGCCGTGCGCGAGGCGCTCGGCAAGGTCCTGGCCGGCCACGAGCCGTACCCGGCGGTGGTGGTCGACCGGTCCTGGAACCTGGTCGACGCCAACGCCGCCGTGGCCGTCCTCCTCGGCCCGGCCGACCCGGCGCTGCTCGCGCCCCCAGCCAACGTGCTCCGGGTCAGCCTGCACCCGGACGGGATGGCGCCGCGGATCGTGAACCTGGGCGAGTGGCGGGCCCACCTGCTCGGCCGGCTCCGCCGCCAGGTCGCCCTCACCGGCGACGCCGGGCTGGCCGAGCTGCTCCATGAGCTGCGCACCTACCCCTGCGACCAGCCCGAACCGGAGGTCGAGGTCCCCGGCCCAGGCGACGTGGTCGTCCCGCTGCGGCTCCGCCACGGCGACCAGGAGCTGTCGTTCCTGAGCATCATGGCCAGCTTCGGGACGCCGCTGGACGTCACCGTGGCCGAGCTGGCCATCGAGTCGTTCTTCCCCGCCGACCCCGCGACCGGGGCGGCCCTGCGCGACCTCCAGACCGACCAGGGGCAAGGTGTCGGGGGCGCCGGATAGGCTGGCCCAGGACCCGGCCGAGGAGCAGCCCGTGACCATCGACCCGGAGGACCCGCTGGCCGTGGCCGTCACCGAGGCCATCCAGGCCGGCGACCTCGACCGGTTGCGGCGCCAGCTGGCCGAGCATCCCGGGCTGGCCACGGCCCGGCTGGGCGACGACCGGCCCGGCGGGATGACCCGGACCCTGCTGCACGTGGCCACCGACTGGCCGGGGCACTTCCCCAACGGCCCGGCCACCGTTGCCCTCCTGGTCGAGGCCGGCGCCGACGTGAACGCCCGCTTCGGCGGCGGCCGCCACGACGAGACCCCGCTGCACTGGGCGGCCAGCAGCGACGACGTCGAGATCCTGGACGCCCTGCTCGACCTCGGGGCCGACATCGAGGCGCCAGGGGCGGTCATCGCCGGCGGCACGCCCCTGACCGACGCCCGGGCGTTCGGGCAGTGGCGGGCCGCCCACCGGCTGGTCGAGCGCGGGGCCAGCACCACCATCGACGACGCGGCCACCCTCGGCCTCCAGGACCGGCTGGAAGGCTACCTCGCCGGCACCGCCCCGGACCCCGACGAGATCAGCCGCGCCTTCTGGGGCGCCTGCCACGGCGGCCAGCGCGGCTGCGCCGAGTACCTGCTGGCACGGGGCGCGGAGGTGAACTGGGTCCCGCCCTGGGAGCCGCTGACCCCCCTGGACGCGGCCGCCCGCAGCGGCGCCGACGACCTGGTCCAGTGGCTCCGCACCCGGGGCGCCAGGCCCGCCGCCGAGCTGGACGACGCCGCCCCGCCGGCCTAGCCGCCCGGCCGGAACCGGGCTGTCAGGGGCAGGTCTAGACTCCGACAGGATCATCGTTGGCTGGAGGGGCTGTGCCACCGGAGACGAGCCGCCGAGGCGCTCGTGGCCCAAGTCGACCAGCTGTGGGGCACCGAGGCGTTGGCGGCCACGGTGGCGCCAAGCCACGCGGCGACGAGCGGTTTCGCCGCTGGTTCGCGAAGCTGAACCGCGCCGGCGCCAACCCGAGGGCCGCTCAGACGTTCCTCCGGGTGCTGCTGGGGTCGACGTGCGCCCCGCCCTCCCGATGGTCCAGGCACCGATCCTGGTCCTGCATCGGACCGACACCCAGTTCATCCCCATCGAGCACGGACGCTACCTGGCCGAGCACCTCCCACGGGGCCAGACTCGTCGAGCTTCCAGGCTCCGACCCGACGCTGGTCTGGGAGGCGCCGGAGCTCGTCCTGGACACTGAGCTGGACGGCATCAGCCTCCAGATCCGGGCCGGGCTGCACACCGGCGAGGGAGAGTTGCGCGACGTGACCTCGCCGGCGTCGCCGTCCTCATCGCCGCCCGGGTGATAGCGGCCGCCCAACCTGGGGACATCCTGACCATAAGCACCGTCCGTGACCTGGTCGTCGGCTCCGACCTAGCCCTGTATGTGCTGGGCACCCAGGCGTTGAAGGGCGTCGAGGGCACCTGGCAGCTGTTCTCGGCGGTGCGGCCCTCGCGGGTCCCGGCCCTCAGCAGGTCGGGCTGGCACGGGCGCCCGGGCGGAGGAACTCCAGGCGCAGGGCGTCGCTGCGGGGGATGAGCAGGGCCACGCCGTCGGCGGCCGTCCACCGGCGGGGCAGGAACAAGTACTGGTCGCCCGACTGGAGGGCCAGCGTCAGGCCGTCGTAGCGGTAGCGGTAGGCCGCCTCCGGGTCGCGGCAGCGGGTCTCCCGGACACCCGGGGCGCGCAGGCTCAGGCTCCGCTCGCTGTAGACCACCGCGCTGGGATAGGTCGGCAGCCTGGCCACGGTCCGCCGGGCCCGGGAGACGCCGACGGAGGCCGAGTAGTCGCTCGCCGCCCAGAACAGGCTCAGCCCGACCAGCACGAACACGCCCGCCCACTCCCCGACCGCGGCCCACGACGCCCGCGGGGCCGAGCCGGCGCCGGTCAGCCGCCACAGGTGGACCGCATACACCAGCAGCAGAACACCCGCCGCCAGGCTCAGGGGCGTGGCCACGAGGCGCCGGCTGAGCGGCGTGGCGACGAAGACGCTCACCAGCGCGGCCGCGACAAGTAGGAGCCCGGTGGCCGCCACGACCGGGACCAGGACCCGGAGCGCGCCCGGGCGGGCGCCCCTGCCGAGGCGTGCTCGGAGCAGGGCGTGACCCCACAGCACCAGCAGCCCGGCGCAGGCGACCACGAGCATCGGCACGAACAGGCCGTCCAGGCTCTTCTGCACGTAGTCCCGGGTGGTCAGGCCGAGCAGGGTGGCGTTGACCCCGAAGTAGTCGTAGTACCAGTAGGCGTGGGACCAGCCGAAGTAGAACAGCAGCGAGGTCAGCAGGGTGGTCGGGGCAACGATCGTCCCGAGCAGCCGGGTCAGCTGGGGCAGCCCGTCGAAGGGCGACTCGTCCGGCTCGCCGGCCCGGTCGGCCGGCCGCTCCCGGCGCGGGCCGGGCGTCCCTGGGGCCGAGTCGGCCGCTTCGGTGGGGGTCTGGGCCGTGGTCACCGGATCGGTCCGTGTCACGAGCTGCTCGGCGGCGGCGGGTCCTGCTCGGAGGGAGCGCTCTCTGCCGGGGCCGACTCGCTGGACCCACCGGACTCGCTCGGCCCACTGGACTCGGTCGACCCGCTGGACTCGGTCGACCCGCTAGACTCGGTCGACCCACTGGACTCAGTTGATTCGCTGGACTCCGTGGACGGGCCGGTCTCCTGCCGCTCGCACGGGCTGGCGTTGGAATCCGAACCAGCGTAGATGACGAACACCTTGACCGTCCGCGGGTCGAGCACCGCGCCCCCGTTGCGCGTGTCGGGGTCGGTCCCGCCGAAGCAGGTTGGGTGGGATTCGCCGCGCCGCACGACCTCCGTCGGGATGCACTGCTCGCCCTGCGGCCGGCAGCCGTCGCGGATGGCGGCATCGATCTGCTCGCGGATCTGGTCGACGTTCCCGAAGCCGATCTGCTGGAACTCGGGGATGTTGATCGGCGCCGGGACCGCCCCGCCGCCGTTGCCCTGGTTCCCGTTGGTGCCCGGCGTCCCGCCGCCCCCGCCGGACGGCTGCTGGTCGCCCCCGCCGGGTGACCCTGACGACCCGCCGCCCTGGGCCGCGGCGTCGCCCTCACGGGCCGCGCCCGGCTCCTGGAGGGGACCGCCCGCACCGCCCTGGTCCGCGGCGCCGCCGCTGCACCCCAGCAGGACCACCGAGGCGACCAGCGCCACCGGCAGCTGGGACCTCCACAACCTCCACAACCTCCACATACCGCCCCCCTCGGGCGCGCTTCCGCCTCGCGCTAGCCGTACCACCTGGAGGACGCCGTGTCAGTGACGGGCGACACAACCCACCGGTGCCGCCCGACACCGGCTCGGGCGGGTCAGCGGCGCCGGTAGATCCGCCGGAGGGTGGCGTAGTCGGTGCCGTCCGGGTGTCCGTACATGGTGGTGAAGCCGTCGCGCATGCACGTCTTGCCGGTCCGGCGGTGCTCGAGGCCGAAGATGTGGCCGAGCTCGTGGCAGGCGGTCTTACGCCGAGCCGAGGGGTTGGTCAGGTAGCGGGTGTTCAGGTGCAGGCTGCCGTACCAGGCGGTATTGGTCCTCGGGTCGTAATTCAATCTGGCCCAGCCGGCCTGATTACGGGACGAGCGCCCCTCATAGACCTTCACGCAGTAATAGCGGGAGGGACAGCGCTTGACGAAGATCACGTGGATGCGGCCGCTGCGCGACCACTCGATCCCGGACCGCTTGACGTACGACCAGTTGGTCGCGCCGATCCTGGTCTTCTCGACGTACACGGTGACCTGGGACTTGGTGCCCCGGTGCCAGCGCGGCTGGGCCAGGGCGGCGGCCGGCAGGGCCAGCACGGCCAGGAAGGTGATCGCGGCCACGAGCTTTCGCAAAACTCTGCTCCCCCGATTCGTTGAACCCCTAATTGCACGGAAAATGCTCGCCCAATTGGGGGAACCACGAAATCGGGAAAGCGGTGGACCGGAGGTCGGTATTCGCCGGCGCGGCGGCCAAATAGCCGCGGGCAGCTCTAGTCAGGGATACCGAGGAGGAACCGGACCAACCTGCACGCAGGGTCGCAACCCACCGCCCCGCCGGGGCCCGAAGGCCGGCCGGCGGACGCCCCGGACCTAGGTAGGACCGCCTGCGCCAACGACCGCCCGCCGAGGCGGCTTTCCCGCTGGCACCGCCGGTGGATACGCTCCGCCTGACGCCCAAGGTGGGGTCGACGAGGAGGGTAGACGCGATGGCGCGACGGCTCTGGGAGCTGCACGGCGACGGCAGGACGGTCACCCCTGGGGCGGTCGTCCGGCCCGAGGAGCGGCTGTCGTGGGGGCGAACCGCCGGGATCGGGATGCAGCACGTCGTGGCCATGTTCGGGGCCACCTTCCTGGTGCCGGTGCTGACCGGGTTCCCGCCAGCCACCACCATCCTGTTCTCCGGCATCGGGACCCTGCTGTTCCTGGTCATCACCCGCAACCGGATCCCCAGCTACCTCGGGTCCAGCTTCGCCTTCATCGCCCCCGTGATCGCGGCCAAGGCCGAGGGCGGGATCCCGGCCGCGCTCGGTGGGATCGTCGTCTGCGGGGTGCTGTTCTTCCTCATCGGGCTGGTGGTGGACCGGACCAGCTCGCGGTTCATCGAGTGGCTGATGCCACCCATCGTCACCGGGGCCATCGTGGCCCTGATCGGCCTCAACCTGGCCCCGGTGGCCAGGGACAGCTTCGTCCAGCAGCCGCTGATCGCGTTCATCACCCTGGCCGCGATCCTGCTCATCGGCATCGTCTTCAAGGGGTTCATCGGGCGGCTGTCGGTGTTCCTCGGGGTCCTGGTCGGCTACCTGGTCGCCGCCGTGGCCGGCGAGGTCGACTTCGGGCCCGTCGGCGACGCCGACTGGGTCGGGCTGCCCGACTTCAACGGGCCCACCTTCACCTGGCGGGCGATCGCGCTGATCGCCCCGGTGGTGATCGTCCTCATCGCCGAGAACACCGGCCACGTCAAGGCCGTGGCCGCCATGACCGAGCGCAACCTGGACGACGACCTGGGCAAGGCCTACATGGGCGACGGCGCGGCCACCGCCCTGGCCGGGCTGGGCGGCGGGTCGGGCACCACCACCTACGCCGAGAACATCGGGGTGATGGCGGCGACCAAGGTCTACTCGACCGCCGCCTACGTGATCGCCGGGGTGACGGCGATCCTCCTCGGCCTGGTGCCCAAGTTCGGGGCGCTGATCGTCACCATCCCCCCAGGCGTGCTGGGCGGGGCCACCACCGTGCTGTACGGCATGATCGCCGTGCTCGGAGCGCGGATCTGGATCGAGAGCCGGGTCGACTTCCGCGACCCGGTGAACCTGGTCACGGCCGCGGTCGCGCTGATCGTCGGTGCCGCCAACTACACCCTGTCCTGGGGCGACCTGGAGTTCAACGGCATCGCCCTCGGGTCGTTCGGGGCCATCGTCATCTACCAGGTGCTCCGCGCCCTGGGCGGAGTGCCCGGCACGGGCGGCGACCTCGCCGAGGGGGCCATCGCCAGCCCAGCAGGCGGGGTCGCCCCGGCGGGTCCGGCGAGTCCGGCGGCCGGGAGCGGGATGGCTGAGCGGGGCGGCGGGGTCGAGCGGGGCAGCGGCGGGATCGAGGGTCCCGGCGGGTCCGGGGGCGGGCCGTCGGTGGCCGGGCCGCCGGTGGCCGACCCACCGGCCGGGGGCGGGCGAGGGGGCGGGGACGGTCCCGGCGACCGGCCGGCCCGGGAGCCGTGACGGCCTCCCGAGTCGAGGTCCGCAGGGGCACCTATCACGACTCGGTGACCCTGATGCAGGTGTCCCGGCAGGCCGAGGACCTGCCCGGGGTCGAGGCGGCGGCGGCCGTGGCCGCCACCCCGGTCAACGTGGAGCTGCTGGCCAGGCAGGGATTCGCCGTCGACCCGGCCGGCCTCGGCCCGAGCGACCTGGTGCTGTGCGTCCGGGCGGCCGACGACGAAGCCGCCGGCCAGGCCATGGAGCAGATCGAGGCCCTGCTCGCCGGGACCGGGCGAGCGGGCACGGGCGCCGGGCCGACCGCGGGCGGTGGGTCGGGTCCGGGCCTTCCGGGTGCCGCTCCGCCGCGGTCGCTGCGGGCGGCGGCCCGGCGCGATCCCGGCCTGAACCTGGCCGTGCTGTCGGTGCCGGGCCGGCACCTCGGCTACGAGATCGCCGAGGCCCTCCAGGCCGGGCTGCACGTGTTCTGCTTCTCCGACGGCCTCGACCCGGCCACCGAGGCCGCCTTCAAGCGCACCGCGGTCGACCGTGGCCTGCTGCTCATGGGCCCCGACTGCGGCACCGCCATCCTGGACGGCGTCGGCCTCGGGTTCGCCAACGCCGTCCGCCGCGGCCCGGTCGGGGTCGTCGGCGCCTCAGGCACCGGCATCCAGGAGGTCGCCTGCCTGCTCGACGCCGCCGGGATCGGCATCTCCCACGCCATCGGGGTCGGCGGCCGCGACCTGTCCCCCGAGGTCGGCGGGATCATGACCCTCCGCGCCCTCGACCTGCTGGCCACCGACGACGCGACCGAGCGCCTGGTGGTCATCTCCAAGCCCCCCGACCCCCAGGTCGCCCGCCGGGTCGCCGACGCCGCCGCAGCCACCGGCAAGCCGGCGGTCCTCGCCTTCCCAGGCATGCCGGACCCTCCACCTCTCCCGCCGAGGGTGACGTTCGCGAGTTCTCTGGAGGCCGCGGCCGCGAGGGCAGCCGGAGGCGAGGGCGCCGGGGACACGAGCGTCGGGTGGGCGGGGGCCGCAGGGGCGGCCGGGGGGCTGTGGACAGCCGGAGCACCACAATCTGCCGCTGAGCTACGCTCCCCCTCCGGGGGGCCCGGCGCCGAGCGTCGAGGTTCCGTCCTGCCCTCGGCCACCGCATCTCCGGCCACCCCACCCACGGCCGACTCACCCACGGCCGACCCCTCCCCGACCGACCCGCCGGCCGTCACACCCGGAGCGATCCGCGGGCTGTTCTGTGGGGGGACCCTCTGCTATGAGGCGATGGCGGTGGTGGCGGGGGTCGTGGGGCGGGTTGCCTCCAACATCCCGCTGCGGTCCGAGTGGCGGCTGGCCGACCCGAACCGGAGCGAGGGGCACACGTTCGTGGACTTCGGCGACGACGCCATGACCGAGGGGCGGGCCCATCCGATGATCGACCCGGGCCTGCGGAACGAACGGTTCCGCCGGGAGGCGGCCGACCCGGAGACCGGGGTGGTGCTGCTGGACGTGGTTCTCGGCTACGGGGCCCACCCCGACCCGGCGGGTGAGCTGCAGGGACACATCGAGCGGGCCATGCTCGACCGCCCGGGCGGCCTCTCGGTGGTGGTGTCGCTGTGCGGCGCCGCCGGCGACCCACAGGGTCTCGACGGCCAGGCGGCCCTCCTGCGTGCGGCCGGCGCTCTGGTCACCCGCTCCAGCGCCCAGGCCGCCCGCCTCGCCCTGGCCGCCGCCGGGCTCGGTAACCAGCCGGGCGGTGATCCGGCGTGAGCGAGCTCCTGGGGCGGCCGCTCAGGGTCGTCAACGCCGGGGTGGAGCTGTTCGCCGGGGAGCTGGAACGCCAGCAGGCCGAGGTGGCCCGGGTCGAGTGGCGGCCGCCCGCCGAGGGGGCCGGGGAGGCGCTGGAGCGCCTGGCCGCCCGTGCCGGCGAGATCGCGGCCGCCAACAACCGGGCGGTGGCGGCCATGCAGGCGGCCGAGCCGCGGGTGACCGGGATCGGCCGGGCGGGCGACCTGCTGCCCGGCCTGGACGAGCGGACCCTGCTCCACGCCGGCCCGCCGATCGACTGGGCCGAGATGTGCGGGCCGCTGCGAGGCGCCATCATCGGCGCGGCCGTCTACGAGGGTCTCGCCGCCGACCCGGAGGAGGCGGTGCGGCTGGCCGGTCGGGGCGAGCTGCGGTTCGGCCCCTGCCACGAGCGCGGGGCCGTCGGGCCCATGGCCGGGGTGGTCAGCGCCTCCATGCCGGTGTGGGTGGTCGAGAACGGCGCCTCGGGCAACCGCGCCTTCTGCACCCTCAACGAGGGCCTCGGCAAGGTGCTCCGGTACGGCGCCTACGACGCCCAGGTGCTGGACCGGCTGGCCTGGATGCGCGACGTCCTCGCCAGGGTCCTGGCCGCCGCCCTGGAGCGGCTGCCCGAGCCGCTCGACCTCCGGGGCCTGATCGCCCAGGCGCTGCAGATGGGCGACGAGGGCCACAACCGCAACCGGGCCGGCACCTCGCTGCTGCTGCGGGCGCTGCTGCCGGCCCTGCTGGCCGTCGACGAGCCGACCGCCGACGTGGTCGCCGCGGCCGAGTTCATCTCCGGGAACGACCACTTCTTCCTCAACCTGGCCATGGCCGCCGGCAAGGCCACCGCCGACGCGGCCGCCGGGACCGCCGGCTCCTCGATCGTGACCGCCATGGCCCGCAACGGCACCGAGTTCGGGGTCCGCCTGGCCGGCACCGGGGACCGCTGGTTCACCGGGCCGGCCGGCGTCGTCGACGGCCTCTACCTGCCCGGGTTCGGTCCCGAGGACGCCAACCGGGACATCGGCGACTCGACCATCACCGAGACCATCGGCATCGGCGGGATGGCCATGGCCGCCGCCCCGGCGATCGTCCGCTTCGTCGGCGGCACCCCCGAGGACGCGGTCGCGGCGACCCTGTCCATGTACGACATCACCTGGGCCGAGAGCAGCTCCTACCAGCTCCCGGCCCTCGGCTTCCGCGGCACCCCGCTCGGCATCGACGCCCGTGAGGTGGTCCACACCGGGGTCCTGCCCACCGTCAACACCGGCATCGCCCACAAGGACCCTGGCGTCGGGCAGGTCGGCGCCGGGCTGGTGGAGCCTCCCATGGAGGCGTTCGTGGCCGCCGTTCGGTCACTTGCCGACACCGCCCCCGCCACCGCCTGAGCCGGCTCGCGCGTGGTCACCCTTCCCGCCCACCTGGTCGCCACCCCGGTTCTGGAGCGCCTGACCGGAGGGTTCGAGGGCGAGGACCCGGCCGGCGGGGTCGCGGGTGTGGTCCTCGGCGCGGGGGCCACCGCCGCCTGGGTCGACGTGGGCGGGTTCGTGATCGCCATCACCACCCGCGAGGTCCCGCTCCTTCCCAACGCCATCGCCCTCTCCGCCGGGTCCGGCGCCCTTTCCCACCCGGGCGTCACCCCCGGCGCGACCGCCCACCTGACCCCGGGCCTGATGACGCTGGGACCGCTGCGGATCACCTGGGATCCGATCACTCCCCCACTCTGGGACCCGACGGTCCCCGTTCCCACGGGCGTGACGCCGGAGGGGATGGCAGCCCGGGGAGCGGCCATCCTCCGCGCCCTCGGGTCCCGCCCAGGGACAGCGGCCAAGGGGGCTGTGGACAATGAGACGCACCCGCTCCCGGGGTCGGCTACTCTTCCCCTCCGGGGGCCTCAGCAGCCGGGGGCCCCAGAGCCGGGCGCCCCCGTAGGCGACCTCACTGGCACCCGCACATGGGAACCTCAGCAGCCCGGGGGCGCGGGTCCGAGCACCCTGGTTCGCGAACTGGCCGGGGTCGGGTTGGCTACTGCGGCCGACCCGGACGGGGCTGCCGCGCTGACGCTGCTGTTCGGGGCGGTTCGCGATCGCGACCCGGAACCCGCTGCCGCGGCCGCTCGCGCCCTCCTGGGGCGCGGGCCAGGCCTCACGCCAGAGGGCGACGACCTACTCGCCGCCGTCGCCGGGACCCTGGCCGTCCTCGGCCCAGCAACGAGGCCGCGCGGACTAACCCTCAACCCACTGCTCGACGCGCTGGCCCCGACCCACGGGCGGACCACCGCCCTGTCGGCGACCCTGCTGGCCCTGGCCTCCCAGCGGCGGCTGCCCGAACCCGCCGGGCGGCTGCTCGACTTCGACCCCGCGGCCGGGGCGAACTGGCCCGGGGCGCTGGCGCGGCTGGACCGGCTCGGCCACGGGAGCGGGCGGGCGTATGCGGGCGGGATCGGCGTCACGGCGGTGCTTCTCGCCGCCGGGGCTGGGGTCGGATAGCGTCAGGGGGAAGAACGGTCCGAGCAGCGGTGTCCGACGAAGGGAGACGTGGTGGGGCTCGAGTCGATGCGGGTGCTCGATCTGTCGCAGGACTTCAGCATGCACACGCCGGCGTTCGCGAGCTATGACGGGCCCTCGATCAAGTGGGTCAAGCGGCTGGCGTTCGACAAGGTGGGTGGGCAGGAGATCACCTCGACCCTGCATGTGGGCACGCACCTGGACGGGCCGGTGCATTTCTGGTCGGCCGGCAAGACCATCGGGGAGCTGCCGCTGCCCTGGCTGGTGGGGTCGGCGGTGGTGGTCGACCTGGAGCGGATGGGGGTCGGCGACTACCAGCTGTACGGGCCCGAGCAGTTCGAGCGGTGGGAGCGGGAGACCGGGCTCAGGGTTGAGCGGGACGACATCCTGATCATCCACACCGGCTATCACCGCTTCTACAACGAGAACTGGGTCGACCGCAGTCAGGTGGACGAGACCCGCTACTTCGTGCGGCATCCGGGGCCGACGCGGGAGTTCGCCGAGTGGGTGCTGGACCGGGGGGTGCGCTGGCTGGCGGTCGACGCGGGCAGCGCCGACCATCCGATGAACACCGTGATTCGCAAGATCCGGCCTGACGAGGCCGAGGACGCCGAGGCCGCGCTCGGGTGGTCGCTGGACGAGATCTTTCCCAAGCGGGATCTGCAGATCATGCACACCCTGCTGTTCCCCCATGACGTGATCCACATCGAGAACCTGGGCGGCCAGATCGACGAGGTCCTGGACCAGCGCATCCAGTTCGGCTGCTTCCCGTGGAAGTTCGTCGGCGGGGAGGCGGCGTTCTGCCGCGCGGTGGCGTTCCTGGAGGGGTGAGGACATGGGCGAGGCCGAGCACGCGATCCGGTTCACCTACCTGTCCCAGGAAGATCTCCTTCAGGCCGGCTGCCTCGACTTCCGGCTGGCCATCGGGGCGGCCGAGTCGGCCCTGCTGGCCCACCGCAACGGTGACGTGCTGTTTCCCGAGAAGATCGTGCAGATCTTCAACCAGGAGACCCAGGAGCGGATCAACTGCCTGCCGTCGACCCTGCTGCTGGAGAAGGTCTGCGGCATGAAGTGGGTGTCGGTCTTCCCGCCCAACGTGCCCCGGTTCGGGCTCCAGAACCTGACCGCGCTGTTCATCCTCTCCGAGATCGAGAAGGGGTTCCCGATCGCGGTGCTCGAGGGGACGCTGGCCTCCAACATCCGGGTCGGGGCCATGGGGGCGCTGGCGGCCAAGCACTTCGCGCCGCCCGAGGCCCGGGTGATCGGCTTCATCGGCAGCGGCGAGCAGGCCAAGATGCACCTGTTGGCCATGAAGACGGTGCGCCCGACGTTGGCCGAGTGCCGGGTCTCGGCCAGGACGGCCACAGAGGAGCAGCAGTTCGTCCGCGAGCTCGCCCCGCTGGTCCCCGACATGGAGCTGGTGGCGACCGGCACCGACGGCGCCCGGGCCATGGAGGGGGCCGACATCCTGGTCACCGCGACCAGCGCCCAGGCGCCCCTGCTCAAGGCGGGCTGGATGCAGCCGGGGTCCTTCTACAGCCACGTCGGCGGCTGGGAGGACGAGTACGCGGTGGCCAAACAGTGCCAGAAGATCGTCTGCGACGACTGGGAGACGGTGAAGCACCGCACCCAGACCCTGAGCCGGATGTACAAGGACGGCGAGCTCAGCGACGCCGACATCCACGCCAACCTCGACGAGGTCGTGGCCGGCGACAAGCCGGGCCGGGAGGCCGACGACGAGCGCGTCTACTTCAACGCCGTCGGGCTGGCGTTCGTCGACGTGGCCATCGCCCTGGCCATGTACCGGCGGGCCGTCGAGGCGGGCAGGGGGCGCGAGCTCACCATGCAGGAGACGATGATCTTCGACCATCCCAACATGGCCGAGTACGTCCGCTGGTGAGCTCGGCCGGAGCGGCGGGTTGCCGCGCGGTCGCCTTCCTTCGAGGGTGGGCGAACCGCGCGGCAGCCGCCAGGCGGGCGGGAGGGGGGGCTATCCGCCCGCCGTGCCGTTGAAGAATCCCTGGGCCTTGTTCCAGGCCTGCTGGCCGACCGAGGCGCCGAGGGTCCGCCCGTGGTTGTCGGCGTCGGGGAAGTGGATGCCTCCCTGGCGACGGGAGTTGCCGGCCTCGTCCCTGGCCGCGCTGAACGTCGGCCAGATCAAGATCGTCGGGAGCAGCGGAGTCGCTCCGGGCTCGACGAACGAGCGGCCCGGGCGGACCGTCACTCTGGCCCCGAACAGGTCGCTGCCGGTGAACCGCTGCAGGACCCGGGCCCCGGCGCCGCTGAAGGTGGAGTGCCCGGACACGTACTCGGGGAACGGCGGGGTCGGGAAGGTCGCCGCCTGGTACGGATGCCAGGTCTCGCCCCTGATCAGCCGCGTGCCCTTGTAGGGGCCGGCCCAGGCCAGCACCAGCTTGCCCTTCATGCGGTGCCGGACCGCGGTGATCGGCCGCACGTAGTCCCAGCGGCGCTTGGCGTTCCAGGCGGCGATGCTGGCGTCCAGCTCGGCGTTGGCCAGGGCGAAGGTCAGCTTGGCGCTCTGGTCGAGGTTGTAGCCCCGGGCCCGGCACACGGCCCCGCCGAACAGCAGCCAGTGCCCGGGCGGCGTCTCGCTCTCCGGCCCGTCGGCCCAGTACTCGGCCCGGACCTTCGACAGGTCGGTGAGGGTGGCGCTCTGGAGCAGGGTGTCGGTGATCTCCTGGTCCAGCTGGAGCAGCGTCCGCTGGGTCGGGCCCGGCGGGAGGAACTGGTTGGGCGAGGTCAGTGCGAACGGGGTGACGTTCTGCCAGTGGGGGGTCGAGTACTTCTGGACGACGGTGGCCCCGCTGGGGCTGGGGTGGCGCAGCGGCTGCCAGCGGAACGGGTCGTTGACCTGGTCGGGGGTGTTGACCGGGACGTAGCCGGAGGTGTCGGCGTAGCCGCCTGCCTGGTTGGACCCGTCGGTGGCCCGGAAGGCGAGCACGGCCGCGGCGGCCTGGTTGCCGACCCCGGTCGGCGAGGCCGGGTCGGTCGAGGCATCGTCGGGGTTGTAGCCCATCGCCGTCATCAGCCCGCGGAAGTCGGCCGAGCGGGCCGGGAACACGTTGAGCAGAGCCCGGTAGGCGGCGTAGCTGACCGCCTGGCTCTTGTAGGCGTCGGTGCGCTCGGCCGCCGGGCGGCGCAGCGACCCGCCCAGGCGGGTACCGACCGCCTTGGCGTCATAGGCCGCCCAGGCGTCGTACATGGCGGTGTGGACGATGGCCAGGGCGCGGGCGTTGACCGTCGGGCCGGTCTTGAGGACCCGGATGGCGGCCAGGGTCTGCTCGCTCCAGCGCAGCACGGCGTTGTCGTCGGCCCTCGGCCCGTAGCTGTCCAGCGGGAACAGCGGGCCAGGACCGAGCGGCAGGGCGGGCAGGGGAAGCTTGATCTGGACGCTGACGTCCGCCTGGACGTCGGCGGTGGCGTTGGCGACCACGGTGCCGCACAGGGCGACCACGAGCGCGAGGACAAGGACGAGTCGTCGGGACACGGCGCTGAGGCCCCCTCATCTGCGAACAGCCGATCGACAGCGCGGAACTTAGCAAGCTGGTGGCACCCACGACAAACCTGCCCGGACACGAACAACTACCTAGTTTCGGTTTCCGGATCTGGGGAACGGGCGCCGCCGTGGCGGCCGCTCCCCTTCATGAAGCCGGCGGTGCCGGCGGCCGCCTCGCCCGAGGCGATGGTCGCCAGCCCGCGGCGGAACTCGTTGGCCACCGCCTCCGGCTCGGGCAGGTCCCACTGCTCGATAGCCGACAGCCGGTCGTTGCGCAGGCCGGCCTGGGGCAGTGCGGCCAGCTCGTGGGCCAGCCCGACCGCGGCCGGGAGGGCCTGGCCGTCGGGCACGACCCGGTTGACCAGGCCCATGGCCAGGGCCTCGGCCGCCCCGACGGCCCGCCCGGTGAGGAGCAGGTCCATGGCCCGGCCGTGGCCGACGATCCGGGGCAGCCGGATCGTGCCCAGGTCGATCAGCGGCACCCCGAAGCGGCGGTTGAGCACGCCCAGGGTGGCGCCCTCGGCGGCCACCCGCAGGTCGCACCAGATGGCCAGCTCGAGCCCGCCGGCCACCGCCGGGCCCTCGATGGCGGCCAGCACCGGCTTGGCCAGCCGCAGCCGGGTCGGGCCCATCGGCCCGTCGCCGTCGGCGGCCACCCGGGGCGGGTCGCCGGCGGCCAGCGCCTTCAGGTCGGCCCCGGCGCAGAAGGCCCCGCCGGCGCCGGTGAGCACGGCGACCGAGGCGCCCGGGTCGCGGCCGAACTCGCGGAACGCCGTCGCCAGGGCGTCCGCGGCCGGCCCGTCGACGGCGTTGCGCCGCTCCGGCCGGTCGATCGTCACCACCGTGACCGGCCCGTCCCGCTCCACCCGCACGCCAGCTCGGTCCGCCACGGCCGCCTCCTCCTCCGGGCCGTCGCCGGCCCATCCCACCCCCCGGGTCACCGGGCGGATGGTAGCCGCCCGATTGAGCGGGAGGCGCCGGTGGTGCCACCATGACCGGCAGGCCCGAACCCGAGATCGAGGAGCAGCCAGGTGGCCGACGCCGTTCCGCTGGTCGACGTCCGGGCCGCCTACCTGGCCCAGCAGGCGGAGCTGGACGCGGCCGTCGCCGGGGTGGTGGGATCGGGCCGGTTCATCCTGGGGCCGGAGGTGGCCGCGTTCGAGGCCGCCTTCGCGGACTTCAGCGGGGTCCGGCGGGCGGTCGGGGTGGCCTCGGGAACGGCCGCGATCCACCTGGCCCTGGCCGCCCTCGGGGTCGGGCCGGGCGACGAGGTCGCGACCGTGGCCCACACCTTCACCGCCTCGGCCGAGGCGATCGTCCATGCCGGAGCCCGGCCGCGGTTCGTCGACGTCGACGAGGCCACCGGCGGCATGGACCCCAAGGCCCTGGCCGGCGCCGTCGAGGGCACGGCCGCGGTCCTGCCCGTCCACCTGTACGGCCTGCCGGTCGACATGCCGGCGATCCTGGCCGTGGCCACAGACGCCGGCGTGCCCGTGGTCGAGGACGCCGCCCAGGCCCACGGGGCGACCCTGACAGGAGCCGACGGGCGGGTGCGGCGGGCCGGGTCGGCCGGGCGGCTGGCCGCGTTCAGCTTCTACCCGGGCAAGAACCTGGGCGCGTTCGGCGACGCCGGCGCGGTCACATGCGACGACGACGAGCTGGCCGACCGGGTGGCCCGGCTCCGCGACCACGGCCGGACCTCCAAGTACGAGCACGCCGAGGTCGGCTGGGGCGAGCGCCTCGACACCCTCCAGGCGGCCGTGCTCCGGGTCAAGCTGGAGCGGCTGGAGGCCGGCAACGCCGCCCGCGAGCGGCTGGCCGCCCGCTACGACGACGCCCTGGCCGGGGTGGGCGACCTGGTGCCGCCGGCCCGGGTCGAGGGCCGCACCAGCGCCCGGCACCTCCACGTGGTCCGGACCCGACACCGCGACGAGCTGCTCGCGGCCTGCCGGGCGGCCGGGGTCGGGGCCGGGGTCCACTACCCCGTCCCGCTGCACCTCCAGCCGGCCTGGCACCACCTCGGCCTGGCCCGCGGCGACCTGCCGGCCACCGAGGCCTGGGCGGCCGAGTGCCTGTCGCTGCCCCTGTACCCGGAGCTGACCGAGGCCCAGCAGGACCGGGTGGTCGAGGTCGTCCGCGGGTTCTTCGCCGGGCGCTGAAGCCCGGCGTACCCGGGTTCGTGAGAGGCCGCCTGGCCCTCCCGAGGCCGGTGCGAGGGAGAGCGTGGGCCGCACGCCCCGCGCCGTGCGACCCACGCGTCAATGCCGATCAGCGGCCGGTGACCATCAGCGCTTGCTGTCCGGCCGCCCCGGCGGGACTACCGGTCACCACCTCCTTCCGTTGCGGCGGCGGGCCGGGTTGCCCGCACGACCAGGGCACCCGCGATCAGCAGCCCGAGGGCGGCGATGGCGAGCAGGTCGCTGGCGGCGCCGGTGAACGGCAGGCCGCCGGAGCCGGCGACGGACGGACGCAGCGGAGACAGGCTGGTGGCGGAGCCGTCAGACCCGCCGGAGCCGGGGGTCAGGCCGACGGTCCCGGGGATCCCGATGGTCCCGGTGGTCCCGGTCGTCCCTGGGGTGCCGTCGGTGCCGGTGGTGTCGGTCCGGCCTGGGCTGGGGTCGGTGGTGCCGGGCGGTGGGGCGATGATCCCCCCGGTCCCGGTGTTGACCCCGACGCCGATGCCGGGGTCGGTGCCGGTGCCGACGCCGGAGGTGCCGATGCTGATGACGACGTCGGCGCCGGTGCTGGTGTTGGTGTCGGTCCCCGGCGTCCCGATGCTGAGGTCGATCTCAGCGGTGGTGCTGGTGTCGGTCCCACCGCCGGTGCCGAGGTCGATGATCGTGCCGGTGCCGGTGCCCGGGTTGGTGGTGGTGCCGGTGCCGCAGCTGGCCGCGGCGTCGCCGAGCAGGCCGACGCTGTTGCCGCAGATGGTCACCGGGACATTGGCCGCGACGTTGTCGACGGTGACCTCGGCCTGGTTGCCGGCGAGGGT